>CAZEDC010000065.1:0-36759 GCA_964510985.1 uncultured Dehalococcoidia bacterium
TCAGCGTAAGGTCAGAGACGTTCTTGAGGCGGGGTTGACCTCGCTGAAAATCTCCAGGGAGGCTGGTGTCAAGCTGGGTTTCGGTACGGACCTGCTGGGAGAGCTACACGACCGTCAGTCGCAGGAGTTTTTGATAAGGTCAGAAGTGTTTCCACCGCTGGAAGTTATCCAGAGCGCAACGATCACAAACGCCGAGATTCTAAACATGCAGGGCGAGCTAGGTGTAATCTCACCCAGGGCCCTGGCCGACATCCTGATAGTTGATGGGAATCCACTGGAAGACATATCCCTGCTGACAGAACAGGGAAAGCACCTCTCCGTGATCATGAAGGACGGGGAATTTGTGATTAACCGGCTTGCATGAATTACTGTCGCATAATGACAGTGACCCTGTACACAGAATAAATGGCTTTCCGACAGTAATGGAGAAATTTCTTACGCTAGGTGAGCTGCCCCCGCTGACACAGGGGGCTTAGGTCCGAACGGGCTGCTCCCGGGTGTTCCACAAGGGAATCTTTTTAGAGCAGGATGAGCGGCTGAACTTGACCAAGAACGCGAGGTGGCGCCTTAGGATTCTAGCGGGAGTTCGAGCTTTTTTTACCTTCGGTGTATCTGCAAAGAACTTAATCGATTACTTCCAGTCGGCCGCCGGCAAGCTATTTTATGGTGGAAACTTGTCTGAGTCTGCAGAATCGAATCGCGGGTGCGCGTTGACGATGTTCATCACGAAGAACGCAACTCTTTTGACGTGGTCATCGTGGTGATCAGCACGGTCCAGCCGCCTCCCAACGCCACCAGCACCGTCGGGAATATACCGACCACATCTATCAGCCATCCACCGAGGAGCCAGGAAACTGAAAGGCTCTGCAACGCTATGGCATAGACCGCCATGACGCGCCCGCGGTACTCCGGTGCCGTAAAGTTCTGCAGCAGCGTCGATCCTGCCGCAATCCACAAAGGGAACGCGAGCCCGATTCCGACAAGGAAGATGAGAGCGAGCATATAGGTCTGTGTGAGGCCGAACAAAACGAGGCATGGGCTGAATATCAATGAGGCAACAACCATCGCGACCGCGTTGCGCCTGATACCGCCGACCGAAGCCAGCAGTATCGCGAGCGACGCCTGGCCGATCGATATCGCTCCCCACATCCAACCGAACTGGACCTCAGACGGTTCGAGCACTTCCACGGCTATCGCGGGCACGAGCGGCATTATCATGCCCCAGAAAATATAGGAAAATGTCATCAGAAACAGTAGCCAGAAAAGAGCCGGGGTCCGGCGGATGTATCGAAACCCATCAGCGATCTGCTGAATCGCCGAGCCGGGCGGCGCTGCTTCAGCCCGACCGCCCGGCAATCTCATAGTTGCCACGACGGCCGCGACGTATACCGCAGTCAGACCGAAGAACGCAGTTGCCGCGTTACGTACTGCTATCAGTATTCCGGCGAGCAACGGACCCAATGTGCGGCCGGCAGAGGGACCGATCTGGTTTAGCAAATTGGCCGCCGGGCGAAAGTCGGTGTGTACTATCTCCGGCATCAGCGGTTGAGTGGCCGGGATTACGATAGCGATGGTCGCTCCAGCGACGGTGGAAAGCGCTACGATGTGCCAGACTTTGCTCCCGTCTGACAGCAGGACAAGCGCCGTTGCCAAGGCCAGCGCGACCAGTAGCCACTGCCCGACAAACAAAACCCGCTTGCCGCCAAACCGGTCGATCATGACTCCCGCGTACAGGCTAATCAGAACAACCGGGACCACCCTGAGACCCGCTGCCAGTCCGACCGCGGTATTAGAGCCGCCCTCGTCGAGGATCCACCACGACTGAGCAGCGATTCGCATCTGCTCGCCGCCAAAACCGAGGGCGTTGACGGTGACGAGGGCGACGAACCCCCGTGTTGTCAAAAGTTTTCGGAAACGCGAACGTGAATCAGCGACAGCTTCCATGTGGCCAGCCCTCGTAAAGTGCTAATCGGCGGTAGTCAATTTTCGCCGTAAATCGAAATCGAATGCGAGAGGTAATCGTTTCGGAGCAAAGGAATCGGCTGTCGAAGTTGCGGTATGATCTCTATTCAGGGGTCAGGCCAGAGCCTAGGAGGGTTCGGGTAAGATTCTCGTAGTCCCATTATGACTGACAGTCTACAGTGTGCGTATATGTGTAAATCGTCTCCAGGTTTTCGTTTGGGCAATCCGGGCCGGCTGTGTTCGCCGTTCCAATCACCAGCCCGCCACCCTCGCCCGCATCACGAATAATCCGCTCGATCTCCCGTTCCACATCGTCCACGGTGCCAAAGGGCAGTACTGTATCGACACGGAGTCCGGCTAGGAGAATCGGCTTGCGACCCGCCCGGACCTCGTGACGGGCAATCTCCCCGATGCTATATCCGGACCGTTCCTGGAATCCCTGGAACCCGCTTACGCCGCATCCAATCAGATCGTCGAGGATCGGCAGGATGTAGCCGTCTGAGTGCCATATGATGTCGGCGTCAATGTCCACAAGCGGTCCTAGGGCGTGCTGGACAGCGGGAAAGAATATGGAGCGTAGCAGGCCCGGTGAGACCATTGGACCCTGGTGCCCGCAGATGTCCTGCCCGGTGAAGAAGAATGGGGGAAGCTGTTCCTGCTTGACAAGTTCAACCAGCACCATGTTGAGAAGACGGGACTCCTCGGCAGAATAATGGAATAGCCTATTCATAACATCAGGGTAGAGCGCCATGGCCGTTAGATAGCTTTCATACCCAAAATCCATGTACCAGGTGAACTTCGCATCTTTACACGAGGGCAGGCACAGTATGTTGTTGCCAAGCTCCTCCTGAAGCTTCAGATATTCGCCCTGGATACACCGTAACTTGCCTTCGAAGTCAAATTCTCTCTCAAGGCTATCCGGGTCCGGGAGCGATTCCACGTAGGCGACCACATCGTCCGCTGATCTGAACTTGCTGGCCCCGTCCAATACCTCGGTTGTGTGCCTACGCCATTCCTCCGGTTCGGCGGGTAAGTAGATGCCCTGAAGCACCATGTCGACTTCCAGTTTACGGTATGCCTCGAAGGCAACTGAGCGGGGCGCATCCCAGAATTTTCTGCCCGTCACATATTCAAAGAAGCCAGCGCTGGCTACCCACCCACCCCAGGTCGGCACACAGTCGGTGGCCTCGAAGCGCAACGCCCGTAACGCCCTCTCATCGCCGTTCATCGAACATAGGTCCTTTCATACCCTGACACTCGCGGTCAGATTCGTCAGCCCCGGCTACAGTGGCCGGTCCCCCAATCTATGTATCACTCGTTATATTAGTTCCTCAAGGTCAGGGACCATGCTGGCAGCCAGAACGAGCTGCGGTGCCGGCAGTCAGGTTGATGAAGGTCAGCGGACATCTGGTGTACCATGCCAAGGTTAGGTGGAGCTGCGGTACCCCGACCGGACCACTATCGAACTCTTGCGTTCATTTAGTACAATCTGCACGGGCTCCCGACGTCAATCAGTTGTGCTTCTCTGGGACGATACCCACTGTAGTTCAATAGCTCGTTGGCCGCCCAATGCACAGAGTACCGAGGGAAGGCCTGAGGTCAGACAACATGATCGGTGACTTTTCTATTCGAGATGCCATCCCATTAGAGGGCTGAATTCCACCTGATACACGGGCTGCCTGTCCTCTTGGCCATGTGAGTCCGACTTTCCAGAACTGGCCATCTGGCAAGCCGTAAAGTGGAAGAAGTTTACTCTAGACGGCCGGTTCAAATACGATGTTGGCCACCCCTTACACTGGAGGTACGTGCGTTGACGATGTCCAAGCTGATCAAGTGGAACGGAGTCATGACCGTCATTACGGGCAGTCTGTTCCTGATCTGGTCGGGCCTTCTTGCAAGTATTGCACCCTCCTTGACCAGCGGATTTGAGTTGGTTGACATGGTCAGAGATGACTTTTGGACGGAATACAACGTTCTGGGGTCACTCGCCTCAATCCTGTTGCCATTAACCCTGATTGGTCTGTATGCCAGCCAAGCGAGCAGAATTGGATTGACGGGGCTGGTGGGATTCTTGACAGCGTTTTTCGGTGGACTACTTTTGGCGTGGATACAGCTAGAAGAGACCTTCGTCTGGCCGGTCCTCTCCGCCGAGGCGCCAACGCTGGTGGACCTGGAAGGACCCCTATTTGAAGACCCGGCATTCCTCGTCACGTTTCTTGCCTCAGGCCTGCTGTTCATGGGAGGCTTTCTTGTCTTCGCCGTTGCTTCAATCCGTGCAAGAATCTTCCCGCGATGGTCTTCAGTGCTCCTTGGTGTCGGGGCCGCGCTCTTCGGCATCGGGACTGCGCTCTTCGGCGTCGGGGACGCGCTCTTCGACATGGGTAGAGTCCTGGTCATCGCCCGGACTGTCGGCGTCCTGTTGCTCGCCACGGCCCTGGTGTGGCTTGGATACTCCCAATATCGATACCTTATAATAGTTTAGGTCCAATCGCCTGTTTGTCTTGGATCTGCCCTTCATCTTCGTACGGCTCGTTAGTCAGTCCCACAAAGGCAGGGACCGTGTCGGTAACGATATCGGAAAGACCCGAGCCGAGGACGCACAGGAAAGTTTATCGCAGTCCCATTATCGCTGGCGTGCCACAGGCGTCAACAAAGCTCGATAACCTCTAGTCACCCTGGCCCCACTCACTCCACAACCGCCGTCCTTGTAACAGGCTCCCTGGTGTTGGCCGCATGACTCTCGTCGGGCACGATGCGCCCCCTGAGCGAAGGCATCAGTAGCACCACGGTTGCGACCAACCCCAGGCCCAGCACCGCGGTCAGCCCGATGGCAAAGTTCGGGCTCGTCACGGTGGCAATGCCTCCGATCATCAGTGAGCCCAGAGGCATGGTGCCGATAGCCAGACTTATGATCCCTAACGCTCTCCCCCGCATCTCCGTCCGGGCAGCCAGCATTACGATCGTCGCCTGCATCGTGCCGAAAGCCGCCGCTCCGAGTCCCAGCACCACCAGTAAAGCAATCGAGATGCCGTAATGTCGTGAGAAGGAGAACACCAGCAGCGAAACCATAGCCAGCATCGTCCCGGCGATGTAGACTCGTCCTTGATATCGGAAGTGACCTAAGCTTGCGATGGCGATCGCGCCAACCATCGCCCCTATCCCTTCGGCCGATAGAAGCACTCCCATAAGGCCCGGCCCGACGTTGAGCATGTCCCGAGCGATGATGGGCACCATCTGCTGGTATGGATAGAGAAACAGGTTCATCAACACCGTGATCAGGACAGTCGCCAGTATCACGTTTTCTCCCCGTACGTAACGAAACCCCCGGGCGAGATTGATCGCTATCTCCCGCGCGCCGGTGAGATGCCTACCTGCCTGCTCCTTCGTGCTGGGGCCATCGCCTCTTTGGATTTCTCCAGGCACTCGCCTGGTTGTCGTATCCTCCACCAGCTTCAGCGACCACATCAGGGCCACCGCTGCCAGGTAAAACCCGCTGACCACCGCAAATCCGCCGGCGACATTCACCAGCGTGATCAGGCCGCCCGCAACAGCGGGACCGAGCATCTTGCTGGAGTACATACCCACCGAGTCCAGGGCAATACCATTGGTCACCGCCGAGTCGCCCAGAAGGTCATGGATCACTGACCGCCGCGACGGAAAGTCCAGCGCCCTCCCGGTCCCTATAGCAAATATGACAAGGTAGGCCTGCCAGTACCGCTCCAGGTCTGTGTTTAACACAATCGTCATCGTCACCGCGACAATCAAATTTATAGAGTTAGTCGTGACCAGCAACCGCCGGCGGTCTACCCGGTCCGCCAGCAACCCTCCGAACGCTCCCAGCATCAGCGTTGGAGCGAAGGCGAAGAATCCGACCAGGGCGACCAGGAATGGGGAGTCGGTCTGTTCCAGTACGAACCAGACCAGCAGCGTTATCAACATCATCTGGGACGCGGAGGAGAAGAAGCCTCCGAGCCACAGGCGGCGGTAGCTGCGGTTTTGAAACGCATGAAACGTGGGCAGTGTCCGTACTGCCCTCGGTGTTGTTCGTGAAGGGATTGCCATGAATCTACCGGCAGCAATTCTACAACCGTCAAGAAGGCAGAGGAAGTGGCTTGAGGGTTAAAAATGTGGGACGTGGAAAAATCAGAAGAGGCCTTCAACGACCGGGGGTTGGGCTTGCAGTGGCACATCGTACCCGGTGGACTCGCCCGGCCTAACCCAATACCACGTTTTCCCTCGGGTACCTGAACAGGTCTGAACTTTGTTGCTGCGAAAGTGCCACAACAATGACCATCGGCGGAACCACCCTGCCGATGAACATAGCGAGTGTAAGCACCAGTTTGCTTACGATCGACAGGTCGCCGGTCAACCCCGTGCTAAACCCCACCGTCGCATAAGCAGAGACCGCCTCAAACATGAGGTCCAGGAACGGATACTCTCGCTCGACCGCCGTCAAAGTCAGGGTAACCAGGGCAACTCCAATGAAGGAGAGGACCACTAAGACCATGGCCCATCGGACCTGGATGTCAGGGATCGTTCGGCCGAAAGCGGACACACTGGTCTGTCCCCGAAACGATACCAGCAAGGCGATGACGAACACCGCAAAGGTGTTCACCTTGATGCCGCCGGCCACCGACGCCGACGCACCCCCTATTGCCATCAACACCGCATAGAACAGATTCGTCTGGTCCGTCGTCTGGCCGAAGTCCACCGTAGTAAAACCGGCTGTCCGGTTGACGGAGTGAAATACCGCTGCGACTAGCTTGTCGAAGGAAGAGAGTCTGCCAATGGAACCGTCGTTGCCGACCTCGAACAGGTAGAATATGGCTGTGCCAACGAGAAGCAGCGCTCCGGTGAAGACTAGAACCAGCTTTGTGTTCAATGTGAACTTGGGGAATCGGCGACGCACGACTACGTCCCGCATCACCAAATAGCTCAGGCTGCCCAGCACGACTAATACGGCGATCGGCCCCACAATGGCGATGTCTGTCTGGAACGCGGACAGGTTGCTGCTTTCTGGTAGAGACGTGAAACCAGCGTTGTTGAATCCCGAGACTGCCTGGAACAGCGCGTGCCAGGCTGCATCTCCGAGGGTGTAGAGAAAGACGAGTCTTATGAGCAGCACCAGGAAGCCAACGAGTTGAATGGCCACCGCCCCGAGGATGATCTGCACGGTGATTCTTGTGATGTTGTCGAATGCCGATGTGCCAATGGTCTCCCGCATCACCATGCGTTGAGTCAGTCCGGTACGTTGCCCGGCGAGGACGAACAGAGAACCGACGATGGTCATGATGCCAAGCCCGCCGGCGAACATCAGCACCATGATCACAGCCTGCCCAGGTATGGTCCAGAAGCTGGGCGTATCCTGGGTGACAAGACCTGTCACCGTGGCCGCCGACGTCGCGGTGAACAGCGCGTCTATGAAAGGAGCGAATCCATCCCCTTTGTGGGCGAACGGCATAACCAGGAGCGTTGTGCCAATGCCAACCAGGGCCGCAAACGCGTAGACCAGAATCAAGGGGGGGTTCAGCACCAACGGGCGGGCACGGCGCGGCGTCACTTCGATGTGAACAGGATGCAGTTGATCAGCACGGGGACGGCGGATAATCTTATCCGCGGGTCTCGGGTGCCAGGGTGTCCAGTTAGTGTCCATGTGGCGTCAATTATCGCTGCGATACTTCCAAAGCGTCAATGCACAATGTCGCACACTGGTCAGAAAGGAGCCCTGTATTGCCGCCAGTGACCTCAGGGTCAAGGATACCCTCGATGAGATGAAGGAGTGCGACGCTAGGGGATAGTGAGTAAGCTGTGGACAAATGGCAAGGGGAAATACCTTCCGGGCATTGATGTCTCCACCGTATCTGATTCCTCCGGTCCAGAGGAAAGGGGCCACGCCGATGGGGGTCCATGGGGGCTTACCAGGTCGATTGACAGCGTTCCGGGGTGTCCGTACCATCATCGAAAGCCGAGGGTAGGTGGTCCTCTGGGGTTCCCGCAGCCCAAAGTGGGGATTTCGATGAATAGTCCTGTCTGCGGCATCGTTGCCGCATCACATGATGCTCCGCGTGTGGACGGTTGGCAAGAGTGATGGGGCCACCCTGCGCACGGTGAATAGAAGCTCGATTGAGTGAGGTAAATGCGATGACAGGCATCGACTCCAGACGGTTCGCAATCAACACCTATTCCTACACGCAGACCTTCGACGCAAAGACGTGTTTGAAACACTTGGCGGAACGCGGATTCGACACGTTCGAGTTGATGATGTATCCGGGGCATTGTTGGCCGGCGGATTTAGACGCCCCCGCAAGGCGTGAGTTCGGTCGATTCCTTTCGAGCGCCGGCTTGAAGATCGTCTCGCTCAACATGCCGAACATCGACATCAACGTGGCCGGCGCCTGTGTGGAGACGAGGGAGTATTCACGGGCGATCCTCCGGTCCGTGTTCGAGTTGGCGGGCGATCTGGGCATCGCGGGGGTCGTGGTCGGCTCAGGAAAGGCGAACCCGCTCATGCCTCTGCCGGCCGATGTCATGCGCGGCTACTTCTTTGAGGCATTGGATGACCTTAGTACACTTGGCGACCGTCTGGGCGTGCAGGTGCTTATGGAACCCATACCCCCCGCCTTTCTGTCAACGGCCCGACAGCTGCACGAGACCCTGGCCGAATATGGTAACGATCGCATAGGAGTGGTGTACGATGTTGCAAACGGCGAGTACGTACGCGAAAACATCACCGAAGCCGTCTGCCTCCTGGCACCGCGACTGGCGCAAGTCCACCTTTCCGACACGGGGCATGACGTCTGGCGCCACGACCCCGCGGGAGCGGGCGTGGTTCGGTTCGACACCTTCCGTGCCGCCCTGGACATAATCGACTATCGGAAACCCCCGATCCTTGAGATCATAGATTCAAAACCCGATGCGAGCATTGAGTCTAGCGTCGTCGCCCTGACCGATATCGGCTGGTGACGGGACGACGGCGCGACCTCGGTTCGCTCCGCAGAGAGGGCAGGCAAACGAAATAATACCCATCACCGACGTAAGCGAGCAGCTGGAATGCCATGTGGCGGACAAACTGGACGGAGGGTGTCATGTTGTCGTTGGAAGAGGCCATAAGTCAAAGGCGCAGTATTCGTAAGTTCAAGCCCGATCCGTTGAACCGAGAGATCATCGACCGGCTCCTGGAGTCCGCCCGCCTCGCGCCATCGGGCAGCAACCGCCAACCGTGGAGATTTTTGGTAACCACTGACCCCAAGGAGAAGAAACGGCTCAAGGAGATCTGCCTGGGGCAAGCATTCATCGAGGAGGCCCCGGTGGTGTTCGTCTGCTGCGCGGACCTGACGGCCTACTCGGCGGCCAGTCGAAAGGCACGACTGCAGGAATATGTTGGCGCAGGAGTGCTGGAGACCCTGTCGGGGCGTTTCTCCGACCCGTCATACCGTGAGCGGACCATTGCCGAACCTGAGCCGTCGGAGGTGCTCAGGTCGGCCATGGCCAACGTCTACATCGCGATCGAGCATATGGTGTTGACGGCCACCTCGATGGGATTGGGAAGCTGCTGGGTTGGAGCGCTCGGGGACGAGGGGGAGATCACGGGACTGTTCGGTCTGCCTGACCACATCGTGCCGGTGATAGTCCTGCCGGTGGGATATTCCGATAGGGTCCCGCCCCAGCGGCCGAGGATATCGATGAGCGAGATCCTCCTGCGGCCACTGGAGTAGGTTTCAGTGTAAATGGGGTAATTCCCAGAAGGAGGCGGTGTCCTATATCATAGGTTCGTTCCATGATTGAGTAGTGAAATGAAGATAACCTCTGTCAAGGCGATACCGATCAAGACGGGGTCCCTGCTCGTGCGTGTAAACACCGACGAGGGGATCGAGGGTGTCGGCGAATGCTCAAATCGTAACTGGCGTTCTTTGAAGCCCTTCATTGAAGATGACTGCGGCTCGATTGTCGTGGGAATGGACCCACGGGACACCCAGCGGCTGTGGGACATGATGTTCCCGCCGTCCAAGTGGCTCGGGCCGGGCGGTTTCCAGTTGACGGGCATGGCCGCGATTGACATGGCATGCTGGGATATCGCCGGGAAGTCGCGAGACCAGCCCCTGTACCAGATGCTCGGCGGCGCGGCGCGGACCCGGATACCTCTCTACTGGAGCACCGGCCTGGGCTGGAAGGGCTGGCGTCAAGGCGGAGGCGACCCTGGCTCACCGGAGGAGCTGGTCGAGGCTATGCGCGAAGGGCTCGAAGCGGGATTCACCGCGTTCAAGCTCCGGCTCGAGTGGATGCACCACCGTCAGGACCGGGACCCGGCTGGGGATATCGAGCGATTTCGGGCCTGCCGGCGGTTGGTCGGCGACGGGTGCAGGCTCAGCGTCGACGCCAATAACGGGTACACCGTCTCGACGGCCATCGAGCAGGGGAAGCGTTTCGAGGACTTGGGTGCCACGCACTTAGAGGAGCCGCTGCCCCAGTACGACTACCTGGGCCTGAAACAGGTCGTCGACGCCCTGGACGTCCCCGTCTCGTCGGGAGAGTTGGAGAACACTCTGTGGGACTTCAGGGACCTTATCCTGACGGGCGACCCGGACATCGTGCAGCCGGACCTGGCTCTGACCGGTGGCGTCACCGGGATGAGCAAGGTGTTTATGCTCTGCGAGGCGTTCAACAAACCGGTGCTTCCCCATGCTCCCGGGGCCGGCATCCAGAACATCGTTACCCTCCATCTGTATGCGACGCAGGTCAACGCTACCCTGCCCCACGAGTACACCTGGGCGTTTGCGGGCTCACTGGGGTCCGCGACTGGGATTTTCGAGGAGCCGCTGATTCCCAAAGACGGCTATATCCAGCTTTCCGACCGCCCCGGCCACGGCCTGGTGCTAAACGAGGACGCGGTCAATGCGGTGGCCATTGATGAGTAATACCTGAGAGCGATAAGTCGGTTGAGCCGTGTGTGTCGCCGGCGGAATCGCTGACAGCCAGGGGGGACCGATGAAGATCACGTCAGTTTGCGCCACACCCCTAAAAATCGGACCTATGATCGTACGCGTTCAGACAGATGAGGGTATCGAAGGTCTTGGGGAGTGCAGCGGACGGTTCTGGGAGGCCCTGAAGCCCTTTATCGAGGACATCATCGGGCCACGCATCATCGGCCTGGACCCGCGTGATACCCAGAAGATATGGGATTGTATGTGGACCGAGACGAAGGCCCTGGGCCCGGGCGGGCTCCAGAGCACGGGAATGGGTGCGGTGGACACGGCGCTCTGGGATATCGCAGCCAAGTCCGTCGGGCTGCCTCTCTACCGGGTGCTTGGAGGTGCGGCGAGAAAGAGTGTCCCGGTCTACTGGAGCTCGGGCCTTGGATGGCAGTGCACGCCCGGCGAGATGCTGGACAAGGTCAAAACGGGCTGGGACCTGGGGTACAAGGCCTTCAAGATACGTATGGACTGGTACAACAACCGGCTGGATACCGACCCGCGCAAAGACCTGGAGATGTTCGACGCCTGTCGCGAATTCCTGCCTGTCGACGTACCCCTCAGCTTTGACGCCAACAACGGGTATACCGTGTCCACCGCCATTCAGCAGGGCCGCTACATGGAGAGCCTGGGGTTGGCTCACTTCGAGGAGCCGATACCCCAGTACGACTACCTGGGACTCAAACAGGTGGTGGACGCGCTGAAGGTAGCGGTATCTTTCGGGGAGAACGAGAGGTCGCTCTACAACTTCCGCGACCTCATACTCGTCGGCGACCCGGACATCGTACAGCCCGACATCGCTATGGCCGGCGGGGTTACAGGGCTCCGGAAGGTGTTCACGCTCTGCGAGGCGTTCAACAAGCCGATGATGCCCCACTGTCCGTCGGCGGGGATCAGCAGCGCGGCCAGTCTGGCGGTGTACGCCGGGTACCAGCATGCGGTCCGACCACACGAGTTCTCGTACGAGTTCAGCGGGTCCCTCGAAGCGGTCACGCAGCTATACCAGGAGCCGATCGTTCCGAAGGACGGATACGTCGACGTGCCCGACCGGCCGGGGCACGGTCTGGTGCTGGCCGAGGACGCCTTTGAAGCCGCCAAGCTGGTTATTTAGAATACGCCGATGAGGGCGCTACCGGGATTAAAGGAAACGCCGTGAAAGCAGCCGTGTTCAAAGAAAAACAGCGTCTGGTCGTGGAAGAGATTCCGACGCCCAGTCCCGGACCCGGCGAGGTCCTGATCCGTGTAACTCAATGCGCCATCTGTGGCTCCGACGTCCACCGTTTTCAGCACGGCATGTTGCGGCCGGGGGCCGTGATCGGACACGAGTTCTGTGGCATAGTGGTCGGCCTGGGTGAGGCCGTGGACCAGTGGACAGTCGGAGATCGCGTGATCGGCGGCGGCGGCGCACGGCCGGCAGGCGCACAGCTACCCCCGTCGCGCGCGGAGCGCTACTCGGCCAGGACTTTCGGGTTTCAGTCCCAGGTCTTTGGAGGTTACGCCGAGTACGTCGTCCGCCCCGCGTGGGGCGTTCTTCCCATACCTCAAGGCGTATCCGACGACGCGGCGGCGCTGGTCGAGCCTTGCTCGATCGCCGTACACGCGGTGAGGCTTTCCAGACTACGCTTGGGAGACAGGGTGGTCGTGGTAGGCGCCGGGCCCATCGGCCTGATGTGCTTGCAGGCTGCAAGGGCCGCGGGCGCAGCGGCCGTGTACGTATCCGAGCCGGTCGAGGCCCGAGCGGCAGCGGCCCGGCAGTTGGGCGCGGACGCTGTGATCGATCCGGTCAACGCGGATGTGGTCGCGGAGATGTTGGACCTGACGGGAGGTCTGGGCCCAGACGTTGTATTCGAATGCTCGGCAGCCATCGGCACTCTCCAGCAGGCCATGGAGGTGGTACGGCGTGAGGGGCAGGTCGTGGTCGTTTCACTGGCCTGGGTGGAGGAGCCCGTGCTATCAGTGGCATGGGTGGGGAGGGAGGTGGAGTTGAAGGCTGCCTACGGTGCCGACCCGGTGGACTGGCAGGTGTCGCTGGCCCTCATGGAGAAGGACCAGGTACAGGTGGAGCCGATGCTCGGCAGCGACAGCCACGTGCCGCTGGACGGCATCCAGGAGGCCTTCGAAAGCCTGATCAAGCCGGGTGGCACCGCGCAGTTGATTGTCGTACCTTAGGTGTGGCCTACAACTCGGTGACCGTCACAACCAAAACTGGAGGTTGATTTTATGCCCAGGATGACCGGAGCCCGCTTTCTCGCTGAAACGCTTCATGGATACGGCGTAACCCACTTCTTTTTCATGCCGGTTATTGTCCCCGATGCAATGCCTGAGCTGGAGCAGTTGGGGATAGCCAGGATCATGGCCCACGGAGAGAAGCCGGCTGCCTACATGGCGGATGGCTACGCCCGGGTCAGCGGACGCGTCGGGGTATGCGGAGCCCAATCGGTCGGGGCCGTCAACCTGGCCGCGGGACTGCAGGACGCTTACCTGGCCTGCTCGCCGGTCATCGCCCTTACGGGCCGCCTGCCCCAAATCCAGCAAAGCCGCCATGCCTACCAGGAGGTCGATCACATCGAGCCATTCAACGCGGTGACGAAATACAACGCGCTCGTCAACACGGTTGAAGAGTTTCCACTACCCCTGCGGCAGGCATTCAGAGAGGCCACCACTGGGACGCCGGGGCCGGCGCACCTTGACCTCAGCGGGATCGCTGGAGGAATGGTAAGTGCCGAGGCAGAGTTCGAAGTGATCGTCGAAGAGCCCTTCACTCGCATACCGCCGTTTCGGCCGGAACCTGACATGTCGTCAGTGCGGGAGGCCATCCGCCTTCTGGTGGAGGCGGAGCGACCGGTGATTGTTGCGGGCGGCGGCGTCACCGCGTCGAGCGCTCGGCAGGAGCTGGTCGAACTGGCCAACAGGCTGGCCGTGCCAGTCGCCACCTCGCTGAACGCCAAGCAGACCTTCCCCTACGATCATCCCCTTGCCGTCGGTGTGCCAGGATCGTACTCGCGAGCGTGTGCGAACCAGACCATTGCCGAGGCCGATCTTGTCTTCTTCGTCGGCAGTCACACGGGCGGCCAGGTGACCAACGACTGGCGAATCCCGCGGCCGGGTACGCGGATCGTGCAGCTCGATATCAACGCCGCGGAACTGGGCCGTTCGTTCCCGATTACTCTGGGCATGCAGGGCGATGTTCGTGCATCGCTGCGCAAGATGATTGACAACGCCGATCCCGCACCTGCTCCTGGTGGACTGCACGGAGAGTGGGTGGAGCGTGTGCAACAACTGGTGAGTGACTGGCGGGATGACGTATCCCCGCGGGCGACGTCCGATGAACTGCCCATGCGTCCTGAGCGGCTCTGCAAGGAGTTGACCGACCTGCTTCCTGACGATTCGGTCCTGGTCGCAGATACCGGGCATTCAGGCATATGGACCGGAACGATGGTCGATCTCAAACACCCCGGCCAGTCCTACATTCGCTGTGCGGGGTCGTTGGGTTGGGGTCTGCCGGCTGCGATCGGGGCCAAATGCGCCGCCCCCGACCGGCCTGTGATCTGTTTCACCGGCGATGGCGGCGTCTGGTACCACATCACAGAGCTTGAGACGGCGGTACGTAACGGGATCAACACGGTCTGGATAATTAACAACAACGCCTCCCTGAACCAGGAGCGAAATCTTAACGAAACGATATATGGCGGAGCAAAAACAGGTTCGGACCATCTCTGGAAGCTCAGCGAGAGGGATTTCGCCAAGATGGCCGAGTTGATGGGATGCTTTGGTATCCAGGTCAATAAGCCCGGCGAGTTCGGTGGCGCACTCGAGCAGGCCCTGGCGGCGGGCAAGCCGGCGGTCATCGATGTGAAGACCAACATCGAGGGCATCGCGCCGACGGCGTGGAATGGGTAATGACCCGCCCATGCGGGCAGATTCGTTTATCTCTAACGCTCTGCCGGGCTCATCTGGAATGGATGGCCACCACACCCAATTAAGATGGGGCGAGGTGAGCCACCGCCCTGGACAGGCAGTGAGGAAACGATTATGGCAGAGTTAGTCAACGCAGGTGACCCATATGGACCGGACTTCCCGACCGGCCCGGCAATCGGCGAACGGATCCCCGATTTTGAGCTACCGGACCAGTTCGGAAATCCGGTCCGCTACTCGATAGTTCGAGGCGGAAACCAGGCGCTTATATTATTTCACCGAAGCGCATCCTGGTGACCGTTTTGCAAAACGCAACTGGTCGAGTTGCAACGTAACCTGAGGGCGTTAGAACTCAACGGTATCAAGGTATTTGCCATAAGCTTTGACTCCCAGGTTGTCCTCAGGGAATTCGCCGAGAGATTCAACATCACATATCCACTTCTCTCGGACGAAGGGAGCCGGGTCATCCAGGAATTCGGCATACTCAACACATGCATACCACAGGACCATGTGCGGTTCGGAATTCCCTATCCCGGCACCTACATGGTCGGTGAAGATGGACGTGTCGTGGAGAAAAGCTTCTTTGCAGCACACAGGACACGTGAATCGATCAATGACATGTTGCAAGAAACCTTCCGAGTTGAGGACATTGACCGCGGGGAAATACAGGTCGTCACCACGCCGGACCTGACGGCCCGAGCCTACTTCGCCTCGCCGACCGTTCGCCACCGCCAGTATACGGTGTTGACGGTAGAGATTTCCCTGAACGACAGGATACATGTCAACGGACGTCCATTACCGGAGGGATATATCCCAGTGGAACTGACATTGGACGGCGGCGAAGACCTGGCACTGGACCATGTCGAATACCCTGAGCCCGAGGAGATTTTTCTTGAGGCGCTGGATGAGAAGCTAAATGTCTATACCGGCCGGTTTCAAATCAAAGGCCGTTGCCTGGGCCTAAGTGCAGAGCAGGACGGAGAGATCGCTATTTCAGCCAGTCTGCATTATCAGGCATGTGATGATAACGAATGCTACTTTCCGGAGACACTCACCTTTCCTCTCAGACTCCGTTACCTGCAACATGTCCGCTAGGGCAGAGGTCGGAGTCCAGCCGGATGATACGGTCTTTATCGACACGCTGCTCCGAAAACCCCGGGGGGTTAAACGCCTGAGCTACCCGGGCACTCCGAGCGTTGTTGGTCGTGTTCGACCTTTGCCAGTGCCCATTTGAGGGGGTCTGGCATGCTAGAATACGCCGGTACAATCGGCAGTCAGTTAATCGGAGGTATGAGATGACAACACCGGACTGGGGAAACATCTACAAGGAGCTGGGGGCGGTCCCCGTGATCAATGCCATAGGCAGCGTAACCATGCTGGGAGGGTCGACGCCTATCCCGGAGGTTAAAGAGGCCATGGAACAGGCCGACAGCGCCTATATACCACTCATGGAGTTGGAGGAGAGCGCGGGCCAGGCCGTCGCCGGTATGTTGGATGTTCCGGCCGCTTATGTGACCGCCGGGGCCGGATCGGCGCTAACCCTGGCCACAGCCGCGTTCATGGCGGGAGATGACGACGACAAGATACAGCAGCTCCCGGACACGACCGGTATGAAAAACGAGATTCTCATCCAAAAGCGGCAGCGCTACTGGTACGACCGATGCCTGGAGCTTGCCGGCGCCAAGCTGGTGGAGTTCGGGTCCGAGGAGAAGACCACCGGGGAGGACCTGGAACGCGCGATCGGCCCGGATACCGCGGCGGTCCACTATTATGCTCAGGCCCAGTCACCCGATCCCCAGGCGCTCTCTCTGGAGAAAACCATCGAGATCGCCCACGCCCATGACGTGCCGGTGATGGTCGATGCCGCGGGCCAGATATATCCGCTGGAGCTATTCGGCCAGTACGTGCGGATGGGCGCCGACTTTCAGTGCATAGCCGCCAAGTACCTGGGGGCCACGCAGTCGGCAGGCCTGGCGTTGGGCACAGAGGACGCGATACACAAGCTTTCGCTACAATCCTTCGTCGGTTACGAGGGCCGCCGCATTCGCGGCATAGGCCGCCCGCAGAAGGTGGACCGGCAGGAGATCGTTGGGACGGTGGCCGCGGTTAGACGCTGGGTGACCCAGAACCACGAGGAACGATTGGCCGTCGCCGAGGGCAAGTGCGAGACGATCATCGCACAGCTAAACGGGATACCTGGAGTGAAGGCCGAGCTGATCAACAACGTGATTGGTCACCAGCCCTTCGGGCTGCGGTTGGAGGTCGATCATGCCCAGACGGGCTTGACGGTCCATGACGTGGTGGCGAAGCTGAAGGCAGGGGATCCTCCGGTCTTCACCCGCGTCCGCGACGACGAGGACTGGATCACCATCCATGTATTCGGGCTTGGCGATGGCGAAGATAAGATCGTCGGGGAGCGGATAGCGGCGCTGTTTAAATAGCAGCCGAGGCTAATCGAAGCTGGACCGTTTTCCGTGCCCCAGAGGTGGTCAGAGCTATACCGGGGTCGCTGCTAGTGCGCTGTCTCACATTTCACTTGACACGGCTGCACGCCGCCGTTGCGCACAAAGTATAGGTCGAATGTCACCCTGAGGCCTTCCCAGGCCGAAGGGTCTGGGGAGGGGCCCCCCGCCACCCAGATGCTTCGCGGAGCCTCAGCATGACATGCTCCATTCCCTTTGACCCCGGCGTAAAACCATTTGAGGGACAGAAGGCTAACCGGCCCCGCAGCACCGCTTGAATTTTCGTCCGCTGCCGCAGGGACATGGGTCGTTCCGGCCCACGTTTTCCTTCCTGGCTTGCTCCTGGACCACCGCGACCGGGACGGCTGTCGTGCGGGTCCTCTCGCCGGCCGGCATCGACCCGCTCGGTACGGCCAGACCCATGGGCCTGGCCAGCCGAACCGCCTCCTGTTCCATTCTCGAGTACTCGTGGCCGAAGAACTGCTTGTACGAGGAGCAGAAATAGGGCAGTGAGTTCTCCGCCCTGCCGACGTTGGTAATGCGGTATTTCGGACACTCGCCGAAACAGAGGGATAGCCACGGACATTCCAGGCAGTCCGAGTGCAGCTTGGCCTTGGCACTGGAGAAGTCCTTGAACGCGGTGCTCTCTACCATCTCCCTCAGGGTCGTGGACTCGATGTTGCCCAGACGCCTATCTTCCTCGACGAAGAAGTCGCAGGGGTAGCAGTCCCCGTTGTGCTCCAGGACCACGTAACCACAGGTGCGGGCCAGCTGGCAGACCTCGCTGGGGAAGCCCCAGAGCATCTGCAGGAGGTTGTCGAATCCGCGGATTCGGACCTTGTCGGCCCCGACCTCCATCCACGTCTCGAAGAGTCCCACCAGAAAACGGCCGTACTGATCGGGTGTGATCGACTCCTCGGTGATCTCGCCATCCTCCGCGCTGTGGTAGCCCGGTTGAAGCTCTACACAGGGAATGAACTGGAGATGCAAGAACCCCTGCTCTACCAGCCAGAGCAGCAGCTCCCTCGGATGTTCGACATTGGCCTGGCTCACGACTGTGAGGATGTTGAACGGAACGTCGCGGGAGCGCAGGGACTCTATTCCGCCCATGACCTTGTCGTACGAGGAGCGGTTCAGCCAGTCCACCCTGTAGCGGTCGTGCCATTCCGGCGGCCCGTCGAGGCTGACACCCACCAGGAAATCTGTCCTCTTGAAAAACCCGGCCCAGTCGTCGTTGAGCATGGTGGCGTTGGTCTGGATGGAATTGCTAACGGGCGGCGGGCTGACGGGGTTGGTCTTCCTGATGATACGCGCCTGCATCTCGACGATCTCTTCAAAGAATGGCAGACCCATCATCGTGGGCTCTCCTCCCTGCCACATGATCGAGAGGTATGGTGCCGACAGCGGCACGTACTGCTCGAAGAACGCCTCAAAGGTCTCGATTGACAGCCTTGGATGGTCTCGCCAGGGGTAGAGGTCGCTTTTGGAGAGATAGAAGCAGTAGCCGCAGTTGAGGTTGCAGCGACTGGACGTGGGCTTGACCAGCACGCTGACGGGGTGTTTAGTACGCGGTCTCGATACGCCAGGTGCCGCCTGGCCGCTGATGCCTGTGGATTGAACCATCGCCTCGCTTCGGACTCCGCCGTCTTGGGATTCGCCCATGATACAAGTCCACGGTAGCCGCGTCCAACAATCCGGGCCCCTCGTCTCCACCGTCGCGGGGGTGCACCTCGGTCCGAGCAGTGCTTCCGCCATCACCGTGTCGTGATTCGGTGCCGCTACTTTGCCCCTAATAGATGCGGTCACCGGGGCTATTGACAGCCTGGTTGGGCCTGCATAGACTACCGACCAACGGAAGCCGCATCGGGCCTCTGTCAGATGCCTGCCGGTACGTGAACTCGACTATCTCTACATACATAGGAGACCCATGAGCCGATGACGGACAAACGGCCCAACATCCTGTGGTTCTGCGCGGACCAGCAGCGCTCCGACACCGTGGGTGCGCTGGGCAACTCCTACGTCCGGACGCCCACTCTGGACCGCCTCGTAGGCGATGGCGTCGCATTCAGAAACGCATACTGCCAGAGCCCGATCTGCACGCCCAGCCGGGCGAGTTTCATGACGGGTATGTATCCCAGTCGACTGCACAATACCCGCAACGGGAACGACACCTTCCCTGACCATCCGCCTCTGATAACGAAACTTATCGCCGCGTCGGGTTACGAGTGCGGGATGATCGGGAAGTTCCACCTCCAGAGTTCCGGTAATCGCACGGAGCCGAGACTCGACGACGGGTACTCCTTCTGGAAATTCAGCCATGCCCCCCGAGACGACTGGCCCGAGGGACACGATTACGCCGACTGGGTGAGAGCCAAAGGCGGCGACCTCGACCGGCTCCGGCTCAGCGAGGAGCACGTACCGCCGGAGTTTCACCAGACGACCTGGGCCTCGGAGAGGGCCGGCGAGTTTATCCGACGCCGGCGTCAATGCCCCTGGTTGCTAAGCATAAACATATACGACCCCCATCCACCCTTTATCCCACCGAAAGTCTATTCAGACCGGTTCGACCCCCGGCAGATGCCCGGGCCGCACTTCAGGGAAAGTGACCTGGCCCAGCAGGCCAGGCTCTCCGATATCGACTTCCAGGGGGATGCCAGGAGCCCGGAGGAGCGTGACGCGAAGGCGATTCAGGCAAAATACTACGCTATGATCGCGCAGATCGACGACCGCCTCGCGGATATCCTTAACGTCCTCGAAGAGACGGGCCAGCTCGAAAACACTGTCATCATCTACACGTCGGACCACGGTGAGATGATGGGCGACCACGGGCTGCTGGAGAAGGGGTGCCGCTTCTATGAGGGCCTGGTCCGGGTGCCGCTGATCTTCTCCTGGCCCGGCCACTTCAAGAGCAATCTGCAGACCGACGCACTGGTGGAGCTGCTCGACATGACCTCCACGGTCCTGGACCTCACTGGGCTGGAGTCGCCCGACTACGTCCAGGGCAGGAGCCTGCTGCCGCTCTTACTTGGAGAAGCCCCGCCGGGCCACCACCGGGATTTCGTCCGCTGTGAGTACTTCGACGCCCTCGACGCCATGCTGGCTCGGGCTCCGACCGGGCCTCTCGGAATGGTAATCAGCTCAGGTGGCGACAAGGCCGAAAGCTTCAAGAGTAGCCCTGGCTCGTTCGCCACAATGTACCGTGATGGTAGATACAAGCTCTCGGTCTATCACGGCCATAATCTGGGTGAGCTCTACGACCTTGAGACCGACCCCTGGGAGTTTGAGAACCTCTGGGACAGCCCAGCCCACCAGGAGATCAAACACGAGCTGATATTCGCCAGCTTCGACTCCCACGTGATTCTCACGACCGACGTCGGCTCCCCGAGAATCGCGCCGATGTAGCGCTTAGTTCCACAATTGTTGATCTATCCCACCCACTCGCCCGATAAGTCAACCTGCCCACCCCCACGCTGTTTGCGCCCTCCGAGCGCCGGCTACAGGGATTGATAAGACCGCGCTTGACGCCCGTTTCCGGCGTAGATAGGATACGACTCGCCAGGGCGGACCTGTGAGCGAATCCCGGAAACCCACTGCCTCAGGAGGCGATTGGACCATGGCGGAACCAACGCGAAACGATCGTCCGAATATCCTGATCATCATGTCGGACGAGCACGGGCCGATGTTCAGCCAGACCTACGGCCACCCCCTGGTGCAGACTCCGAACATGGACAGGCTGGCGCAGCAAGGCGCGACCTTCGATGCCGCCTACTGCAACGCGCCCCTGTGTGTCCCGTCCCGTCTGTCGTTCATGACAGGCCGGTACGTCTCCCGTTGCAAAGGTTGGGACAACGCGACCCCTCTTCCCAGCGACTCACTGACATGGCCCTACCTCCTGCGCTCGGTGGGCTACGACGCTGTCCTCTCAGGAAAGATGCACCTGATCGGCGCGGACCCGCTCCATGGTTTCGGGGAACAGCTCTCCTACGACCCCCACGGCGGAGCCGGCAACGATCCGTCGACCACGAGCGGGTTGCTCCTCTCGGCTGGGGGCAGGCATCCGATCTACCCCTGGCGAGACGGTCTCTCGACCGCGACCAAGCAATGGGACAGCATCTTCGATGCAGAGGCGGGAACAGCCCCCATGATCGAGGCCGATGACGACATCGAGGCGGCTGCCCTGGAATATCTCAGAGACCCGTCCAGAAAGGTCCGGCCCTTCGCTCTATGCGTCGGGTTCGTTGCTCCCCACTTCCCGTTCATAGTCCCGGAGCCGTACTTCTCGATGTATTATCCGGACAATACGGACCTGCCCGACAATCCGCCCGGACATCTGGACAACCTCCCTCCAGCCGCCCAGAGACTGATCCGGACCTTCGGATTCTATGGTTACACCGACGAACAGGTCCGCAAGGCCAGGGCCGCCTACTATGGGCTGATTACCTACCTGGACGACAAGATCGGCCGCCTGCTGGACACCCTTGAAGCCCAGGGACTGGCGGAAAACACCATTGTGATACACACGTCGGACCACGGGGACTCGTTGGGCGAACACGGCTTATGGAGGAAGATGAACTTCTACGAGCAGTCGGCCCGGGTGCCCCTGCAGATATCCTGGCCCGGGGTCGTACCCGGCGGGCTGAGGATACCGGGCGCGGTATCACTGGTGGATGTAACGGCAACCATCCTGGACGCGGCGGGGTCGCTCCCCGACGATAAATCGTCGCTGCTGGACGGCCAATCGTTGCTGCCATTAGCTCGCGGCGAGCCTGTCGCGTGGAAAGACGAGGCGTTCGTAGAGCATCTCGCCCATGGAACGGACAGGGCCAGGGCTATGCTGCGCCGGGGAAACTGGAAGCTATCCTACAGCCACGGGACGCCCGTCGAGCTTGAGCTATACAACCTCGATGAGGACCCGGGAGAGTTCACCAATCTGGCGGACGACCCGCGATATCGGGAGATTCAGGACGGTCTCCTGGCCCGCATCATGGAGCTGTGGGAAGACCCGGAGCGGCTCACACGCGAGGTGGCCGAAGCGCAAGAAACCAGGCTGCTCATCAGGCAGGTCGCTGGAGACAACGCGCCTTTCTAGGGTTCGAGCGGAGACGCCCCTAAAACAAGGCCTTTAGCTTGTCCAACGTGAATTCAGGGGAGTTGCAGACGTCGATGGTGATCCGCTCCCTATCTTCGACCTTCTTGGCAGCCTCGGGCACATCCGCCGCAATCTCCTTGGGGACGGCGATCACTCCGTGTTGGTCCCCCATGATGATGTCTCCCGGGTTCACCGTGAGGCCGCCCACCGTTACGGGCACGTTGACATCGACCAAGTGAACGTAGGCGTGGGACACGAGGACCTCGGTGGCGAAAGCGTTGAAATTCTTGGCGTGCATCTCGTCGAGGTCGCGGACGCCACCGTCCGTTACGACACCGACACACCCGAGCGCCGTGTGGATGTTGGCCTGGACCTCACCCCAGAACGAGCCGATGACGTCGGGGTAGTCCAGGTCCTGGAGCACTATAACTCGTGGTGCTGGGACCTTCAGGATCTCGTCGAACCACTCGGTGCGTGGCACATTCATGCGCGAGGTGGGCGCTATTCTCGCAGCGATCACGCCCGTCACCGCATAGCCGATCATGTGGCCGAGGTCGGGGAAGATGCTCCTAACGGCGGGTAACATGAATCCTTCACTACGTGGCTTGATATCGAAGGTTTCGATTGCGTTGGATATGGCGCAAGACGGCCACTGGCGTAACGCTTCCAACTGTTCCGGTGTTAGCTCGGCCAAAGCATACCTCCTCGGCTTTGATTCCTATCGGCTATCCAAAAAACCAGCGTGTATTATTCCCTCCCACAAGCGTTTTTGTTCCCACCAAGATGGGTCTGGGCACTCCCCGTGAGGATGATGAGATAATTACTCAGTCGCTGAAAACCGACCGGCGGGGCTCCATGTTCGTGTGTATATCGAGCAGCACCGTCTTCCCGTCGGCGTTTAATTGCTGCGCCTTTTTGATAGCGGGTGCTATCTCTGCAGGCTGGGTGACGGTGATACCCACCGCACCCATGCCTTCCGCGATCTTGGCATAGTCACCGTTCATCTGTGTAAACCCAAACTGTCCCCTCGCCGTTGGAAAGCCGCCCGGGTAGGTCGCCATGCCGCCGTTGTTCAGAACGATGGTGGTGATCGGAGCCCCCGCCCGGACCGAGGTCTCGATGTCCAGGCCGGACATACCGAACGCGCCGTCGCCCATTAAGTTCAGGCAGAACTTACCGGGATCTGCCAGCTTCGCGCCGATCATAAGCGGGAGGCCGTATCCAAGGTGGGTGGTCTTGCCCCAGCCGATGTAACTGTGCGGGACCGTGGCGGTGTAGAACGGCATAATCGAATCTCGCGGCGCGCCGGCATCGTGGGTAACGATGCTGTTCTCCTTATCCAGCGTACGCTCCAACTCCCCGATTACCCTGTACGGATTTATCGGCACCTCGTCGGATTCCAGGAGCGGTGTCCATTCGGCGAGCCACTCGCCTTTGATCGAGGCTATCTCGGCGGAAATGGTGGTCTGCCCCCTGCGGCCGTTCTCGCCGATGCGGGCCTTCACCTCCTCGATCATCGCCTGCAATGTCAGTTTGGCGTCTCCTGGAAGGCCGACGTCGACTGAGAAGTCCTTGTTAAGGTCTTCGATACTCCCGACGTTCTGGATTATCGTCTTACCGTCCGGAATGGGCTGCCCATACGAGGTCCGGGTCATGCTTGACCCGACGGCGAACAGCACATCCGACTCCTGCAACCACCGACGTGCCTGAAGAGTGGTCGCGCGGCTCCCAGCCCCCAGGGAGAGGGGGTGGCGCTCGTCAAATGAGGACTTGCCCGGCATCGTGCAGTACACCGGTATCTCAGTGAGTTCGGCCAGCTCCCTGAGTTCCGCAGTGGCACCTGAGAGCAGCACGCCCATGCCCGACCATATGACCGGTTTTTTGGCGTTCAGCAGCAGCCCGACCGCGTCCTTGATATCGCCGGCGGATGGGCGTTGGAGAAACATCTTGGGCGACCGGTAGCCGGGTGCATTATCCGGTACTTCCTGGAGCCCGACATCCATCGCAACCTCGACTATCACGGGGCCGGGGCGGCCATTTCGGAGAGCGTGAAAAGCCCTCCGCATGGCGTTGTAGATCTGGTCGGGGCTCAGGACGATCTCGCCGTATTTGGAAACCGTCTGATAGGAGCGGACAGGGGAGAAGCTGGGGCTCACCGCGTACTTGTCCAGGTTCGGGCCTTCCGGCAGGTACAGTATCGGAACGTTGTCGGCAAAGGCCTGGGCGATACCGCCCATGGAGTTCTCGGAACCGGGGCCGGCCTGCGTGACCGCTACTCCGAACTTCTTCCTGTCGTTCAAACGGCTGAAAGCGTCGGCGGCCATGATGGCGCCGCGTTCCTGCCTGAACATGACCGTGCGGATACCCTCTTTGGCGGCGGCTTCGATGATCGGGTTCGTGGGGAAACAGGACACCCAATCCACACCCTCTATCTTCAGGGTTCGCGCAACGGCCTCCATCACATTCATTCTGTTGGTCCTCCAATCAGGTATTTGAAATTGTCCGATGCCCACTCGCCGGCCAGGTACCTCCTGGCGGGTGGCCCGATCGCCCGCACATTCGACCATGTGGGAGCGACCCTATTATAGGTTAACCCCAGACTAAACGGTGAGACAGAAAGGAATTCGCCGCCGTCGAACGAGGATTACTGGAACCTCCCAGCAGCGCTCCAAGCCTGATCTGACCCTATTGACTTCCCCTTTAACGGGGTGTCCAGAGTCCCCACGAGTCGGGGCAAGTACCACCCGACGGTGGGTGTCCCGATGCATCGAGACTCCGATACTTATATCGGAGGGCGGGCAATAGGGCGTCGACGGTTGATGTGGGTGGTGAGCCGGACTACAATGCCCTCAGAATAGTCGTCGATCCCACTGTCTGCATGCAGCTAAAGTTAGCACCCTGCTAGAAGAAAGGCCTACCTAGATGAAGATAACCGACGTGCGGACCACCATGGTATGTGTGCCATTTGCCAGGTTCGGAGAGTTCCGGCCGGTCACCATGTGGTATGGGACCCGGCACGCCGCCCTGCACTGTGTGACTTTCATCGACACGGACGAAGGCATAACCGGTGTCGGGACCGAGGGCGACCAGCACACGATAATGAACGTGCTCAGGCCACAGCTCATCGGCAAGGACCCCTTTAACATAGAAAGAATAGAGGATGGCCTCGGGAGTCCCACCAGAAAACGGTGGGATATCGATACACGCACGATGTCCGCCATCGACGGCGCCCTTTGGGATATCGTCGGCAAGGCCTGCAACCAGCCGTTGTACAAGCTATGGGGCGGGAAGGTGAACGAACCTATCCATGTGCGCTATTGGCTCGACACCGCCAGTCCGGAAGAGCTGGCGTCCGAGGCGGTCAAGGCCGTCGAGAGGGGCTGGAAGGCCTTCAAGGTCAAGCTGGGAACGGACCCCGACACCGACGTCGAACGAGTCAAGGCCATAAGGGAGGCCGTCGGCGACAAGATAGTTCTCTGCTTCGATATCAACGGCGGCTATCCCCTGAACGTCGCCATAAACACGCTGAAAAAGATGGCCGAGTACAACCCGTCGTCAATCGAGGAGCCGGTCGCCGGACACTGGCCCTATGATGCGGGAGCCATGGACAACATGGCGGACATCCGGCGGATCACAGGTATCCCGATCGAAGCCCACTGCAACGGTCCCAACCACGAGGAGTACGCGATGGCCCTCGTCCGCAAGCGGGCCGCAGACGCAATACACCTCAACGTGTCATTCACCGGGTCGGTCCTGGAGGCCCGACGTGTCTGCGCAGTTGCGGAGGCTGGAGGACTGACCGCGACGGGGCAGAGTAACTGCGCCGAACTAGGTCCTCGAAACGCGCTTCAGCTTCATCTGATCACGGCGGAGCGAGCCTTCAGGAGCACCAACGACAGCTCCACCCACCACCTGGAGCCTCCCTCGGGCGACATAATTAAAGAGGAGTTCAGGACCGTGGACGGCACGTTGAAAGTGCCGGAAGGACCGGGACTGGGCATCGAGATAGATGAGGACAAACTGGCCCACTACCACGAGCTTTACCAGTCCGGTAAATACCGGCCTGAACCCGGCCTGGAGAGAAAAAACCCGTACCTGTGGGGTTGACCCACGTGGCCGCACTGGATTATCAGCCCGGCAACGGCGCCGCCAGTGGACGAGGGTCGTGGCCCATCATCGGCCCATCCAGATGAGCGGACCCCGCGCGTCCCATGCTGCCCAACCGGAGTTCGCGCCCCCTCGGCACTGAGTATCTATTTCAAAACCCGCGCCAGGGGAGTGCAGAGGGGGTGTCCCCCTCTGCCAGAGGGTCTGGGGGATGTGCCCCCAGGAATAAAAACCCATGAGGGCGGGTGGGTGGGTGTAAGTCACCTCCTGTTCTGAGATAGTTTCTTAGCCCATGAGCGCGACGGTCTGCACGGTCGGTCATTGTCCCCGGCTTAGTCGGGCCCTACCCCATCCTCTTGCTTCGATAAGAGGCACGCGCCCGGTTGACGTAACCCACGCTTAATCGTTCGGCCCCTTACCGCTTCTTCCCGTCGGAATCTTGGCAGGCTCTCGCCTTTTAAAAAAATTGCGTGCGCTCTGGTACACTGGCTCGATAGAAAATTCGCCCCCATGTCGCGGAGGATCCTCGCCCACCACGCTCATGGCCCGTAGGTTGCGGCGGTTGTCATCGTGGCCGGTAAAAGGGAACTCAGATTGGCCCACGCGCATCCAACGATGCCTGAAAGCCAGGCAGCCCGGGTAGAAGGAGGCTCCTCACAGTGGTGGGCTCTCGGATTTCTGGCGTTGGCCGAGCTGCTGGGGATGACGCTGTGGTTCAGCGCGTCGGCCGTTGTTCCAACCCTTCGCGAGGAATGGAATCTCTCATCGGCCAGCGCCATCTGGCTTACAAACTCCGTGCAGATCGGATTTGTGGCCGGCACCTTTCTCAGTGCGTTTCTCAACCTGCCGGACATCATTAACAGCCGCCGCCTGTTCGCGGCCGCGGCGCTGCTCGGGGCCGGTTCCAACGCGGCCTTCGCTATCCTCGCCGACGGGATAGCGGTTGGAATCCCGCTTCGTTTCCTAACCGGGGTTTTCCTGGCTGGTATCTACCCACCGGGGATGAAGATCGCGACCACGTGGTCCCGCCGGAACCGCGGTTTTGCCGTCGGACTGCTGGTCGGGGCTTTGACGGTGGGTTCGGCCTCTCCCCATCTCATCCGTTCACTGACCGATTTTCCCTGGCACCAGGTCGTCCTGGTATCCTCGATATTGGCCGTCCTGGGAGGGGCGATCGTCCTGGTACTGGTCCCCGATGGACCGTTCGCGGCGAAGCAGGCGCGCTTCGACCCCCGGGCAGCGGTCCGCTGCCTGTCACAGCGGGCCGTGAGGCTCGCAAATTTCGGGTACCTGGGACACATGTGGGAGCTTTACGCGATGTGGACGTGGGTGCCGATATTCCTGGTGGAATCACTGGAGCTAAAAGGACACTCGGCCTCCCTGGCCGGTGTCGTCGCCTTCAGTGTGATCGCCTGTGGCGGAGTCGGATGTATCGTGGCAGGAGTACTGGCTGACCGGCTGGGACGGACCGCCATCACGTCGGGCGCCATGATGTTAAGCGGCGGCGCCGCGTTGGCGACCGCCATGCTTTTCGACGCCCCTCTGGCGGTGCTGACGCCCATACTCGTGATATGGGGGATTACGGTGGTAGCCGACTCCGCGCAGTTTTCGGCGGCGGTGACCGAACTCAGTCCCCCGGAGTACGTTGGAACGGTGCTGACCCTACAGACAGCTATGGGATTCCTGCTCACCCTGTTCTCGATTCAACTCGTCCCCCTACTGGTAGACGCCCAGGGATGGTCGTTGGCGTTCGGAATACTGGCATTAGGGCCCGTGTTCGGCATATGGGCCATGCTGCGGCTGCGGCGTCTTCCCGAGGCCGCGAGCCTCGCGGGGGGACTGCGATAGTAAAGAGCCGACATCCTTCCGACATATCGGTACCGATTGGAGAAAAAACTCATGGACATAACCGTGGGACAAAAAACCTCCAGGGAGATCACGGTGACGGAGGAGATGGTGCAGACATTCGCCCGGTTGACGGGCGACTACAATCCGCTGCACTTCGATGCCGAATTCACCGCACGCACACGTTTCAAGCGGCTCATCGTACAGGGGGGCATTACCACCGGCCTGCTGAACGCGCTCGTCGCCATGGACATGCCCGGACCGGGCAGCGTCTTCGTGAGCCAGGACTGGAGGTTCCCCAGGCCGGTTTACATCGGGGACACGATCCGCGCCGAAGCGACCGTGTTGTCCATTGACGAGCCGAAGCCCGTGGCGGATATCGGTTTCGTAATCAGGAATCAGGACAGGGAGGAAGTCCTCCAGGGCCGGGCTACCGTCTACCAGGCGAGACCCAGATAGATTTCGTATTGTCCGGCGGTCTGCCGACGAGTCGCCGGCCCTCTGGGTTAGAATGTGAGACATCGCAAGGCAAAAGACGTCAAGGAAGCGAGGTGAGCCGTTGGTCGAGTGGTATTCCAATGAGATCTGGGGAAAGCGTCTGGAAGATGACGACCTGCTCTTTGAGGTAATGAGCCTCCAGGTCTTCCAGGCCGGCCTCACCTGGCGACTGATAATCTCGCGCCGGGACGCCCTGCGTCGGGCTTTTCTCGGCTGGCGGATAGACGATGTCGCGGGGATGGGACCCAACGGCGTGGACCGGCTGCTCCAGGACGCCTCGATCATACGCAACCGCAGGAAGATCGAGGCCTGCATCGCCAACGCAGGGACCATTCAGGGCGTCAGGCGTGAGCACGGTTCGTTCTGCCACTGGTTCTACGATGTCCTGGAGGGCGACGATCTCGCCGGCCTGCAGAAGACACTGAGGAAGACCTTTAAGTTTATCGGGCCCGAAATTGCGCGCATGTGGCTGATGGCCTCCGGACGAATACCGCCCGGCTAGAAACGACTGGACCCGGGCCGTGCGCTCCGGCGAGAGGAGTCAGGGAGCTATGTCGATGACCGACAAAGAGGTGACCGAATTCCTTCGGCGAACGCTGGTCGCCGTGATCGGCACCGTCGACTCAGAGGGACGTCCGCGCTCGGCGCCGATCTGGTTTGCGTGGGAAGATGGTGCCGCCCACATGTTCACCGGGCGCAAGACCATGAAGTGGCGCAACATCGAGCGCTATCCGCACGCGTCGCTCTGCGTCGATTGGCGCGAGCCGCCCTATGCATCCGTTATCATGGACGGGCCCATCGAGGAGGTGGACAGGCCGCTATTCGACCTTGTGCTGGGGATGGCGTTACGGTACTACGGCGAGGAGAAGGGACGCGCCTTCGCCGAGGAGTACCGCGACAACCCCGAACATGTCGTCGCATTTAGACTTGTGCCCAGGCACATCGCATCGTTCACCAGCGACGAGTGACTTCGGACATTTTTCGGTGCGATATCTCAAAGTAATCCACTACTCGCCGGAGGTTTTGTCACATGAATAATTCGCTAATTCACTTCAAGACGATCTCTGAGGTGTCCAGGATGATCGAGTCCGGGGTGGTATCGCCCGTTGAGGTCACCAGGGAGATGCTTCGGCGCATTGAGGAGATGGACGGCCGTTACAGGAGCTACGCCACGGTGATGACCGACCATGCCCTGAAAGCCGCCCAGGGAGCTGAGAAGGAGATCAGCGGCGGCCGGTACCGCGGTCCCCTCCACGGCGTGCCCATCGCGGTCAAGGACCTGTGCTTCACCAGGGGCGTCAGGACCATGGGCGGCAGCAAGGTGTATGCCGACCACATCCCGAGCTTCGACTCGACGGTGGTCGAAAAGCTCGAATCAGCCGGCGTGGTACTGCTGGGCAAACTCAACCTCACCGAGGGCGCCATGGGCGGTTACAACCCGGATTTCCAGATACCGCTCAATCCCTGGGACGCGGAGCGATGGACGGGCTCGTCGTCCAGCGGGTCAGGCGTGGCGACGGCGGCGGGACTGTGTTTCGGTTCGCTGGGCAGCGACACGGGGGGTTCCATCCGTTTCCCCGCCGCCTCGTGCGGAGTCGTGGGATTGAAGCCCACCTGGGGACGTGTGAGCCGCTACGGTGTTCTCGCCCTGGCCGAATCACTCGACCACGTCGGGCCCCTCACGCGCTCCACCGCGGATGCGGGGATCATGCTCCAGGCCATCGCCGGACAGGACCCCAACGACCCGACATCGTTGCCGGACCTTGTGCCCGATATGCTAGGCGACATCGGACTCGGCGTGGAAGGTATCCGCATCGGTCTCGACGAGAAGTACGCGACCGACGGCGTCGATCCCGAGCTGGCCCGGGCGGTGCTGGCGGGAATAAGGGTGCTTGAAGGTTTAGGGGCCGAGATCGTCGAGGTGCAGATGCCGGACGTGGACAGCTATCTCTCGGCTTGGCCGGTCCTGTGCTCCGCGGAAGCGCTGGCCGCACACAGCGACCATTACCCCTCGCGGAGTGATGACTACGGCCCGTGGTTCCGGGGCTGGCTGGAAAAGGGAGCGAAAGTAACCGGCGCCGATTATGCCAGGGCCAACAATCAACGGGACGAGTGCAACGGCCTTATCCGCTGGGTGTTCCAGCAAATCGACGTCCTGGCCTGCCCCTCCATGATAGCGCCGCCGCACCCGGTGACGCCGGAGATGGGGTACGGACCGATGGACGAACGCCGGGGGACGGCGTTCCAGCGATACACGGCCCCTTACGATTTCAACGGCGCGCCCACGCTGTCGGTCCCCTGCGGCCTGAACAGCGAGGGCTTGCCCTTGAGTCTGCAGTTCGTGGGAAAGCACCTGGCGGAGCCTCTGCTCTGCCGGGTCGGCCACGCCTACGAGCAGGCCACCGACTGGCATGACCTGCATCCCCCGGTCTGACTACCTTTGCCGGTCCGTCTCCGCCGATCCTAGGAATCACTCCAAAATACGTTGGATGGGGGAGTCCAGACGGGGAATACCCCCTCTGGTGGGGGTCTGGGGGAACCCCCAGCAACAAAAACCCTTGCGGATGGGCGGGTGGGAAAAAGTCACCTTGCTTTTTGAGATAGCCTCTAGTGTGATTATGTAGGTGAGTGAACTCAATGGACGAGACACGAGTAAATCAAGCCGCGACACTGTTGAGCGCCGGGCGCCTGGAGAACGCTAAGCTCGGTCCCCTACCCGACGGCTTGAGGCCTCGGGACGAGAGGGAAGCCTACATAGTGCAAGATGCGCTGCACGAGCGGTTTGTCGCGGCAGGGCTCGGGGTCGTCGGAGGGTACAAGATCGGCTGCACCACGGAGGTGATGCAGCGGTTCCTGGGGATCCCGAACCCGTGTGCCGGTGCCGTGTTCGAGAGCACCGCCCACCGGTCCGAGGGTACCTTCCGCCATGGAGGACTCGTACGCCCCGGCGTGGAGTGTGAGATAGCGGTACGGTTGAACGCGGACCTGGCCTCTGATGGCGCGCCCTATGATCGCGAGTCTGTCGCGCCCGCGGTCGGGGCGTTTATGGCGGCCATCGAACTGGTGGACGACCGATGGTCGGACTACAAGTCCGTCGATACGGCCACCCTGATCGCTGATGACTTCTTCGGCGCCGGCTGCGTCCTGGGCCAGGAGGTAACCGACTGGCGGGCCCTCGGTCCCCGCGACATTACCGGCTCCATGTCCATAAACGGCGAGGTCGTGGGCACGGGCGTAGGCGGCGACATCATGGGGCATCCGCTGGAAGCCCTGGCGTGGCTGGCCAACCTCAAGGCGGAACTTGGCGCGGTGCTGCGGGCCGGTGAGTTCGTCCTTCTCGGAAGCATCGTCGAGACTCAATGGGTCGATCAGGGCGATACCGTTACGATCGAACTGGACGGCCTCGGAAGAGCGACGGCGCGCTTTGTCTGAATTGACCGGCTGGCTAGTCCGAGGAACTGGGCTTCGGCACCAGTAGCTCCGCGATCATGCTGTGGCCGACCACGTCCTGAATCTCCACCGAACGCTCCCCGGGAGCCACGTTCTGGAAAACGAACTCCAGGATCGGGAGAGGGGCGTCCACCCGGTCGGGTTCCCTACCGTCCAGGGTTACCCAGACGTCGACGCCCGCATACACTCGGACCAACACCGTGACGGTTGAACCGTTCACCCGGATGTCCTCCAGCGCCCACTCCTTCGACGGGAAAGGGGTCGAGGTCGGCGCGACAGCGGGCAACGGAGTCGAAGTGGGCGGTCTCGGCGTGCTGGTCGGTGCCGTTGCGTTGCCGGAACAGCCCGCCACCGCCAGCATGAGACCCAGGCCTGCCAGTGCCCACAGCCAGTATTTCATTGTCTTGTCATTCCCTAAGGATACCTGCCGGATAACCGGCCCTATGGACAAAGACGGTTAGGAGTGGGCAAAAGTTCCCGGTAGGTTGCCCGCCAGGAAGAGGCCATCCACTGAATGCCTCAAATCGGCTCGATGCGGCAGGCCCTAACCGGGAGTTGCCGGCCGGCCGTCGGCTTCCAGTTTGGCGTCCGCGCCATCGAAGAGTTGGCCCGCCGCGACTTACCCGACATCACCCTGTTACCCGGAGTCGGCTTCGATGGGCTTTGCACACAAAGCCCGCCTTGACATCTGAAAATGCTCATAACGGGGTGTGCAGTCCCGACAAGTCGGGATTAGCCGGGGGCAAGGGGGTGTCGCCAGATTTCTCTTTTTATCACCCCTTTCCTGGCCAAGACTTGTCCTGAGCCTGTCGAAGGAAAGGGGGCCGGGGGCATGGTCGAATCCGGTGTCCAGCACTTTGGGTGGGACTCCAGACCACGGACTTTTGGTGCAAGGTCATCGCGAGCAGGGAAGAGTATAAACCTTCGACCTTATCTCATCGTTCACTGCAGAAGGATCTGTCTCCTCCGAAGCCTGCCCGTCATGACCCTGCAACCTTGAGCCGGCTTCGGTCAGGTCCCCGAACTCGGTGGGGGTGACGGGCCGGTTGACAGCAGCCCGCCGTCTCCGTACCATCATCTTCATCATCATCAAAGACGGCCCATTCCCTGGTTACCGGCGATCTAGTGCGGGATTCGACAATTCCGGCCAATGTGAGACAGTTGGCCCGGGGCGTCCGAGAGAGGCCGTCCAACGAGGAGACACCGTGCGTATCTTAGCCGTCGTACAGGGTCACTACGGACAGAGGATGGTGGACAACATCCGGCAGCGGGGCCCCGACCATTGGGAGCTGGAGGCGTTCCGCCCACCTCCGGCGCTACCCATCATCGTGGACGATCCCGAGGATTTCTTGCCTGAAACTCTACCCCAGGCCGACCTGACCCTCACGCTGATCGAAAACTCGGCTACCGCGCAGCTCATCCCGGCAATGGCCCGCCTGGCCGGGGTCAAGGCGGTGCTATGCCCCATCGACAACTCCGCCTGGGTGCCGACCGGGCTCAAGAACCAGCTCCAGCGTGAGCTGGCGGACGTCGGAATAGAGTCGGTCTTCCCCAAGCCCTTCTGCACCCTCACCGAGAAGACGGCCGGCTATAGGCGGATTGCCGAGCCGTACAGCAGCGCCACGGTCTCCGAGTTCGCCAGGTACTTCGGCAAGCCGGAGTTGGAAGTCACGGTGGACGAAGAGACGGGCCTGATCCAAAAAATCGAGGTGATCAGGGGTGCCACCTGTGGGTCCACCGACTACGCCGCAAAAGAACTCGAAGGGACACCGGTGGATGAGGCGGTGCCCAAAGCCGGCCTGCTGAGCCACCAGTACCCCTGCCTGGCCTCGATGGAGCGCGAGCAGATAGACCCCCGCCTGGTGGACACGCTGATGCACGTGTCGGGATACGTGGTCAACGAGGAGATGGAGGAGAAGCTTCGTCCTTACCTGAAGAAGCCTCAATACTTGACCCCGGGCCAGTAATTGCGCAGCGCCGGCTGATCTCCCGCCACCGGGTCCCGATGTTCGCTCGGGTGGCTACACCGGTGCTCGTTATTTAGGCGATTGACAGCGCCCCGGAGTGTCCGTAGTATCATCATCGTCAACGGCCGTGCGTTCTTCAGACGACGGGGGAGCGGTGCCTCGTTCCCTGTCTTCAACTAAGTAATTATCTTAAATTTCCCACGAGGGAGTCCAGAGGGGGTCCGGGGGATGTGCCCCCAGGGAAAATACTTTTGAGGGCGTGTGGGTGGGTGTAAGTCACCTCCAATTTTGAGATAGTTTCTAACTAATAAGGGAGGTTATTAGCGTGGCAGAAGATAACCAGACCGAAGAGGTCAGTGAAGCCCAGATCGCCGCCCACTGGCGAGAGGAAGAGCTAATCCATCCCAGTCCGGAGTTTGTCGCCCAGGCAAACCTGGCCGACCCCACTGTTTTCGACCGGTTCAGTCTGGACAAATTCCCGGACTGCTTCCGTGCGTATTCGGACCTGCTGTCCTGGGACAAGGAATGGGATACGATCCTGGACACGTCCAACCCGCCATTCTGGAAATGGTTCGCCGGCGGCAGACTAAACGCCTCTTATAACTGCGTCGACAGACATCTGGCCACCGCCAAGAACAAGGCGGCCTTCATCTGGGTATCGGAGATAGAAGAAGAGCCCGACCAGGTCATCACCTACCAGGACCTGTATGTAAGGGTCAACGAGTTCGCGGCGCTTCTCAGGGACTTCGCCGGACTCAAAGCGGGAGACAGGGTCACATTCCACATGCCCATGGTGCCGGAGCTCCCGGTGGCCATGCTGGCCTGCGCCAGGCTCGGCGTCGTCCACTCCCAGGTCTTCGGCGGCTTCAGCGGCGAGGCCTGCGGCGACAGGATCGTGGACTCCGAGAGCCACGTGCTGGTCACTATGGACGCCTACTATCGAGGCGGAAGGCTCCTCGACCACAAGGTGAAGGCCGACCAGGCGGTCGAAGTGGCGGCCAAGGGCGGTGTCAAGGTGGACAAGGTCTTCGTCTGGAAGCGCTATCCGGACCGATACTCCTCCGAAACGCCCATGGTCGAGGGCCGCGACTACTTCGTCGATGAGCTGCTCGGCGACTACCGAGGGAAGAGGGTCGAGCCGGTATCGCTGCCGGCCGAAGCGCCGCTGTTCCTGATGTACACCAGCGGCACCACGGCCCGTCCCAAGGGCTGCCAGCACAGCACCGGCGGCTACATGTCCTACGTGGCGGGAACCTCCAAGTACTACCAGGACATCCATCCCGAAGACGTCTACTGGTGCCTGGCCGACATCGGATGGATCACCGGCCACTCCTACATCGTATACGGCCCCCTGTCAGTCCAGGCCACCGGGGTCCTGTACGAGGGAACACCCACCTATCCCGACGCCGGACGGGTCTGGCGAATCGCCGAGCGGCTGGACGTAAACATATTCCACACGGCGCCCACCACCATCCGCATGTTGAGAAAGTCCGGCCCCGACGAGCCACAGAAGTACAACTACCACTTCAAGCACATGACCACGGTGGGAGAGCCGATAGAGCCCGACGTGTGGAAATGGTACTACGAGGTGGTTGGCAAGAAAGAGGCTGCCATCGTGGACACGTGGTGGCAGACGGAGACCGGCGGATTCATCGGCTCCACACTGCCGGCCCTCCAACCCATGAAGCCCGGAAGCTGCGGCCCGGGTGTGCTCGGCATCTCCCCGGTTATCTTCGATGATGAGGGGAACGAGGTCGAGGCCGGCAGCGGAAGAGGGGGCAACATCTGCATCAGAAACCCCTGGCCCGGCTTCATGCAGACCATATACGGCGACCCCGAGAGGTTCATCGAGACATACTTCAAGCAGTACTGCAAAGACCCCAACAGCAAGGACTGGCGCGACTGGCCCTACGTGACCGGTGACGGGGCGATGCAGGCGGCGGACGGCTACTTCCGTATCGTGGGCAGGGTGGACGACGTAATCAACGTGGCCGGCCACAGGCTTGGGACAAAGGAACTGGAGTCGGCGGCGATAACGGTAGACGCGGTCAGCGAGGCCGCGGCCGTCCCCGCTTACGACGAACTCAAGGGCCGTGTCCCCGAGATGTACGTCTCACTCAAGCCGGGTGCGGGCCCTTCGGAAGAGGTCGAAGACATGGTGAAGAAGGCCATCGCCCAGATTATCGGCCCCATCGCCAGGCCCAGCCACGTCTGGGTGGCCGACGACCTGCCCAAGACCCGGTCCGGCAAGATCATGCGCCGGGTGATCGCCGCGATCTCCAACTTCATCGACGTCGGCGATACTACGACGCTGGCAAACCCTGAGATCGTGGAAGCGCTGCGGACCCAGGTCCAGAGCGCCAAGGTCAAGCTGGGTGAGGTCCCCGAAGGGGTACCTGATGCGGTACGGGAGGACCTGAGACAGTTCGGAGAAGAGAGCTAGGATTTTATAATTATCTTAAAATTCTCGCTGGGGGTGTGCAGAGGGGCGGAGC
>CAZEDC010000066.1:0-7344 GCA_964510985.1 uncultured Dehalococcoidia bacterium
TTACACCCACCCTGGACCCCGTCAACCAGACCCTCGTCGCCGGCCCCATCATCGTCCTCTACGAGGTCAGCATCTGGCTGTCCAAGCTCGCCGTCAGGGGTCGTAAGAAGGCCACCGACCTGGAGCTGGACGCCGAAGAGCGATAGGCATTTCAGAGGGCCGACCGGCGCCGGTGGGAACCGAAGAGACTAGACCGCCAGGTACCCGCCGTCCACAACCAGCTCGGTCCCGGTTATGTAAGATGCCTCGTCCGAAGCAAGGAACAGCACCGCGTAGGCAACATCTACCCGCCTTCCCGCACGGCCCATGGGGACCGATTCCAACGCCCGGTTCCAAAGCTCCGGGTCAGGGGGCTGGGCCGAACGCATGGGGGGCATCATGCCGGGGTGGACCGAGTTGACCCTGATCCCGTCCCTGGCATACTGGACAGCGAACCGCTTGGTGAGGATTCGCACCGCACCCTTGGACGCGCTGTAGGCCGGGTGGACAAAATACTGGCCCACGAAGCCCGAGACCGACGACAGGTTCACTATGGAGCCGCCCCCTACCCTCTTCATCTCCGGGATGGCGTGTTTGACACCCAGGAAGGTACCCGTGGCGTTCACCGCCATGATCTGTTCCCAACCGTCCATATCGAAGAACCGCTCCATCTCTCTGGGCTCGATGGTGCCCGCGTTGTTGACCAGCACGTTCAGCTTGCCGAATTTTTCCACGGTGGAGGCGACGGCGTCCTTCCACTCTTCCTCCTGCCTGACATCCAGCCGGAGGAACATAGCCTCGCCTCCAGCCTCGTGGATCCCGGCCGCGACCTCTCGACCCTCCGTCTCAGAAATATCCGCGACCACGACCGCGGCACCCTCCCGGGCGAAAAGAGAGGCCGTCTCCGCCCCCATACCGTGAGCTGCGCCGGTTACGATGGCAACCTTTCCTTCCAGTCTCATAGCGGCTCCTTCGGTGCTCTGGGGCATTTTTTCCGCCATCACCATCGTGGCGGAGCCCATTATACATGGCGGCGGGGGCCATCCACGCGTTGACGGCTAAACGAGGCCGCCGCTAAACTGGGCCAGGCGAGACCTGGCCACCGGAAGGGATGACGGTAGCTAACCCGAAGGAGGGAAACATGCTGGACCTGTTGATCGGGGGCGGGCTGATCATCGACGGCAGCGGCAGTCCCGGTTTTGCGGGGGCCGTGATGGTGCAGGGCGGCAGGATCGCCATAGGCCGGGGCGACGTTTCGCACCTGGAGGCTGCCCGGACCATCGATGCCACCGGACACGTTGTCTGCCCCGGGTTCATCGACCTCCACTCCCACGCCGGACTGACCATCCAGGGGTCGCCCCATCACGACCCAAAGGTCCGACAGGGCGTGACCACGGAGCTAGTCGGCATCGACGGGATCTCTCACGCACCGTTTAAGAGCCAGGAGGAGCTGCACAGGTATATCTGGCTGGACTCCGGGTTGAATGGCTACCCCCCGATGCCGGCCGACTGGCTGACCGTGGCCGACCTGCTCGGCAAGTACGACAACACCGTGGCCATCAACGTCGCCTACATTCTTGGTAACTCACCGGTCCGTATCTGGGGCGCCGGGTGGAACGACAGGCCCGCCACCGGCTCGGAGCTTGATGAGATGAGATCGGTGGTCAGGGAGGCCATGGAGGAGGGGGCCTGGGGGCTGTCCACCGGACTGGACTACCCGCCGGGCTCCTACGCCGACACCGACGAGCTTGTGGCACTGGCCGAGGTCTCGGCCCGGTTCGGCGGCTTTTACCACACGCACACACGGGCCAGCCTCCGATCAAAGGGGCTGCTGGCGCCGTGGGAGGAAGCCCTGGAGATCGGCAGGCGCAGCGGCAGTCCGGTCCACATGACCCACTACCGGCAGAGCGCCCAGGGCGTCGGGAGCCACCTGGACTATCTGGGACTGATCGAGGACGCCCGTGAAACAGGAATGGACGTCACGTTCGACTGCTACACCTACCCTTACTCGGGGACCAGTGTAACCATCGGGTTGCCGCCGTGGGCCAAGGACGGCGGCCCAGAGCGGGTGATGGCGGCGCTAAGGGACCCGGGCGACCGTGCCAGGATGAAAAAGGAGATTCCGAGAGACCGCCTGGAGAACAACTGGCTGACCAACTTCACCCAGTCCCAGAACCGGAAGTACGACGGCCGGCTGCTGACGGACATCGCCGAGATGCGGGGTCAGGAGCCGGCGGAGACCCTGTTCGACCTGCTTATCGAGGAGAATCTGGGCATCTCGACTGTGGGCCTGGAGACCAATCCTCACACGCTGCCGGCATTCGTATCCCACCCCTGCGGAATGATAGCCAGCGACGCCATTCTATTCGGCGAGTACCCGAACCCCAGGAGCTACGGGTGTTTCCCCATCGTGCTGGCCGAGTTCGTGCGTGCCGAAAAACAGCTGCGCCTGCCTGAGGCCATCAGGAAGATGACCTCTTTCCCAGCTCAAAGGCTTGGACTGCCGGACCGGGGCCTGCTACGGGACGGGTTCAAGGCGGACATCGTGGTCTTCAATCCCGACACAGTCAAGGCGCGGGCCACCAAAGAAGACCCCAAGCAGTACCCGGTGGGGATCGAGTACGTTATCGTCAACGGGTTGGTGGTCATCGACCGGGGTGAGAACACCGGAGCGCTTCCTGGACGGGCCCTACGAAGGGGCCGTTAGAGCAGTTGGGGCCACTCGCTCCCCAGCTCGTCGAAGCGACGGCGTAGCTCCTCGACCGCCTCGCCGGAGATGGGCAGCCGGTTTTCGGCCATTTCGATGTTGGCCGCCATGTGACTGGGGTCGCGGGTGCCCAGGATAGCGGTATCGACCTCGGGGTGCGCCAGAACGAAGCCCAGGGCCAGCAGTATCCGGTCATCGGGCGCACCCGGGAGCGGCCCCATTTCCGCCATTAGCTGCGAGCGCCGGAAATACTCATCGGCGTAGTGCGGGTTGTAATTGAGTCCCTCCGAGGGGCTGCGGTCCACGCCCCAGGCCCCGTTGGCGATGGGTCGCTTGACGATGATTCCCATGCCCCTGGCTCTGGCCTGGCCGAACAGTCGCTTGCGGGCCTGCTGGTCCACCAGGCTGAAGCTGGTCTGGAGGGTGTCGAACACCCCGGACTCCACCGCGCACACGGCTGCCTCGTTGTCTCCGCTGTAGCCTATGAAGCGGGTCTTTCCCGCGCGCATGGCGGCCAGCAGGGCTTCGGCGGCCTCGCCTCTCCTGAGAACATCCACCCCGCAGGAGTGTAGCTGCACCAGGTCAACATGGTCAGTCTTCATCCTGGTCAGGCTGCGTTCGATAGTCTCCTCGATTTTCTCGGCGGTCCAGAGCTCATCCGACGTGCCGCCGGGGAACCGGCCACACTTGGTCGCCAGAAAAAATTCGTCCCGCCGATTGGCGACCGTGCGCCCGATAAGCTCCTCGCTGATAAAGTAGCTGGAGGCGGTATCCAGGAAGTTGATGCCGCCGTCGAGGGCCATGTTGAGGACCCGGCCTGCCTGGTCGATGTCCTCCATGGTCAGCTCCTCGCCGATCTCGGCCAGGCCAACCCCGAGACGGCTAACCACCATGCCTGTCCTTCCCAGTGTAGACGTTTGCAACTCTCGCCTCCTTGTGTCAGAAAGGTATCTCTCGGAGTTCGTCGGTCTCCAGGGTGAGCTGCTCATGGCCGTCCTGCGTGACCACGTGTACATCCTCCCAGAGGAACTGGACGTCGCCGGACCTGACGCCCGGCTCGGTGCTAATCACCATCCCCGCCTCCAGCGCTGTGTCGTCTTCGGCGGCTATACTGGGAGGCTCGGTTATCAGCATGCCCTGCCCGTGGCCCATCCTGCCCTTCATCACCCTGGCGGGGTTGTCCGGCGACACCCCTGTCCGCTCGATGGCTTCCAACCCCAACTGGAATAACTCCGAGCACTTTATACCGGGCCTTAGGGCGTCGGCCATGGCCCGGTTGACCTCCAGTACGGCGGCGTGTACCCGTTTCTGCAGATCGGTCGCCCTGCCCAGGGTGGCCATGCGGGCGTAGTCAACGGTATACATGCCGTTGTAGGCGCCGGTGTCCACGGCGAGGACGGTGCCTCTCTCCAACGGCCTGTCGTAATGGAACTGGTTCTTGGAGCCGGGCAGGTCAAGCTGGAAGTGAATGAAGGATGTCCTGTCCCCACCCTCCTCCAGGATCAGCCTGCGGAGGGTTCTGGCGACTTCCCGTTCCGTCATACCGGGCTCTACGAGGCCGTCGAAGAGTCGCTGCCGGGCCCGGCTGGTTATGTCGGCCGCCTTCCTGATATAGACCAGCTCCTCCTCGGACTTCACGATCCTCAGGTTTATGACGATGTCGGTGGCGTCAACGAACTCGGCATCGCCCAGCGCGGCAACAAGGTCGAGGTATGCCCCCACTGGTATGCCCATCCTCTGCTCCTGTCCCAGCTCCGCTCCGATGCGGCCGTTCGCCGGCACGGCGTCAATGAGGGCGTCGACGGCCACATCGTGGGGGAAAGCGAGCAGGCCTGAGTAATCGCGCAAGTCAGTGACGTGGCAGCCCAGTGTCAGGTTGTAGCCGGTCTGGGTGACGATGATGGGCTCCCGGTCCATCGGAAGTATGAATACGTTGGGCCTGGTGAGAGAATGGTGGAGAGCTATGCTGGCGCTGGCCCCGGCTAGATACTGAAAATTCTCCTCGCCTGAGATGAGCAGGGCGTCGATTCCGCGCGAGGCCATAAGCTCCCGGGCTCTGTCGTAGCGGCGGTCCATCTCCGCCCTGGAGAACATGGCGTGTGGCGGCGGCGCTGGGGTCATACCGGCTCCTCCGTGTCGGTCAGGCGAATGTGTTCCCTGTCGGCACGAAGATAACACTCTCCGAGAGCCTGTCAAGGTTCTCCCGTTCACCCGATGGCTGTTGACCGTGAGGCCGTCGCGTTATAGGATTAACGGAACCATCCGGATTGGGTTAAATATTCATTGGGTTAAATATTCGTTATCGGAGCGGCGGGCAAAACTAATCCAGCCCTTGATACCGTATCTATAGCTGCAGGGGATTCCTGGAATTCACAATATGCCGAATCAGGGGCCTGGGACTTGAGAGGCATTGGGTGGCCCCGATCGTTAAGCGGCAACCGGCTCGTTGCATGCTACCGCTACCGGGTATCGGCCCCCGGTGAAATTCAACGAATATTGGATGATTCCTTCCCCTCGATTGCTCCAATCGCCATCTACAAGACACATTACACACAGGGGGTGTCACACGTGGCTCAAGAAACATTAACGAAAAAAGCGGTCCGTGCGCCGGTATTCGGCGCCCTACTCCTGGCAGTCGCCTTTGCGTTCACTCTCATTCTTGGATGCGGCGGCGGCGGCTCAGACGAGTCAACCAGCGTGCCCGAAGCCACCCCTGAGCAGGTGGTCGGCTATGCCCAGACCGATGACGAAAGTGTGATCCTGTATCCGGACAGGCCTGATGCCCAGGACGACGACACCGAACTCGCCGACGGTGGGTCGGCAAACCAGGGCACGTGGCTGGTTCAAGCCACGTTCAGCACGGTCACCGACACAATCAACGAATCCGTTACGGCGGCCGCCGGCAAACGGTTCGTGGTCTTCAATGTGTCGGTGACGAACAACCGGCAATCGGAGTCGATCAGCCCTGATAGAGAGTTTAAATTACACGACCCTTCGGGTACCGTCGTGGACCTCTACGAAGGTGGAATGGAGCCTGTCCTATCAGGGACGCCGTCCCTGTACAACCCCAAGCTGATATATCTGCTACCCACTGAAGTAGTCGACGGCCTGATAACATTTGAGGTCTCCGACATCTCGGGCTGGCATTACGTAACCTTCAAGTCGAGGAAGATTGGTCCCGGAAGGCTGGTCTGGGGGATAGAGATACCCTAGCGACTATCGATTAAAAAGGGTTAGAGCCGTACCTATTTAGGTCTCAAATTCAAAGTAGCTGCATACCTACCTTGGCACCCTAGCCACTTGACATTTGGTTGAGCGAAGTGTAAATTTGGGCGGCGTCTAATCGGTTCCCATGGACACGATATATCGGCGTTTCTTAGCTTGTGTCGGTATCGTTAAGCATAATCTAACGCCGCGAAGGTCGAAACGAATTGTGATTTATTCAGGAGGTAGAGCATGAAAATATGGGTAAAGTTAGGTATTTTTGCCGTAGCCGTCGCTATGCTGACTGTGTTGGCGTGCGGCGGGGACGACGACGAAGATACGGCTCAGCAGCCTGCGGCGCCAGCTGCGGCTGCGACGTCGGCACCGGCTGCTGCGGCGCCTACGGCGGCACCAGCGGCAGCAGCTGCGACAGCCCAACCTGCGGCGACAGCCAAGCCGGCAGCGGCAGCCCCGGCTGCGGCCACGCCGGCTGTACAGCCCACGGCGACAGCATCAGCGGGACGTCCGGCACCCACGGCGGTTGCAATGGACAAGATGCCGAAGCAGGGCGGTACGCTCAGGTGGATTCCCCAGGCCTCCATCGCGAACCTGGACCCCACCAGGCAGACGTCATTCGTGACCCACTCTTTGGTGCACCAGTGGTATGACTTCCCGATCGGCTGGGACATCAACCGGACAGCCATCACCCAGGCGGTCGACGAGTGGACCATGAGCGCCGACGCCATAACGTACACCTTCCACCTCAGGCCCGACCAGTTCTTCCACGACGGCAGTCCGGTTGAGGCCCAGGATGCAGTTTCCTCCATTTTGAGGTGGGTGACCACACCTGGCACGCCAGGCACCCTGTGGGACATGGCCGGCGAACCAACAGTTACTGTAGTCGACAGCAGCACCTACAAGATGGAGATGGGCAACCCCTTCGGACTGTGGGTACCGTTCGCCAGCGCCGGCGCCATAGCCTACATCTGGCCGGCTGAGAACGCCGACGCCCTGGCGCCGACTGACATCCTCACGGACTACACGGGCTCCGGCCCATTCAAATTCGTGTCGTGGCAGCCGGGAGCCGTGGCGGTCATCGAGCGCAACGACGCCTACATCCCGAGGACCGACGCACCCGACGCCGACGGCGGCGCCCGCATAGCCTACATGGACCGCATCGAGCACATCCAGGTTCCCGACGATGCCTCCAAGGTGGCGGCGCTTCAGACGGGCCAGGCCGACTTCTCCGAGGGCCTTCCCAACGACTTCTATCAGCTACTGGCAGACACCCAGGGATTGGCCGTTGACGTGATCGGCGACTGGGCCAGGCCTTCTCTGGCCACCAACAAGACCCAGGACCCGCTGACCAACCCCAAGTCGCGGCTGGCCATACTGGCCGCAACTGACCCCGAAGAGTACATGTCGGCGGCCTACGGCGCCCCCGCGCTGTGGAC
>CAZEDC010000067.1:0-6957 GCA_964510985.1 uncultured Dehalococcoidia bacterium
AACACCAGCGTCGGTCAGGCAGGGGGAGTCCAGGGGTTGAAACAGGCCATTGGGGAGCGTTATCTGGTCATCCATTCCACACCGGTGTACCTGATCGACCGGGAGGGCGACATGCGAGCGGTCTTCACCCCGCCGTTGGAACCGGAGGATCTGGTCCACGATATCAGAGTGCTGCAGGACTGACGTTGGACAGAGTCCTGGCCTCCTGCCCAACCTTTTCTCCATCGGAGGAGCAGATCAAAGGAGCTCCCTGACGTAGGAGTGACTTTACACCACTTGACACCCGTGGCTTCCAAACTCAGTGGGCAAAGACAGGCGCATACTGGAGCTTGGGTTTAGCCGCCACCAGCCGCCCTTCCTTGATACGTAGCACCTCGAATACCTCTCTAGCCAGCCCTAGTTGACTCTCCGTAGAGACACCTGGATGTTGCCACGGAGACGGCGCCCTCGCCGACTCCCATGTCCTGGTATGTAAATCGTGTACCCCACCCGGATGCCTCGATGTTACACCTGGATATAACATGGGTATGTTAATAACGTCGGCGCTCGTGCACGACCTCCTGACACACCACCGGATTCATGGGCCAAGTATTGGAAGGATCTATGGCGACGCAATTGTGCGGCCACAGACCCCGATTGGTAGGCGGCGATCAGATTGGTACCCTGCAGGATCTCCGTGGTAGACGGAGACCGAGGTCATCCATCTTGTTGGACCACCGGCCGGGGGCAGTCTCATCGGCCCTGGGCTCGCAGCGAGTGAGGGTTTCAACGTGGCCTGGGCCCCGGTTCCGGTGGCTCGCGTCGTCCAGGTACAAATTGGCTCTGAATTATCCGACAACGCCTCAGCCGGCGTGGGCACAAGAATAGTGGGCATTATTAGTGACATCACCGAGCGCATGAAGGCGTTGGAGGCGTTGCAGGATAGCGAGAGGAAAGCTCGGCGTCTTGCCGATGAAAACGCCACCATCGCTGAGATTGGAAGAATCATCGGGTCCTCCTTGGATATCGATGAGGTGTACGAGCGCGTTGCAGAAGAGATACGCAAGCTGATCCCATTCGACAGGATGGTGGTCTCGACACTTGATTACCAGCAAAATAATGCGACCATCGCATATATATCAGGATTGACGGTGCCGGATTGGGATGTCGGTACAGTCGCACCGTTGGCCGATTCGTTACTAGATGAAATTTCTCAGTCGCGTTCTACAAGGATTTTCGAAGGAGTGTCCGATCGAGAGTGGTTACGACGGTATCCAGACCAAACGCCAGGGATCACCTTCGGCCTGCGGTCACGGATCGCGGTACCGCTGATTTCTAAGGACAAAGTGATTGGTATCCTCGACCTCCGTTCGCAAACGCCTCATGTCTACTCGGAAGTACACCGAGTGATAGCGGAACGCGTAGGAGCGCAGATCGCAGGGGCCATTGCCAGTGCCCAACTCTACGCGGAGCGCGTACCGGCGGAGAAGGCGCTACGGGCGTCTGAGGAACGTTTTCGCCATACACTCGACGACATGCTGGAAGGATGCCAGATAATTGGGTACGACTGGCGCTATATTTACGTCAACGATGCGTGCGCCAGACAGGGGCACACCACAAGAGAGTGCCTTGTCGGCAGGACGATGATGGGAGCATATCCCGGCATCGGAGAGACAGAATTATTCGCCGCGCTTCGGAGGTGTATGGAAGAACGCCTTGCGATCCGTATGCAGAATGAGTTCAGCTTCCCGGACGGGGAAACGGATTGGTTTGAACTCAGTATTCAGGCGGTGCCTGAAGGTATCTTCATACTCTATCAAGATATTACAGAGCGCAGGCGACTTCAGGAGCAACTCGTCGATGCAGACAAACTGGCTTCCGTTGGACAGCTGGCTGCTGGCGTGGCCCACGAGATCAACAACCCGCTAACCGCCATCCTCTGCTTCTCCGAGCTTCTCTTGTCTCAAGACCTCGACGAATCCAGCAAGAACGACCTGAGCACGATCCACGAATAGGCGCAGCGGGCAACGAAGGTCGTTCAAGACCTCCTCTCTTTCGGAAGGCGGCAAAAACCATCGAAAGAGTCGGTCATCGTTTCCCAGATAATTCAGAGTGCCGTAAGCCTTAAGACGTACGACTTTCGCGCAAACAACATCGAGGTTCACCTCGATATCCAAGATGAAAGCCTACAGGCCATGGCCAACGGGAACCAGTTGACGCAGGTATTTGTCAATATTCTGACCAATGCTCAGCACGCCATGGCGGATACCCACGGTCGGGGAACGCTCACAATCACATTGTGTCGTGTGGGCGTGAATGTGAGAGTGAGCTTTGCGGACGATGGCCCCGGTATCCCCGAGGATCAGCTGCCAAAGGTGTTCGATCCATTCTTTTCCACCAAGCGAGCAGGTGAGGGGACTGGGCTTGGGCTTAGTGTTTCTTACGGCATCATCAGAGACCATGACGGCAGGCTTTGGGCCGAGAGTGAGCCCGGTATCGGAGCCATCCTTCACGTTGAGTTTCCCGGATGGACTCACCCTTCCCTTGGCCAGGCGTAGTCAGGCGACGAACGCCACGATACGGAGATTATGAGGAGGACTGAAACGAGACCGGCAAGAGTCTACCTCGTCGACGACCATCCTGCATTAAGAGGAGGGAGTCTATAACAGATGGTAATTTTCCGATCGAAGATGGGAATAATCGGAAACGCAAATGTTGTGAGGACAATCTTCCCGCTGATACAACAGATCATCCGGCGCAGCGCACAGATGTGGCGGCGCTCCGCCTCAAAACGGCGACGCAGCCAGACAAGGGGCCTATCACGCAATTATGTTCGGTCAACTCAAGCGCAAGTGACATCTGAGGCTCCGATACGCCGTTTTCGTGGTAGATGATCACACGGCCGTGTTAGAAGGCATTAGCCGCCTTCTTGCGTCAGAACCCGGCATCACGGTTGTTGGCGTCGCGGAGAATGCAGAGGATTGCTTCAAGATGCTTGGAAAGCAGACCGTTGACGTGGTTGTGATGGATATTAATTTGCCGGGTATCGACGGAATTCAGGCCACGCGGCAGATAAAGGCAAAACAACCGGACCTGAAAATAATCATACTGAGTTCCTTCGGACGGGAGTACCTGGATGAAGCCGTGGAGGCCGGCGTTGACGGCTACCTCTTGAAGACATCCGGCAAGATCGAGCTCGTGAATGCCGTAGTTCAGGCCGTTTCTGGCTGCGCACCCATCATCGATTCAAAGCTTACCATGAGCCTTCTCGACCGGCTGGGGGGACCAGAAAGACGAGAGTACGAACCAGGGTAACTCCGACGCACAGCAAGTACCAGGACCCGGCAGATCTAGGTTTACCGACGCCTGATCCACTTTGCAGAGATTATGACCATAACCGCACAAGTTACCAAGTCAATCCTTGTGCCTGATCAAACGAGAGCAACAGGAAGGTTCCAAAAGCGGTCTTTGGTCAGGATCAACCCTTACCAACTAAATTGCCCCAGGTGACATGGCCGTCCCGGGACGAATTATCACGAATTTCAGTGCCTGCAATGTGGCAACGTAGACTGAGTCGCACCCCAGAAATCGGACAGGTGGTGGACAAGCAGCGGCTAAAGTGTTCCGTCGACGGCAGAGGACAAGGAGTGGCCGGAAATCTAAGCGGTGGCGGCTTGGAGCTGCTCTTTGGCGCGGTCGGCTATCTGGGTAAAGGCCTGGGGGTCTCTGACGGCCAGGTCGGCCAACATCTTACGATTGACCTCGATATCAGCAAGTTTTAGGCCGTGGATTAGCCGGCTATAGGAGGTGTCGTTTGCCTTGGCGGCCGCGCTTATCCGGATGTTCCAGAGGCGGCGCATGTCGCCTTTCTTCTCCTTGCGGTGAACGTAGGCGTACCGGAGCGCATGTATCAGAGATTCGTGGGCTCGTTTGTACAGGGAGTGCCTTACACCCTTGTGGCCCTTGGTCATCTTGAGGATTTTTTTATGGCGGTGGCGCTTGGTGACGCCTCTCTTGATTCTGGTCAATGGTAAGTCCTGACTTTTACGGGAGTCCGTATGGAAGTAATTTCTTGATCCTCGGGACGTCCGCATCGCTTACCGGTAGCTTGTGCGAGTAGAGGCGGCGGACGCTGGCTGGCTTTTTGCGGCGCAGATGGCTACGGTGGCCTTTCATGCGGACCAGTTTTCCCGTGCCCGTGATGCGGAACCGGGCAGCGGCCCCTTTATGGGTTTTAAGCTTGGGCACTATTTAGCTCCTTCTGAGGTTGGCCGGACTTGGCGGCCTGCTGAACGTTAGGGGCCAGGATCATGGACAGCCATCGCCCTTCGAACGCGGGAGGACGTTCCAACAGTGCGTCGTCCACGAGGTCTTCCGCGACTGAGCGGAGCAGTACCATTCCTAGATCGGGATGGTCGATCTCGCGTCCGCGGAACATTACCGTGACCTTTACCTTCGAGCCTTCACCCAGCAGCCGCTTGACCTGGCGGGTTTTCGCAGACCGGTCGTGCTCACCGATACGGGTCTTGAAGCGGACCTCGCGTAATATGTTTGTGGCCTTTGTCTTACGGACCTTACGTGCTTCTCGCTCCTTGCGGGTCGCTTCGTACCGGAAGCGACCGTAGTCCATCAGCCGGCACACTGGCGGTGAGGCCGCCGGGGCGACCTCCACCAGGTCAAGGCTTCGCTCCTCGGCTATCCTGACGGCCTCTTGGGTCGCCATTACGCCAAGCTGCTCACCCTTCTCGTCTACCAGCCTGACCTCTGGAACGCGTATTCGCTTGTTGATCCGATAGTCCCTGGGTATGCCGACACCTCTACTAATGTTTGTTATCCGGGGTTTTTAACCTACCGAATATAGCATACAGGTCCCTGGTAGGCAATAGAGAGGCGCACCCATATCAGAGGGGAGTCGCCGCAAGTAGAACTTTGTGGCGTCGCGGGTTCCCTCGTCGGAACCGACCCGGAATGAAAAAAATCCGCGTTCAGGTTACGTTCGGGTTCCGGCGTCCGCGAGGATCCGGCCGGTAACATCGGCCAACTTCAGCGCTCCCAGGTCTTCTCCGGAACGCAGGCGCACCGCGGCCGAACCGGACTCCTGCTCGCGGTCGCCCACCACCAGCATGTAGGGTACCTTCTGGAGCTGCGCCTCTCGTATCTTGGCGTTCATGCGTTCGTTGCGGGCGTCCACCTGTACACGGATGTCCTGGCCGGCCAGCTCGGCCTCCACCTTGCGTGCGTACTCACCGTGTCTGTCCGCGATGGGAATGACGACGGCCTGGACAGGTGCAAGCCATGTTGGGAAGGCGCCTCCGTAGTGCTCGATGAGGATGCCGATGAACCGCTCCAGGGAACCCAGAAGGGCCCGATGGATCATGTAGGGCTGGTGTTCGCCGCCGTCTTCACCTACGTAGGTCAGGCCGAAACGCTCCGGTAGATTGAAGTCGAACTGGACGGTGGTACATTGCCAGATGCGTCCGATGGCGTCCTCGATGTGGATGTCGATTTTGGGACCGTAAAAAGCGCCGCCCCCTTCGTCAAGCTCGTAGGCCATCCCTCGGGCATCCAGCGTCCGGCGGAGAGACTCGGTGGCCAGCTCCCAGCGGTCGGGGTCGCCAACGGCCTTTTCCGGCCTGGTGGCGAGACGGACCTGGAAATCGTGAAAACCGAAGCTGTTCAGCAGGTGGACGGTCAAGTCCAGAACGCCGTTTACCTCGGCCTCCACCTGGTCGGGACGGCAGAAGATGTGGGCGTCGTCCTGTGTCATGCCCCGTACTCTTAACAGGCCGTGCAGGACACCGCCGCGCTCGAACCTGTAGACCGAGCCCAGCTCGCCAATTCGCATCGGCAGGTCGCGGTAGCTACGGGTGGCCGTTCCGTAGTACATGATGTGGAAGGGGCAGTTCATGGGCTTGAGATAGTAGTCCTGCCCGTCCATGTCCATGGCGGCGTACATGTTCTCTTTGTAGAAGTCCAGGTGCCCGCTGGTCTCCCACAATGCTGAGCGGCCGATATGCGGGGTGTAGACAAGGTCGTAACCCCAGCGGTAATGCTCCTGTTTCCAGAAGTCTTCGGCGATGCCACGGAGCCGTGAGCCCTTGGGGTGCCATATGATGAGACCCGGGCCGGTCTCGTCATGCACGGAGAATAGGTCCAGGTCCCGGCCCAGGACGCGGTGGTCGCGCAGCCGGGCCTCCTCCAGGCGGTGGAGGTACCCGTCAAGCTCTGCCTTAGACTCGAAGGCGGTGCCGTATATACGTTGGAGCATGGGCCGGTTCTCGTCGCCGCGCCAGTAGGCCCCGGCGATGTTCAGCAGCTTGAAGGCGGAGATCTTGGCGGTTGACTCGGCGTGAGGGCCGGCGCAGAGGTCCTCGAAATCGCCGTGTCGGTATGTCGAGATGGGCTCGTCTTCGGGGATCCCGTCGATTATCTCGAGCTTGAGCGGCTTATCGGAGTTGATAGAGCGGGCCTCGTCCCTGGTGTACTCGCGGTACTCAAAAGGAAGGTCCCGGTCGATGACTTCGTGCATACGACGCTCGATCTCCTCGACGTCCTCGGGGGTAAACGGCTCCGGCACCAGGAAGTCGTAGTAGAAACCGTCGTCGGTGGGCGGGCCTATGGCCAGCTTGGCTTCGGGGAACATCCTGGTAACGATGTCCGCCATGACGTGTGCCGTGGAGTGCCGTATACGTCTTCTGAGTTCCAGCAGTTCTGGGTCCTGTTTCGATACCACTGCCAGTTTCCTTTCATTGCTGTTCCAGGTTGGAGGAAAGCCCGTTGGCCTCCCCCCACCCTACTTAGAGTTCGGGGCAAACGAAAGCCTCCCGCGTTGTCTCGCGCGAAACACGGGAGGCTACGTAGTCAAGAGATTTTTAAGTCCTGAGCTATTTATGGGGTTCCCAAGCCTTGGTCCTCTCAGAATCGTGGTGGTCCGCTGGTATTTTAGCGCCGGTGGAATTGACGGTCAAGGTGTCAATG
>CAZEDC010000068.1:0-31221 GCA_964510985.1 uncultured Dehalococcoidia bacterium
AATCCCTGGGTCTATGCGCGACGGCCTTATTGCCGTAGGGGCGGGAGTAAACTCCCGCCCCTCTTGATTTTGGGCACACTCGCTACGTACTTTTAGGCCGGTTTCGTCGCCTTGACGTCGGTGCTGCGTATGTTGGCCCGCCATCCTTCCGAGGAAAGCGGGTTCGCCGAAAGGACCTCGATGCCAGCGAAACCGGCCTTGTGCATGCGTCCAAGATAGGTATCGGTCAGCTCGGCCCCCGCCAGGCACGAGACCCAATTGTCCGTGTCGGCGGCTTCCTCGGGCGGCAGCGGTGCGGCAAGCAGCATGTCAGAGACAAACAGCCTGCCGCCTGGGCGCAGTATACGAAGGGCCTCGCGGAAAACCGCGTCTTTGTCGGGTGTGAGACAGATGACGCAGTTGGACATGATCACGTCCACCGAGGCGTCCGGGATAGGCGTGTCCTCCATGTCGGCCAGATGAAAGGTCACGTTGGAAAGACCCATTGTCCGTGCATTCTTCTTGGCCAGGTCCACCATGTCGGGGGTCATGTCCACGCCGATCACTGTCCCTGATTCTCCGACCTCCCGGGCCGCCAGGAAGCAGTCGATGCCTCCTCCGCTTCCAAAGTCCACCACGGTCTCCCCGGGCCGCAGGGACGCCAGCGCGGATGGATTGCCGCAGCCCGCCGACGCCGTAACCGCCCCGGACGGCAACCCCTGAATCTGGTTTACGGTGTACAGCGCAGATTCCTCGCTGCAACAGGATGTGTCTCCGCATCCGTCGGCCGATCTGGCGACTTCGGCGTACCGGTCCTGTACGGCGTTTTTGATCTGGTCATTGTCGATCGTAGCCAATTTTTTTCCTCCATATTTTCATTTTCTGGACCAACAACGGTCCTGTTTTCTCTAACGGCCCTGTAGGTCTCGAGATGCGGCAGGCATAGTCTCAGATTCGACGCAGCACTCAGGGATGACCGGGCTACCCATAAGCGAGGCCATGACGTCCACTCCGCCGGCGGTGACCGACTCCTTGAGGTACGGCAACACTCCCGCCCACACTCGCGCTGCGGTGCGATAGGCCTCGACCCCCTTGGGCGTCAGGTGGCACACATTACGCGTGCGTCCGCCGTTGACCTCGGATATGGACTCGATGTAGCCGGCGTCCCGCATCTCCTTGATGGTGGGGTAGATCATGGCGTCGGTCGGCTTACACCATCCCTCGCAGCAGGTCTCGATGCCTTTGGCTATCTCGTAACCGTGCATGGGCCGCTGGTAGAGCATGCTCAACAGAAAGAAGCGCGAAACACTCTTTTTGATAAGCAACTCCCAGTAAGCCTCGTCGGACATGTGTTGTTTTTCGTCTTGGACCATACCTATTGTCCTTATACATAGGTTAAATATATATTAGCAACCGTTTTCGGACGTGTCAAGGGTTTCCAAATCAATCATATCGGGGAACGGAAATGGCGAGCCGGTGGTCGGCGAATCGCCGTGGCGCCCGGTTTCTGCCCAGCCGATGTTTGGACTAGCTACAGGTACCAGCATCAGTGGGACGGATACGGGTTGCCGAACTTCTCGCCGTGAGCTATTTCGGAGAGCGATCTTCGTGAGACGCCCCTGCCCTTGAAGTCGCCGGGGCGATAGCCAAATGGCAGCACCGTCATCAGGTCTATTTCTGGCGGTATCTCCAATAGCCGCTTGACTTCGACCCGCTCGGCATCGGTCAGTGTGACGAAGCAGGTACCCATCCCCTCGGACCAGGCCATAAGCTCCATCTGCTGTAACGCCCTGCCCGCGTCGAGTTCGGGGGAGTCGGCGTTTTCCATTGCGACCGCGACGGCCAGCGTCGCCTCTCCGATAAAGCTGCCCGTGCGGGCGGTCCGCCCTATTTGGACCAGTGTGCCCCTGTCTCTTACCACGATCAGATGCCAGGGCTGCTGGTTTCGGGAACTGGGCGCCCAGCGGGCGGCCTGGAGTATCTTCGTGACCACGGACTCCGGCACGGGTTCGTTTTTGAAACGGCGGACGGTCCGCCGGCGTCTCAGGCATTCTACAACTTCCATTTCAGCCTCTCTAGAAGAAAGAATTCAGGGTCTTCCACTCAGTGGTGTAAGGCGCCACCGATTTATCATAACCCTCAGCCTGCTATGCGTTTGTACACCTGCTGGCCCTCTCGGAACAGGCCAAGGACCTTCTGGCGCTGCTTGTCGCTGTAGAACCTACCCCTGGTACTGACCCATACGAGGGATTCGTCGATGGCGTTGTCGAACCATGCAGCGGCCGCCTTTTTTTCCGGTCCGCCCAGTCCCGTATTTACGTAAACGGGGCTCGTGTGAGCGAATATGGGCTGGGAGAAGCTATCCCGTGCTTCGCTGGCGACCCTGGCGGCTATCCACCCGTCGTTGGTCGCAGAGATACCCGCCTCAAGTTGTCCGCCGGTGGAGCCTTCGATGAACGACTCATGGGCCACAACTTTACCGTTGAAGAGGAGTTCGACCCTGGTGACGGGATAGTGTGAGGTCCAGCTGACCAGGGCCTGCACGGGCTTACCGGGAGCGGTCTCTATTTCCGCACCAGGCCCCCGCTCGTCTACCGACAGGGTCAGGGCCGGGCCGTTGGTTATAAAGGTCTTCCCCTCTTTTAAGGCCTGTACCCAGGCCTCGTATTCAAATGGGCCGTCCGTGTGTCCGTAGACTCTGTTGGCAGAGCTGATGAACCAGTCGGAGCCGGTGGAAGCGGGCAGTCTCAATCCCGCGTTGAGCATCCGGTAGTAGATGTCATACTCGGCATCGTTCCAGTAGGGGTCGAAGAGATTGAAGGCGTCCAGCTTGCCCAGTGCCGCGGCCACAGGCGCCTCCATACCCTGGCCATTGTGGCACCAGATCACCAGCGCCCCCTGGCGGTGCGCTTCGTCGCAGGCGTAGCTAAGAGGCGGGTAATCGGGGTCGAAGGCGTCCACCAGCAGCCCTCGGCTGACCGGCTCCACGAAGTTTCGGAGACTCAACAGCATAACGTGGCCGTAACCGATGGTCTGGGGCTCGGTGTTATGCCTGTTCTCCTCACCGCACTGGACGTAGTGGTGGGCCGAGGAGAACTCAGTGAGCATTCCGGGCGGATACTTGTTGGTGGCGTACTCCAGGTCTCCACGCTTCAAGATGCTGACCGCCGTCATCCTCAGGTCCTCGATCCTGGGATCCAGGCGGAGGCGTTCATCGGGACGCTTCTCCTTCTCATCGTAGTGGACGTGGGTGTTGCCCGGGTGCCAGCCGTGGTCGCTCAGGTCGGACCATCGTTTCAGGACAACCTCTACGGCCACCGTCCCCTGAGCGGGTAGGTCTACCGTCATCCTGGCGGGCGCGTACTCGGTGCCGCGTTCGGCGACGACCTGTGTCAGGCCACGTGGAATGTCGACCTCGAATGATCCATCCGCGTAGAAGAACGGGGCGCCGGGCCCGACTTTGAGCAAGGCTCCGGCCGGGTGAACGAAGAGGCCGGTGGAGGCCAGCACCTGCACCCGGGCCTCGGCGGGCTCTCCGGTAGCCTCGTCTATCACGATTCCAGTGAGCTTGGCCACTTTGGACCTTCTTCCCATCCGGACTGCTCAGATGATCCGGTGATCGCGCCGGTATACAAGAAAACTGTGTACCGGCTCCGGACCCCTTCACTTTAACTTCACCTGAGGGATTCGTCCATCGCCCGTATAGGGGTCGGCCACAGTGCGGTTTGGGTGTGGCCCTGGTTTTTCGCCGCCGTGTGTCGTAGTAGGTTCGAGCCGACCCGGGTGGTTTTCAGTGATGACAGCGCGAGGCATGCTCTCCAGGGAGGGTTTTCGGGAAGGTTTAAGTATCATGGCCAACGAATCTGGCGCTACTACGCGTGAACTCCTGGCATCATACAGGGCCACAGGGAACCAGGATGCCAAAGAGCGACTTGCCATCAAGTACAGTCCACTGGTCCGGAGCCTTTGCGGAAGGTTCCGCGCGTCTCGTGAGGATCACGAAGACCTGTACCAGGTCGGAATGATCGGACTGCTGAACGCTATCGACAAGTTCGATCCGGACCGGGGGACCAACTTTCCCTCCCTGGCCATTCCCGAGGTGTTGGGCATTATTCTGAATTATCTTCGAGACCACGGAGGCCTCATGAAGATGCCCCGGCTCCTTCGTCAGAACAAACTGGCCATAGACCGGGCAACGGGTGCATTGGCCTCTTCTCTGGGCCACTGGCCGAACAAGGCGGAACTTGCCGAGAATTGCCGTCTCTCGGAAGGTGAGCTCGATGCGGCCACCGAGGCCGGGAGGGCTACGAACCTACGTTCGTTGGACGAGCAACTCGGACCGGATGAGGGCGGCGGCAGCTTCAGTCTATCTGACTGCCTGGGTCGCGAGGACGCCGAATACGAGCTGTCACTGGACCGGATTACGTTGGAGCAGGCCCTGAACACTCTTCCGCTCCGAGAGAAGAGAATCGTGGAGTTCCGGTTCTACAGCGGCCTGTCCCAGAGGCGGACCGCGCAGCACATCAAGGTTTCCCAGATGCACGTTTCCAGACTGGAGCGGAGTGCGCTTCGCAAGCTCAGGGAGGCACTGGATGGGGCCTGTGTGGTCTCGAGCTCGGATGGATTGTCGGCAACAGACTCCGGGGTCCGGTTGGCGGCTGTATCTTAGGCCCAGGCCGCCGATGAGCAGAGTGGACTATTAGCAGACTGCTGAAGAATGGGTGTGCAGAGGGGCGAAGCCCCGTTGACGGGAGTCTGAGGGCCTGTCCCTGAGTGCAGCCGAAGGGGTGTCCCTCAGCTATAAATTCTTCCCCCTTCCTGGCTAGAGCCTGTCCTGAGCCTGTCGAAGGAAAGGGGGACAGGGGGATGGTCGAAAAGGTTTCTCTGCACCTATTAGGCTGAAACCCCTCGTTCGGCCAGGTATTCGTGTAGCCGCTCCAGGGCCCGGCTGTTCTCTTCCAGGGTAAACCCGTCAACTTTGAACTCGGACTTGGAGCTCATCCCGTCCACCGCACCCAGCCGAACGTTGCGTTTCAGCAACTCCTGCTCGGCCTCCACCGTGGGTAGGAGGTTACGGCCATTCCGCTCGGATAGCGCGGCCACCAGGCCGTACCCACCCCAATTGGAGACACTAGTGATAATGAGTTCGGTGGTGGTGGTTACACAGGGAATCTTGACCAGCGTGGGAACCGTGGTTATAACCGATGCCAGGTTTCCCATGCCGATTTCGTTGCCGCCGTCGCCGATTCCAACGGTGTTGGGGTGGCCGGTGAACATGTGGTCTATCCTGGCGTTGTAGTTCGTTATCTCCAGGCCATTCATGTTTCGGTACACGCCGTCACTGGTTAGGCCGCACCTCTCGATGGCGATCAGGACCGACGGATCGAGTTCGGCCAGCAGGTCGTCGGCGAACCTCTTGCTGGCGTCGTCGTCGGTAATGGGAAAATCGACGACCCTGGCCCTGGAACCGACACAGCCCGAGATAATCGGGGTGGTGTACCGGTCGGTGACGTAGACGACTTCGTATCCGAGGGCTTGGAGGGCGTCGCCTATCACGATGGCGCCCGGCGGGCCATCGGTCTCGGCCGCGGCGGCCTTCAGAATATAGAATCCGGTGACAATAACGGCGGTTCCTGGGTTGTCGAGCACAAGGCCTGCGGCCCGACCGCAGAAGTCCGCCGGCACATTTGGCCGTAGCTTTGAGACACCTCTGCCATCGTGGTCCAGGACGATGTCTTCGATGGACAATTTCTCCTCCTGTACAACAGGTATCAAATAACGGCCAGGTCTTCGTCCAGCCAGTCCGTGATGAACATATATCCAGGGGAGTGAGTGATCATCAGCGGGGGTTTGGAGTTCATGGCTACCGCCTGAGGTGTGACACCGCAGCCCCAGAAGACCGGGACGTCTCCTTCTTTGATCTCTGTAGGGTCTCCCAGATCAGGGATGGAGACATCTTTTATCCCGATGGCGGACGGGTCGCCAACGTGGACCGGTGCGCCATGCACGGCCGGAAAACGAGAGGTAACCTGGACGGCCCGGACCACCTTCTCTCTGGGAACGGACCTCATGGAGACGACCATGGGCCCTGAAAATACGCCGGCGGGCTCAGTCTGCACACTGGTGATATACATCGATACATTAGTGCCTTGCTCGATATGGGGCAGCGAGATTCCGGCGCGAATCAGGGCCGACTCGAAGGAAAAGCTGCAGCCCAGCAGGAAGGAGACCAGGTCGTCCCGCCAGTAATCGGAGATGTCCTCGACCTCGGCCACCACCTCGCCATTCTCGTAGACACGGTACTTCCCCAGGTCGGTCCTGAGATCGGCGCCAGGCGCCATGCGCTTGGGCTCGCTGGAACCGGCCTCCACGACCTCTAGCAGGGGACAGGGTGTCGGATTTCGCTGGCAAAACAGCATGAAATCGAATGCCAGGTCGCGGGGCAAAATAGCAAGATTGGCCTGAACGTGGTTGGGCGCCAATCCCCCGGTGGGGCGGATGAGTTCGCCTCGCCTGATCAGTTCTCGTAACTCTACGGGAGAAGACGGTAAGGTTGATATCTGCATTGCAATTCCTCCGACGCTATTCACGGGGAGTCCGTTGCCGGTCTCGATGGACGGGTCGGCCTCTACCGGTCGCTTTAGATTATTATGACCCACCCGTCCAGTCAAGGCACGGCTGTGTTACTTGCAAGGGGTGGGCAAGGAGATGGCCTGTGGTGATCGGCGATCCTAACACATACCTGTTGGACGCCAATTGTGAGATTGCAGTTCTGAATTATTCCTGTCGCGTAATAGTAACACCTAAAACAAGGCCAGTTGGTATTCGTAACTTATAGCACATTATAAATAGGTTACTTTGCTTGTAGGCCTTAAGTACGCCGATACACGCCTCTCAAAGGTATGCTATGTTACGACTGCCTGGTACTACACCATCGGCAATCCGGTCCGGGGGCACGGTGATACAAGCCGCGAGGAGGTCAAATGATGGCGCTGTTCGAGACCCAATCCCCACTGGAAACTGGTCTATTGGGTGGGGTGCTGGAAGCATCGTCGGACTCAGTGGAGATTGACGATATCGACGGTTCGGTGATACTGGTGAACAATGCTTGGTGCCGGTTTTTCGACCGGGAGAAGCAGGACGTCATAGGTGCGAGGTGGGATGAACTCGACCTGGAGATCGCCGGCCCGTCGGCGTTGAGAGACTCCTGGGACCGTTGTATATCCTACGGCCGGTCAGAGGGCTCGTTACGGCTGGGATGGGACGGCAATGTGGCGGTCATTGTACCGTACATCCGCTCTCTTTTTAGGGACCCGGACGGGAACCCGAGGGCTGCCATTACCATTTTCAGGTCTACCCCCTACCCTCCACTGAATCACTTCAGGGGTGCCTATGTGGAACAGGTACGCTCGGGAAAAGGCCTGGCGGCTCTCGAACATGAGATGAAAAACGTGCTCACCATGATTGTGCTGAACGTGGACCTGGTGAACCGGGCGGTAGAGGACAGGATCGTGCGGCAGCGGCTGGCGCTGGTCCAGACGGCGCTTGAAAACAGCCTGGACCTACTAAGTGAGTTGCCGCAAGTCCTGGAGAATGAGCATTTCTTAATGCGCTGGCGCACCATCGAACGTGTTTAACCCCCGGTGCTCAATGTTTAGATATTCATCGGGGTCCCTGTATCAAAAAGGGAATGAGGGTCTGCCACGGACCTGAATTGAGCCACCCAGCGGAGCCGTTCTGGCCGATGGCCACCCCAGATAACAGAGGCGTGCCAATCATGGAGAGTCCTCTAAACCCAGGAAAGTCTCGCGTAATGGCCGGACCAACCCAGGTCAAGGTCTTGATCGTGGATGACCAGGAGATCATCCGGGAAATGCTGGCAATGACCGTTTCCGCCCATCCCGAGATGGCCCTGGTCGGCACCTTGCCAGACGGCGACAGCGCTGTGAAGTCGGTGAATGAGTTGAGGCCCGACGTCGTTATTATGGACGTGATGATGCCGGGACTCAACGGAATCGCGGCGGCACGTAGGATAAGGGAGAACCTCCCTGAGGTCGGCATCATCCTCCTGACCGCATACGAAGACTCCCGGTTCGTCAGAGAGTTCCTGAAGGACGACCCTCGGGGAAAGTCCTACCTGTTAAAGCACACTCTGGGCACCATCGACGAACTCATCCGAACAATCCAAGATGTCGATGCTGGTAGAACTGTACTGGACCCAATCATGGTGGAGAAGCTCACGTCGGACAACGGGGTACCGGATGGATCGCCTCTGAAGACCTTGACGCGACGAGAGTTCGAGGTCCTGTCCCTTATGTCCAAGGCCTGTACCAACAGCACCATAGCCAGCATACTGTACATCCAGCCCAGGACCGTGGAGCACCACATCAACTCAATCTTCAGCAAGCTGCACGTCGTACCGGACGAAGGACAGCACGCCAGAGTCCAGGCGGTGCTTTCCTATCTCAACGCCTTCGGCGGGACCGCAGAAGAAGCAACGGTGTAGCCGCTAACGTCACCGCAGACGGTTAGAAATTACCTCAGAATTCCCTTAAGGGGGGTCCAGGGGGGAGATTCCCTAAGGCAAGAGGTCTGGGGCATGTGCCCACAGATAGAAAACCCTTATGGGTGGGCGGGTGGGAAAAAGCAACGTTGCTGTTTGAGATAGTTTCTAGGTGTTATCCCTGGTCGGAGTCCCTTGCCAGTGCCTGAAGCTCGTAGAGCTTCGTAATGGCCTCCAGGGGCGTCATGGATGCCACGTCGAGGGCCATTAGCTCTTCGATGGCGGCTGGTGTTACGCCGATCAAGCGCAGCTGCTCCGGCAGTTTTTTCGGCCCTCGTCTGCGTCCGGTCTTCGAGGAGCCAGCGGCGCCGTCTTCCAACTCGCCCAGTGCCTCCCACGCTCTGCTGATCACGCCGCTCGGTAGTCCGGCCAACTGGGCGACATGGACACCGTAACTCTTGTCCGCACCACCGGGCACGATGCGCCGCAGGAAGACCACGTTGCCCTTGTCTTCTGAGACGGCGACGTTGTAGTTGCGGACGCGAGGTAGCAGGTCGGCCAGACGAATAAGCTCGTGATAGTGGGTCGCGAACAGGGTCTTGCATCCCAGGCGGGGATGGTTGTGGATGTGCTCGGCCACGGCACGGGCAATGGCTAGGCCGTCGTAGGTGCTGGTGCCTCGGCCGATCTCGTCCAGGATGATTAACGAGCGCCGTGTGGCATGGTTGAGGATGGCCGCCGTTTCAACCATCTCCACCATGAACGTGGACTGGCCAACGGCCAGGTCGTCTTGAAGGCCGACGCGGGTGAATATCCTGTCCACGACGCCGATGGTCGCGGCCTCAGCCGGGACGTAGGCGCCTACCTGGGCCATGAGCACGATGATGGCGACCTGGCGGATGTAGGTGGACTTGCCGGCCATGTTGGGCCCGGTCAGGATGACGAGCTGATCGTCCCCGGTGGACAGACGGGCATCGTTGGGGACGAAGGAACCCGACGGCAGCATCCGCTCCACCACAGGATGACGGCCCTGCTTGATCTCGAGGATCTCGCCGTCGTTCAACTCGGGCCTGACGTAGCCGTTGCGGGACGCTACCTCGGCCATGGAGCAGAAGACATCCACGTGGGCGATGCCTCGGGCCACCGGTAGAACCGATGCGGCGGCCTCAGCGACCTGGCCGCAGACCTGCCGGAACAGCGAGCCTTCCAGCTCCGCGACACGGTCTTGAGCGTTGAGGATCAGGGACTCGTACTCCTTCATCTCCGGCGGAATATATCGCTCGCCGCCCACCAGTGTCTGGCGCCTGACGTAGTCCTCCGGCACCTTGGCGAGATTGGTTTTGCTGACCTCGATGTAGTAGCCAAAGACCTTGTTGTATCCGACCCTCAGGGACTTGATTCCCGTCCGCTCACGTTCTTTTTGCTCGAGCCCGGCGATGAAGGACTGCGCGTCGCGGGCGGTCTTCAGCAGGGAGTCGAGGTCGTCGGAGAAGCCCTGTCTGATGACCTTACCGTCCCCTACGGACAACGGAGGGTCGTCCTCGATGGCCTTCCGTATCAGACCAACTACCTCCTGGTTGTCCCGCAGGTCCTCTATCACCCACGCCACCTGTTGAGCGTCTTCGTCCTCCTGAAGGATCGCCTTGACATGTTGCGAAGCCTCCAGGCTGTTGGCCAGTCCGACCAGGTCGCGAGGTGTCGAAGTGAAGCTACGGACTCTGTTTACCAGACGCTCGATGTCCGAGACCGACTCCAGCACCGCCATGACTCGCTCTCTCCGCAGGGAGCTTCGATGAAACCAGGCAACGGCGTCCTGGCGCAGACACAACTGCTGGACGTCCAGCAGCGGCTGGCCCAGCCATCTTCTCAACAGGCGTCCTCCCATCGATGTCCCGGTGCGGTCCAGCACCGAGAACAAAGAGGTACCGGCCTCTCCCCACCGACCAGCCTGGAAAAGCTCTAGATTGCGGCGGGTCTGGGGGTCCAATACCATAAAGGCCGAGGTGGAGTAGGTATGCAGCGACGTGACCAGGCCCAGCGACGTCTTCTGATTTCTGCCCAGGTAGTCGATTATGGCGCCGGCCGCCCTGACGGCCAGCGGCAAGCGCTCGCACCCGTAGGCCTCCAGCGAGGTAACGCCGAAGTGATTTAGTAGTGTCTCTTCGGCCCATTCGTGGTGAAATGCATCTGGCTCCAGACTCGTGACTGTCACACTCTCGTCCACGCCGAAGGGGTCCTGGCTGTCGGGCACCAGGACCTCCGAGGGTGCAAGTCTGCTCAACTCGACGGTCAGGTGGGCCAGCGAGAACTGGCTGGTGGCAAATTCGCTGGTCGTGATATCGACGTAAGCTAGTCCAGCCTCGTCGCCATCGATTACCACTGAGGCCAGGAAGTTATTGGCCTTCTGATCCAGCAGGGATTCCTCGACGATGGTGCCCGGGGTGACGACCCGGACGACTTCTCTATCGACAAGTCCCCTGGATGTGGCCGGATCGCTGACCTGCTCGCAGATTGCGACCTTGTAGCCCTTCTTGATGAGCCGGGCTAGATATGGCTCCAGGGCATGATAGGGGATTCCGGCCAGGGGCACACGCTGTCCCCGACCCATCTCCCTGGAGGTGAGGGCGATCTCCAGTTCGCGAGAGATGGTGCGGGCGTCGTCGTCGAATGTCTCGTAAAAGTCGCCCATGCGGAACAGGAGGACCTCGCCGGGGTGCTCCTTCTTGATACGCAGATACTGTCTTCTGGCCGGGGTGGTCATTTGTCGGTCCGGGGTGCTCCACCGGATTGGGGCTAGGGCTATTCTACTGGAGGGGGGATGTCAGGGGAAGGGACGGGCTGGTGCATCAGACAGGGGTCAGCGGACCAACGCGTCCTGGAGACGGAGGGCATCCTCGACGGCATCGACGCGGCTGACCAGGCAGAGCCCCTCGGGCGGCACCTGGTCGACGATGGTCCGCATGTCCTCGGCCGTCATGAAGCCGTGGACTATGACCGGCTTTCGCTCTCGTATCCTGGCGATGGTGGGGACCAGGTCGGGGATGGACTCGCCGTAATCGGGCGTCAACTCGATGGCAGCCAACTCTTCGAGATCCAGAAGGCTATCCAGGGTGTGTATCTGGGTGGAGTGCAGGTGGATATAGGGGTAGTCGAAGTGGCGCATCAGCTCCCGGTGAGACGGCATGACAAACCGTTGGTGGGCCTGGGGGGAGAACATGAAGGCGGGGTCTTCGTCGAACTCGATCATGCGACCCGGCGCCCATATGTAGCGCGGCGCGCTGGTGTAGCCACCGTGCCAGTCGGGGATGTGGTCGAAGTTGCCCAGGGCCAGTTTGACCCAGGCGTCGGTGATGGTGTCCATGGCGGCCTCGACCTCGTGGGGCCGGTCGGTTAGATCGAAGGCAAGCTCGGTGTTCCCGCGAACCTCGGCTAGTATCCCCAGGGGGCTGAGCACCGCCTTGGGGGCCACCGGGTATCGGCCTGCGGCCCGCTCCACCAGGCCGTCCAGGAGGGCCCACAGCACCTCGATCCAGCCTTCGTCCTTTGCGTCGGCCAGACGCCCGTAGTCGTCGATGAACCGCTCGCACCAGATCATGTCGGCCTTGACCTGCAACCGTCCCCCTAAGACCCCGGACAGCCATCCGAAGAACTGTTGGAATGGGCTGGCCGACCAGAAGAGGTCGCCGGTGCCGTCTTTCCAGGACTCGAACTCGGCGTCTACGTGGTCCACGACCCGCTCGAAGTCGATTTCTTCCGGACGCAGCATGCCTTCCTGGCTGTCTAGCAGTTGGACCGAGTCGGCGTGGAAATAGGTCCCGGTGAAGCCGATCACGGGGCGACGGTTCTTTCGCAGCCAAAAGGCGCGTTGGAGATTGAGCTTGTCTTTAATGGAGGTATTCACCGTCGCTTTGCCCAACCCTCTCTCCGGCCCACGGCCCTGTGCTCTCTTACCCGCTCCCAGCGGTCGATAGAGCAGACCTTAGAGCTTCTAACAAAACTCTTAGATTGGGGGAGTCCAGCGGGGGTTTTACCCCTTTTGGTGGGGGCCTGGGGGTCCCTCCCCAGATATATTTCCCTTCCCCCTCTCCCTTGCAAGGGAGAGGGGGACACAGGGGGTGAGGGTTTTGATAGAGACCGTTAGTCTTCCTTCCAGAAGCGCTCTTCCTCGACCCGGAATCCCTGAGGGACCAATCGTGACTTGACGTCTTCGATCATGGAAGGATGGCCACACGCATAGACCAGGGTGTTCTCCGGTGTGAGGCCGAGCTTATCGATATAGCGCTCGACGATGAGGTTCACACGGCCGGTCTCGCCGGTCCACACTTTATTGCGCTCTTCGGCGGGCCGGCTCACGGTGGAAACGAAGGTGAGAATGTCTGGGTTTTCTCCAGATAATTGTTCCAGTTCGCCGTTGTAGGCCAGCTCGTCGATATAGCTGGCTCCCGCCAGGACATAGAAATGGTGCTCGTGTTTGCCGGAGTTGAGGTAGTCCCGGATGATGCTGATGTATGGGACCACGCCGGTTACGGTGCCGACCATTAACTGGTTGGGGAGGTCGGGTTTGAATATGAACAGGCCTTTAGCTCGGGGCCTTATCGATACGGAGTCGCCGACCTTCAGATTCCAAAGCCTGGGCGTTAGCACACCGTCAGGCAGTGGGACCAATTCGATGAACAGCTCCAGGTCTTTCTCGTAGGGCGCCGACAGGATGGAGTAGGCTCGTTCGATTCCTTCTAGACCAATAGTGCAGTACTGGCCCGCCTTGAACGAGAAGCCGGGTGGTTTCTCTATCCAAAGCCGCATCAGATCGGGCGTTAAGTCATCTCTCCTCACGATTTTGGCCTGGGCCAGCTTCGGCCCGGGTTTTTGACTAACGGTTGACAACCAAATACTCCCTACGCAGCTTCGCAATGTTCCAAGTTACCCCCACACCGGGGGAGTGCAGAGGGAGTGTCCCCCTCTGCCAGAGGGTCTGGGGGAAGTGCTCCCAGGAATAAAACCCCATGAGGGCGGGTGGGTGGGGGTAAGTCGCCTCCATTATAGAGGTACCTTCTTAATCGGTAGCGGTCTCCGCCGATGACTTGACGACCCTGGCCGGTACCAGGGGCAGCCTGGGTACCTTTAGCATGGGGTCGGGCACCTGGCTGGACTCCAACTCGGTTATCAGCTGACCAAACAGAGTCGTGGTCGATACCAGTCCTCTCTGCGGCCCCGATAGGCTGGCGGCGCCCTTATAGCTACCATCGGAGGTGACGACCTCCAGCGGGTCTCCTTCGCCGACTCCCAATCCACTGGCATCATCAGGGTGAATCTCTACAACCTCTTCTCGCCCGATCCGATAACGGCCGTCGGGTTTCAGGAGCTCCACCTTGCGGTCGGGCTGATGCAACACCCGTCCCCTGGCGAGGTGGAACGGGAAGTCCGGATCGTCTTGCTCTGGGGGCATCATCATCGTCATCTGACCCGCCCTGGGTTTGTTCAGCTGGAGGAGTCCGGCGTAGAGGACGCGGGTATCCGCCATGTCCGCCGACAGACACGGCCACTGGAGGCCACCTTTCCGCAGCCGCTCGTAGGTGATTCCGCCATAGATCTCGACGTGGTCATTGATCTCGTCGAAAATAGCTTCGGCATGAGGATAGTCAAAGCCCTCGACGCCCATGCGGGCGGCCAGTCTGCTAATGATCCTCCAGTCGGCCTCCTCTTCGCCCTTGCGGGGCATCGCCTGCCGGAGCAGTTGCACGCGCCGCTCGAGGTTGGTGTACGTCCCCTCGGTTTCGGCGAAGACCGCCGAGGGGAGGACCACGTCCGCGTGCTCCGTCAGCTCGCCGGTGAATGAGTCCTGGACCAGTAGAAATTCGAGCCCTTTGATGGCCTCGAGGAAGTCCCCAAGCTCGCCGCTGTCGAAATCTGGGCTGTCTCCGATAATGTGGAGTGCCCTGACCTGGCGCCTTCGTATTGCATCGGTGATATCCCTGATCGACAGACCCCTGGTAGAAGGGATTTCGCGACCCCAGACCTGCTGAAAGCGCTGCCGGGCCTGCTGGTCCGACACGGGTACATAGCCAGGTAAATTGTCGGGCGAGCAACCGATGTCGATGGAGCCCTGCAGGTTGGCGCCGCTGAAGAGTGGATACAGTCCTGTGGATGGCTCGCCCAGGTTCCCGGTTGCCAGGGCCAGGTTTACCAGGCCCCGAACGCAGCTATCCCTGAACCGGGGTTCGACAGTCTCCAGGCCGTACAGGACAGCGCCCGGCTTGGTCGAGGCGAAGAGCCTGGCCGCCGCCTGAATCTGTGCCTGAGATATTCCGGTGGCCTGCTCAACCTTGATCAGGTCGAAGGTCCAGAGAGTGTTTACCAGGTCATCCAGGTTCTCACAGCAGTCGGCCAGGAACTCGTGATCGTCGAGAGACTCGTCCATAATCACACGGAGCATGCCACCGATGAGGGCGGGTTCGCTCCCGGGTCTCGGGCGCAGCCAGATATCGGCATACCGAGTCAGCTCAGTCTCCCTCTGGTCGATTACGATGAGAGAGGCGCCCCTGGTAACCGCCATCTTAATGGGGACTCCCACCACGTTCTGCTCCTCGGTCATGTTACTGGAAACGACCAGAAAACAGGATGAGTTTTCTAATTCCCAGATCGGGTTCGTGGCGGCGGGATAGCCTAGCAGCTCGCCCAGGGGCCGGACCAGGTCACGGTTCAGATTTGAGGAGACATCTACGTTGTTGGACCCCATGACGGTCCTAGCGAACCGCTGGGCCACATAGTTGTCCTCGTTGGTGCCCCGCGGCGAGGCGATAAGAGCGTATTGACGGCCTTCGTACTGGCGTAGCCGCTCGGCCGCCATGTCAAGAGCATCGTCCCACGAGGACTCCTCCAGGGCGCCGTTTAGCCTCACCAGGGGTGTTCCCAGCCGTTTCTTATGGTTCACAAAGTCGAGGCCGAACTTGCCTTTGAAGCAGGCCTGTCCCCTGTTGGCGGCGGCACGGCGGTCGGGGATGGCCCGTACCAGTCGGTCTCGCTTGTTTATCTCCAGGTTCATCTGACAGCCCACGGGGCAGTGGGGGCAGATGGAAGTGACTGTATCCACTGCCTTCTCCCACTTGCTGTCCCGTTCCACCAGCGCACCGGTTGGGCACACGTCGATACAGAGCCCGCAGAACTCACAGCCGGACTCCAGCAGAGATGTTCCTTGGGAGGTTCCTATCAGAATTCTATCGGACCTGTTTACGAGTGTGAGTGCAATGTCACCCCTGACCTCGTCGCAGACCCGCACGCACCGCACGCAGGCGATGCAGAGGTTCATGTCCATCTCCCAGTAAGGGTCGGACACCTGTAGGGGGAGGTGCCGGTTGTTGTAGGTCAGCGGGGTATCCATCTCCATTTCAAGATACCGCACTGTGTCCTTGAGCTCGCAGCGCTCGTTCTTGGGGCAGGTGACGCACCTATCGTTGACGGAGACATGCCTCAAGCAGATGTCCGTGGGCCCGCATAAGTCGATTCGGTGGCAGGTGAGGCAGCCGTGGGGATGCTCGGAGATGAGCATCTCCATGATGCCCTTACGTAAGATTTTGAGTGCCGGAGTATCGGTCCTGACGATCATTCCTTCGGCGACTGGGGTTGTGCAGGAGGCCGGTGTCCCGGGGAGGGCTCTATACTCTCCATCGGGTGTACGCTGCTCGGCCTCCACGACGCACATGCGGCAGGCGCCGTAGGGTTTCATGCCGGGGTAGTAGCACAGATAGGGAATGTAGATTCCGGCATCCATGGCGGCCTGGATCACCATGGTGTCTGGAGGCGTCTTGACCTCGATGCCGTCGATTAACAGGGTGACTTCGTCAGTCATCTAACCGCTCCGGTCTTCAAAATAATTATTTGGAGAGTGAGATCTGGGTCTCATTGGGATTGTGTGCGGGACGCCAGCTCGACAGGCACCGCCGTGGGGTCGAAGTCGACCGCGTAGGGCCTGGTGCTTTTAGGCACCACCCAGGGGGCGAGGCAGCTACCGGTCGGGCACCGTTGCTCTTCGACGTGGGCGATGAAGTCGGACTCAAAATACTGGATGGCCGACCTGACCGGGCCGTATCCCAGTTGTCCGTGGCCACAGAGGGCGCTGGACTCCATCGTGGTCCCCACGCTCCGCATTAGTTCCAGGTCGCCGGGTCGGGTCTCGCACCTGGCGATCCGCTCGATAATTTCGAGGAGATGCTCCATTCCGAGGCGGCACGGGAAGCACTTGCCGCAGGACTCGTACTGGCAGAAGGTGACCAGTATGCGGGTCAGGTCAACGGCGCAGGTGTCCTCATCGGCAACGATTATGCTACCGGCCCCGAGGATGGCGCCGGCTTTCTGCATCTCGTCGAAGTCCAGCCTTATGTCCAGGCTATCGGCACCCAGGACGCCTCCCAACGGCCCGCCTGTCTGGAGCAGCTTCAGTTTCTTGCCATCGGGGATGCCGCCGCCGATCTCTTCGATGACCTGGCGAAGGGAGATCCCCATGGGCACCTCGTAGAGGCCGGGGTTCACGATCTTTCCACTGAGGCAGATGACCGCGGTCCCCGTGCTCTTGTCTACGCCGATGGACGAGAACCACTGGCTGCCCCTGGAGATGATGTCGGGGGCATAGGACAGGGTCTTGACATTGTTGATGTTGCTGGGTTTACCCCAGACGCCGTACTGGGCCGGGAATGGAGGCCTGTACCGGGGCATGGATCGTTTGCCCTCTATGGCCTCCATGAGGGCCGACTCCTCTCCTGCCACATAGGACTCGCCGGTCAGGGCGACCTCCATTTCGAAATTGAACTCAGAGCCCAGGATACGCTGACCCAACAGGCCCACATCGTACGCCTGCTGAATGGCCTGTTCGGTCCTGTCTATGGGCCCGTCATGGCCGTGGCGGATAAATACGAAGCCGTTGGACGACCCGGTGGCGTAGCCGGCGAGGAGCATCCCCTCAAGCAGCAAGTGGGGGTCGCTCTCAAGGATGCCTTTGTCGTTGTAGGCGCCGGGGTCACCCTCCTCGCAGTTAGCCAGGATGTACTTGGTTGGTCCGGGCGAGCGGACCAGGAAGTTCCATTTGTCCCCCGTGGGGAAGGCGGCCCCACCCCGGCCTCGGAGTCCGGAGTCTGTGATCTCCTTGATGACGTCGGGCGGCTGCATCTCGAACAGCGCCTTGTTCAGGGCCGAATACCCGCCCTGGGCAATGTACTGATAAATGTCGCCGGGAGCGATGTGTCCGGCGTTGCGAAGGGCTACGCGCTGCTGCAGCCTCATACCGGGCAGTGAGTTCAGGTCCGGTACGCCGTCGATAGGCGTGTCACCGAGATAGCCAATGGCCATTTCGGCGGGAACTTTATCGCCAACAAGATATGCTTCCACCAGCGCCGGGACATCCGCAGGCGCGACGTTCTTCAAAAAGAGGCGCGATGCTCCCGGTTTCAGGATGTCGACCAGGGGTTCGGCAAAACAGAGTCCGAGGCAACCAACCTCATCGATCACGGCCTCGATCTCACGCCGCTCCAACTCTGATTTGAGTGCTTCGATGACCTGAAAGGCCCCGGCGGCATGGCCACAAAGGGCCGAGCCGACACGGACCCAGGGTGTCTCACCGGAGGTCAGCTCCGTCCATTGCTGGTCTGCCTGGTTTTTTAGTTCCTGATAGGCTGGCATCAGGGTGTAGATTCTTCGCTGTACTTTGTAATTATCTCGAAATCCTCACGGGGGAGTGCCCCGACCCGTCGGGGCCAAAGGGGCCTTGGGGCTTGTCCTGAGCCTGCCGAAGTGATGTGCCCCCAGAAACAAAACCCTTGAGGGCGGGTGGGTGTCGCGACGCATCAAGACTCCGATACTAATATCGGAGGCCGTAAGTCACCTCCCGCATCGAGATAGTTTCTTAGAACGCAAATAACGAGACCGAGTCAAACGTGTCCATCTCCCAACTGGGCGACTAATTTAACGGCGGAGTCGGATGTGACCTGGCCTACAAGACGGTGGTCCAGACTGATCACCGGGGCTCGAGAGCAGGCGCCAAGGCAGGTATTGTACTTGAGGGAGACGCGATTGTCGTCGGTGTTGCCCTCGCCGGTCAGTCCTAACTCATCCTGCAAGTGCTTGAGGATGCGAGGCGCCCCGGTCAGGTGACAGGTCGGGCCCCAGCAGACCTCTACAGCATGGTCGCCGGGAGGCGTGAAGCGGAAGTTGGTGTAAAAGGACGCAACACCCCATACCTCGTTGACAGTGGTGTTGCAGGAAGTCGCCACCTCTTCGATGGCTTCGTCGGGGAGGTACCCCAGATCGTCCTGGACGGCCAGCAGAGAGGACAGGACGGTTACGGTCGGCCTCTTCTGAGAGGATATGGCTTTCCGTATCCGGACCCTCATATGCTCGCTTTCGGCGATGGGCAGTGGTGCCCTGTGCCTTCGAAAAATCGTCCCAATGATAACATAAAGGTCGGGGCGCCTCAAAGCATTTTTCCCAGGAAGAGACACGGTCCGGGGGCTTGCTGTCGTTTGTTTTAATCTCAAAATCCCCCTAAGGGGAGCCCAGAGGGGAAATCCCCTCTGGCAAGGGGTCTGGGGGATGTGCCCCCAGAAATAAAATCCTTGAGGGCGGGCGGGTGGGTGTAAGACACCTCTCGCATCGAAATAGTTTCATTGTCGGCGCTACGAGACCAGAGTCCACTCCAATAACGCTCGGCACTGACTACCCCTGATCTCCAATCACCAGGCCCGCGACGTGCTGGCCCATGCGCACGCTGTAATTGGTGCCCCGGTCCTCAGGGTATACCTGGGTGGTGTTGGCCAGGTAGACGCCGGCGATGGGCGTCCGGTGGTCGGGAATCTGGGACGAGTAATTGGTCCCGATGATTGGCTGGGCACCTTCGATTCGGTGGTGGTAGCTGCCCTTGATCCACACTGGGTCGAATTCGGGGTTGACCTTCCGTATATGGGGAATGTACTCCTGGAGCAACTCCTCGTGCTCCATCCGGTAGAGCGGGTGAGTCGTGCTGAGATAGTTGGACAGATAGACGATGTGCTTGCCGCCGTAGTGCTCGGGTCCGATGAAATTGGTCTGCTCGATGACCGCCACGAAGGGAATAGAGCGGTCGGCGACGTTTAGCCAGTAGATACCGGTCAGAGGCCGGTCGAGCACCAGGATAATAAGTACGGCGGCCATGTACTTCACGCCGGCCAACCGGGCCAGGTAATCTTCGGGTAAGCCAGGGACCAACCTGGGGAAGATGTGGGAGGGAGTAGTGGCGATGACGGCGTCGAAAGACTCCACCCGGGGGTCTCCTTCCTCGAACGCGACCTCCAGGCCGGTAGCCCGGCCTTCTTCGACCACGATCCGGCGCACGGCGGCCGATGTGTGTACCTGTCCACCCTGCTCGACTATCCGTTCCGCCAGGACGTCGAACACCTCGCCGAAGCTGTCGACGGGGTAGACGAGTTGTTCCTTGGCCATGCCCTTACCTCTGGAGGCGAACCTGGTCTGGATCTTGCCCCAGAGCCATGCCATACCGACCTGGTCGTAGTGCTCCTCGCCAAACTTTCCCCTTAGCATAGGCCCCCAGAAGACCTCGTAGACCCTCTTACCGGCATATTTTCTAAGCCACTGGTCCGCAGTAATGCCCTCAAGGTCCCGCCAATGCTTCCGGCGCCTTAGATAGAGGCTGACCAGGCCTAGCCGCAGACGGTCAACAAGGCTTAGCGGGGTGAACCTGAGCAGGTCCATCGGGGTTACGAATTTAAAAATCCTGCCGTCATAGAGAGTGCCAACCTTGGAGTCAATCCATCGGAGCTGGTGGCCCAGGCCGATGTCGCGAATCAGGTCCAGCATGTGGGTATCACTGTTGAACAGGTGGTGGTATCCACGCTCCAGACGGGCGCCCCCGACATCGAAGGTGGATGCGTGGCCTCCCAGGAATGGGTCACGCTCGTATACCACGACCTGATGGCCATGCTTGCCCAACTCGTAAGCCACGGCGAGCCCGGCCGCACCTCCACCGATTACCCCCACCCTCATTGGGGCTCCTCGCTCTCGACCGAGAGAGCCGGTGAAACGAGACCCTGCTCTACCATGCCCGTACTCCGCTCCCGTCGTCCGGCCTCTGAGAGACGCCGCAGCGAGATGTGGCCGGCCCACAGGAACGCCTGACCCAGCAGGATCATGGGCAGCAGCAGCGCGGCGTGGACGACGGTGGCGAAACCGGCCGCAACGGCCCTCCCCACTGACGCCATCGGCAGCCATACCAGGGTTTCCCGGGCCCCCAGCTCGAAGAAGCCGATGCCGCCGGGGGCGGCCGGGATGGAGCTGACGATGTTGGCCACGGCGGTGACCAGGACAACCGCGACGGCCAGCTCGCCCAGGTTGTCGTAGACATCCTCCAGCCCGAACGAAAACCCGACGAAGAAAAACAGCGCCGACTCGAACAGCCATATGGGCACGGACAGCAAGAACAGAATACCCAACGTCTTGGGGCTGCGCAAAGGTATGAGTCCGTTCAGGAACATGTCGATCATGTGTCGAAGCGGTACCTCGAACCGCTCGGGCAGCGGCCTCACCATAACCATGGCGCCTTTCTTGGTCCGCGCCGGGTAGAAGGCGAATAGGAGCAGCATACCGAACGCTAAAACAAAGGGAACGGTGAAGGCCACGACCAGAACAGGCCAGGACATGTTGAACCGGTCGCCGAAAGCCTCCGCCAGGCCTGCCAAGGGGAAGAAGAGCGCGATGGCGAATACAAAGAACAGCAGGGTAAGAGCGTCCAGTACCCGCTCGATGAATATGGTCACCAGGGCCGAGGTCTTGCTGATGCCCTCCCGTTCGCCGATGTAGTAGCTCCGCACCAGTTCTCCCAGCCTCATGGGGAGAAGGTTGTTGGCCATGTACCCAACCACCACCACCGGATAAAGCCGCCGCAAGGATACGGGCTTCATGTGCCGCAGCAGCACCTGCCAGCGCATGGTGCGAAAGAATACCGAGACGAGGTAGAGCGCGATGCCCGGGACCAGAAACAGGTAATTGGCGTCCGCCAGGGCATCGATCATTCGCCCCAGGTCCACTGTCACCAGGAACAGGACCAGGAGCAGTGCGCTGATGGCGAGGCCGATCCAGAATTTGCCGGTACCGATCAATATGATTTCCCCCAGGAAACCTTAGCATACCAGCGGGAAGGTGGTCACCAGGCTTTTGGGTGAGGGTTTGGATCGTACCCTCCTTCATCCCTCTTGAGGGGAGGGAGATCCGGAAGATATTCATCAAGCAAATGAGGGTCGGACTTCGTTCGGGTGACAGTCCGGCGTGGGCCGGTGTAGGACCGTGACGCGAGAGGCACAGACCTATTCTTCCGTGGAGGGGAGTTCCGGGAGGTCCAGAGAGAAGTAGATGTAAGCGTCCTCGCTACCGATCCTGTCCCGGACCCCTTCCCGATAGAGAAAGTAGTCCATGGCGGTGCGCCAGGCGTCTCGGTCCACGAAGGCGCCAATAAACTTGCCGATAGTCATCCCCCGGTAGGTCTCTTCCGGAAACCACCAGCGATGCTTGATCTGTTCGCCCGGTGTGTAGGTGTCTTCCAAGAACTGTTCGGAGGATTCATTGTTCTGAGAGTGGATAAGCAGAACGGGTGAGTCGGAGACCTGTGCCGACTGTGTGCCGCTGTAAGACGGGAACAAGGCACGAGGATAATCCCTGAAGTACCAGGCCCAGGGCCAGCTAAACCCGCTGGTCGAGTCTATTCCCACCGGTATGTTCGCCCGCTGTCCGGTTGTTTCGCCCAGGTCTCCGATCTTGCCGACCAGCTCGGGTATCTGAGGCGACGTCTGAGTGTAGACGATCATCTCCACCGGGATGTCGCCATTCTGATAGGCGGCGGTGGAGGCGGTCCTGATGGTCAGCACCAGTAGCAGAATCGCCACGGGAAGGGCTGCAAAAGCGAAGAAATTCCCAGGGCCGGTGCGGCGCGCCACGAGAACTCCAAGCCATACCAAGGCCAGCAAGGCCGCGGCCAGGGCTACGGCAACCGTTAGGTGAGGGCTGTCTCCATCTCCTGTTCCGAAGAAGGCCAGCCGCCACAACACGACCAGGAACAGGGGCACGGCCGGCACCAGGAGCCATCCGCCGCCCCATATCAACCGCCACCACTGGATGCTCTTCAATAGGTCGGCCAGGAACGTCCCTGTCAGTACGATGAGTGGCAGGGCCACGCTGACCATGAGCCAGGGCATCTTCTCGCTGGCCATCGTATACAGGAGAAAAGTGGACACGGCCCAGAAAACCAGGAAGAACCTGAAGTTGTCGTTCTTTCTCAAGAAGTAGACACCGGCAATTACGCCGAAGAACAGGGGCAGGTACTCGTAGATTGAGGTGATAACGAAGTAGTAGTACCAGGGCTGCCCGCCTCTGGCTTCGCCCTGTTGCACGATCCAGTAGCCCATAGCCTGCCATACGCCCGAGCCTATACCGTCGGGGTTGGTGAGGAAAGTGGTGTAGATAAGGGCCCACACCGCGTAGAAAATCAGCGCACAGCGCCACCAGATAGACCAGTTCCACAGGGCGCCCCACCGGGCCGATAGACCGAGCAAGACCACGACCACGACGGCGGCGATAAGGAGGCCTCCACCGGACGGAGCGCCGATGTAGGTGCTCCCCTCGGGAGCGGCAAGCACCACGTTTGCCCAGCTCAATACTGGTGTGTCCTGGAGCACACTGACTGCGGCCGACCATTGGGGTAAAGTAAGAGTGATCAGCAGGACTAGAAATGCCGCCGGCCGGGACACCCTGGTCAGGTCCACTCCCCGGCCGACAAGCGCAGGTAAACCCCGGACCAGACGACCGGGAGTGACCCTCTCCGATGGCTCGGTCACGCCGATTCCCTGTCGTAGGAGGGCCCATAGCTCGGGTATCGCCACCAAGAACAGGAACATACCGAGAATCGCGACCAGAATGAAGGCGTTCTCCTTTGTACCGAAGGCCAACGCCAGGAGCCCGGAGCCGATGTAGAGGTAGCGGTTCTTACCCTCGTCGATGTACCTCCACATGGCTATGATCAGTCCCAGGGTCCAAACAGCCATCAGGATGTCGTTGCGGGCAAAGCGGCTGAAGTAGAACATGGCCGGGGAGAAGGCGAGCATGGCGGAAACGAAAAGCGCACCCAGCCGTCCAATTCTCGCTCGTAAGAAGAAAGGCAGGACCACTAGCACCGTCCCCATTACCGCATAGAGCAGCCGGGCCGTGTAATCGCTGTCGCCGAAAACCCAGAACACTAGAGCGTTGGCTTCGAACTGGAAAGGCCCATGGAGCATGGGAAGGTGATTGAATCCGTTCAGGTTAGAGAGGTCCCAGGAGTAGAAAGCGTGGAGGCTCTCATCGTGGTGGATAGCCCGCGAGCCCAGGTCCCAGAGACGCGTGATGGCCGCGGTCAGCAACAGGCCGCCGTATCCGGCCAATTCCCACCGGCGGGCCGAGGAGATACTGGCCCGTATCTCCGAGAACACAGCTACGGCAAACCGGTCCCCCCGTAGCCATCTCGGTACGCTGATACGCAGCCCCGCCTGGGCCGCACGTTTCGATGTCTGGTCAGTCGCCATATTATTGTGCCGGCCACCAGTACAACCGGTAGGTGTCGGGGGTCAATCGTCGCGGATACAGAAACAGATTACAGATGTGGGCTGTCACCGGGCCAACCTGTAAATAACCACGTCGTCCTGGCTGAATACGGTCTCCATGAAGGTCGGGAACTTGGCAAGTCCCTCTGTACCGTATTTCTCCCTCTCGCGGTGTCCAACATATACGTAATCTACGTCATACTTCTCCAGAAGGATTTTTGCCTCCTGGGCGCTGGCCGACCGGTATATCAATTCCACGTCCCGCTCCCTGCCTTCGAACTTGTCGGGTGACCCTCGCCACTGGATCTCGTGCCCGGGCCAGTTGAAGACCGTCGGCACACCCGTGCTACGAGAGATCAGTCCCCAGTCGGCCCATTCTCCGACGGCCTCCACGATGGCATCGTCGGCGCCCAGGTTTTCGTTGACGAAGCGGATGGCCTTGTACTCGGCCGGGCGGCTTCGTTCCACGTAGGCCAGCCCGTCCAGTGTGGCGTCGCCCCAGTCCACCAGGGAGCCTGAAGTGAAAAGTCCGGCACCGGCGAAGATGTCTCCTTTGCTGGCTGCTGCCGAAGGGGCGTAGTAGAGCGAGCCGACCAGCAGAACGACGAAGGCCCCTGCCCAGACGGTGGACAGACCGAGCTTCCATCCGCGAAGCACCCTGGTCACGGAGCCCCAGTAGTATATGGCGAAGGCCGAGGCGACGGCAAGGAGAACCCAGGCCTGATAGTAAAGCTTGAACACAGTGTTCATGCGGTCCAGGGGCAGATCGAAGAAATCGTTCACCAGTAGGAGTTCGGGCCCCATTATCAGCATTAGCGCCAGGGCAGAGAGCACCAGCGCGAAAGCCCGGCCGCAGGGACCATGTTCTCTGACAACCCATAGTGCGGCGTAGATCGTGCCGCTGATCAGAAGGGCGAGCGGCAATACCTCGAAGAACCTCCCCCAGAGGCCGCCGGTGGTCCCTCCCGTCTGGAGGTGGAGATAGGCCCAGGCCAGGTAAGGCAGGAACCCGATAAACAACGAGACCAGGGCCGTCCTGGGCCATCCTTTCCTGGCCGGGGTCTGCCAGAACGTGACCACTACCAGCGGGACCACCGCGACCAGGAAGAGTCCCCAGACGATAAAGATGTGCACGGGCCGCGTGGTGGCCGCGACCACGGGGTCGAGACCGGACACAGAGCCGCTGACGTTGTTGTAGTAGGGAACGAAGAGCACCACGGCGAGGCCGATTACCATGGCTCCAACCGGTATCACGCCCTTTATCTGGGACCATAAACCGCCTCCGTGGAGACCGTACGTCCTCATAGACGCCACGGCCAGGAATAGTACGGCAAAGGTCGGCAGGTCCCACAGGTTGATGAAGGCGAGGCCTCCGAGGGCCAGTCCCATCACTACCAGGAAAGCGTAACCCTGGAGTCCCAGACCCTTCCAGCCTACTGCAGGGGATCGGAGCCAGTTCCATACGAAGGTCGTGAAAAGTATCAGGAAGGGAATGGACATGACATGAGGGTGGAGGTCGCCCAGCATGAAACTGAAGAAGGGGAACTCCTGAATAGTGAAGTCCAGCTCCTGTCCAGCGGCGTCGAAGGAATTGATGACTCTGGTGGTGCGGAACCACCACCAGAACTCTTGGGACACCCACCCGTCGGCTCGGCTGGGATCGGCACCGTCGAGTCCTTTGATTTCGAGCCACTCCCAGAGGGCTTGGGAGCCCATGCCATTGGCCATCAGGAGTTCCAGGACACCCTCCAGGTTGGCGGCGACGCCCAGCAGGACGACGGCCGCGATACCGGCGATTACCGCGTATCGAAGCCGCGTCGCCTCGCTTCGGACAATGTTATACGTCAGACCGAAGGCGGCCATGGCTGCCATGGCTGATATGAGGGCCAGCGAGAGATTGTAGGCGATCTGGGCTGCGACGCCTGTCAGCTCGCTGACCGCGCCCATCATCCAGTAGCCGAAGTAGTAGTAGCTGACCGATTCACCACTCAGCCAGGGGTCATCGGGTGACCCGAAACTGGAGTTTATGGAGGCGTTGAGAAGGCCCAGGTCCATGGGCTGCTCGGTGTGGTTGATTCCCGGATCGTAGGCTCGATAGGCCACCCAGCCAACGAAGAAGACCAGGAAGATGATTTCGCCCGCGATTATGACGTACCGCTCTCGGACGATAAAGTCGATAAATTCTCGGCGATGTCTCCACACGTATCTGCCTGAAAGACCGGCCAACACCAGGAGGAGGGCCAGGATTGAAATTCGGACGCTGGGGAGGATGTGCAGTCGGCTGAGAATCCAGGAGGAGTAGCCTATCAGAAGTATACCCAGGGGCTTGCTTACCATGTACCCCCGGTCTCGAATACGAGGGAGCAGGTAAAAAGCGAACGGAAAGGCGGCGAGGCCCATGGCCTCTGCCGTTAAAAACCACCAAAAGGAATCAAGCATGGCAACATTATATACGCAGGACGTCCTCTTTCAGGCTATAGGACTGTTAGGCAATTTATGCAAAGATGCCCGGCAAGCGCCCCAGAACTCCACTGGGCAAGTTCTAACGAGGCGTTATCGAAGAGGTCTCCATGGGACGAGGTTGGGCGCACCGGCGCAGCGTGAAGCACTGTGAACGAAGCCTAGAAATCAGAGAAGGCTTCACGATTTCAGGTGGTGAACAATGCATCGACGAAGGCGGCGGGATCGAACGGAGCGATGTCGTCGGGCTGCTCGCCCGTACCGATAAACAGCACGGGAAGCTTAAGCTCCTGGGCGATGGCCAGCACGACGCCGCCCTTGGCGGTGCCGTCCAGCTTGGCCAGAAAAGCGCCGTCGCAATCGACGGTATCGACGAAAGATCGGGCCTGGGCGAGGCCGTTCTGACCGGTGGTGGCATCGATGGTCAGCAACACACGCTGAGAAGCCCGGTCTGACTGACGAGAGAGGACCCGCTGAATCTTCTTGAGTTCCTCCATCAGGTTATGCTTGGTGTGGAGGCGACCGGCAGTATCGATGATGACGACGTCGGCCTTCCTGGATTCGGCAGCCTGGAAGGTGTCGAAGGCCACTGCACCGGGATCAGCCCCCGGCCGATGGGCGATCACGTCTATCTCCAGGCGGCTTCCCCAGGCCTGGAGCTGCTCGATAGCCGCAGCTCTGAAGGTGTCGGCCGCTCCCATGACGACATGCTTGCCGTTCTCCTTGTAGAGATTTGCGAGCTTGGCGATGCTTGTAGTCTTACCGACCCCGTTCACACCCACCACCAGGATCACCAGAGGCGGGTGCTCTACCTCCAGCAGGTCGGCGCCCAGGCCGGGATTGAGAATAGCTAGCATCTCTTCTTTCAGGATCTCCAGCGCACCGTCCGGCTGGGTTACCCCTTCGTCCTTGACCCTCTCTTTCAAACGTCCGATGAGATTCTCCGAGGTGGCGACTCCGACGTCGGCTCCTATCAGCAGCTCTTCCAATTGGTCCCAGAGTTCGGCGTCCATCTGGGACGTCTGGAAAAGCTTGGCCACGCGGCCGAACCAGCTCTTCCTCGTCTTTTCGACCGCCCGTTCGGTTTTTTCTCTCTTTTTATGCCAGAGGATATCGAACACCGTTGGTATTCCCCTTCGTGCTGTCTCGGCTATTTTGGAAGTTTGTTTTCAGGACTTGGGATTCAGAAAGAAGATTAGCATGGCGGAAGCGGGGCAACAAGACCTCTTGGAGAGCGGTCCACGCTATAAAAAACAGGCGCCCCGAGGCGTGGGGCGCCTGTTCGTGATCCGATGGGCACGGTTGCCCGACGAAAAGGGAAGTCTGCGTCAACCGCTACGGGATGGTCGTGAAGTTCCGTACCGAGTTTGCGTAGTCTCTACGAGCCTCTTCGATACTCGGCACGCCGGCGTACCTGTTGCGTTGAAGGCTCATCAGATAGCTCTGGAAGGGGGTCGGACCTGTTACTTGGCGAAGTGTGACCACAAATTTATGCAGCATTGTTGCTCCTTTTCTGCTATGGCGCCTTTTAATGCGCCACTAGTCTTTGATCTCCTGCAATATTAATTATGAAATATCATGCCGCATCGTGTAAAGGGATATTTTATGATATATTATATTCTCTGACATGATGTTAGCCGGAAAGGGTGATGAGATGGAATTGAGAGAGCTAAGAAGCTTCACCACCGCCGCGAGGTTCCGTAGCATATCCAAGGCCGCCGAATACCTGGGTATCGGTCAGCCGACGGTGACGACACATATAAAGAAGCTGGAGGAGGAGTTCGGCGCCTTGCTATTCGATCGGATCAAACGTCCGATCCAACTCACGCTGCCCGGACGGAGCTTGGTCGAGCTGGCCGGGCCCCTGGTCGAAGGCCTCGACTCGCTTGTGGCAATGACAGCTCAAGCCGAGGAGCGAGGACCCGTCGCCGTGGCCTCGACGGCGGACGTTATTCCTCACACACTTCTGAGGGTCGTCAGGGTGTTCCTACACCGCTACCCACACGTGCACCTCCGCATCCGTTCGGGACGGAGGTCCGAGGTGCTCAATATGGTGGAAGAAGGTGAGGTGGACATAGGCATTGTGGAAGGCCCTGTCAGGGAACCGGGCTTTGAATTCGAGGGCCTTTTCGGGTACGAGAGGGTGCTGATCACGCCTCTGGAGCACCCGCTTGTGGGCAATGGGCTTGAGTCTCTGGACCAGATAGCTGAGTGGCCCTTGATCTTGATGGGCAGGGGCACCTATACCCGGTCTATGCTGGAGGACGAGTTCCAGCACAGGGGGTTGAGCTACGAGATCGTGGTGGAGCTTGACAGCATGGAGATGATCAAACGGTACGTCGCCCTGGGGATGGGTGTCTCGGTGGGACCGAGACTGGCCATAGAGCCCGCGGACCAGAAGGAGCTGGGGGTCATCAGCCTGGCCAACCACCTGCCGGTGGAGCAGGCGGGATTCGTTACGCTGCGAGGCAAGGCGCTTTCTAAACCGGCGAGGAGTTTCGTTACGGTGATGAGGGATACGCTGGCCCCGGCCGGCTCAAGGCGGTAGCCAGTCCGTGGTTCCGGCATCGACGCTGGGTCAGTTCTTGATCCCGACCAGCCTGGCGTTCACCAGGATGCGGTGGTCGTAGACGAGTCTGGGTACGCATGCGACCAGGACGATTGATGAGTCCCCGGAGTCGTAGAGCGACAGATCGTCCTTATAGACCACCTTCGTGGAGAACACCTGATACAGGAACTCTCCGTCTTCGCTATCGATGGTGATGTAAACCGGGTCACCGTTGTTCAGGTGCTCCGGTATCCTCGGAAGATTTTGAAAGACGTTGCCTTCGCCCCTTATTGGGCTTTCGAGGTGCCCGAAGAACCAACCATTGCCGGTCTCGCCGGGATTGGCCGTCTCGGGAATATGGCCGACTACGTTCTTGGGTGTCTCGTAGGCCCGGCTGTCGCCCAGGTCGAGAATACGGAGCTCGGACACGGCAGAGTCCACGTCGATGGCCGGTATCCTGATTCGTGTCGCGGTCCCCAGAGCGCCGGCGGAGGCCGGAGTGTTGGCTGCCGATGCCTGACTGTAGCCCTGGGGCAGGGACGTGTCCTGGCGCAGGTCGGTCCCCGCCCAAAGCGGCCTGTCCCAGTACTTCGGGTGCATCTGGACGCCCGGGTAGGTTGAGATAAAAGCAGATGCGGGTAGAGCGGCGTTCTCGCGTCTCGCCGGCGCTGGTGCTTGAGCTGGCGGAGATAGTGGAACTTCGGTTGGCGCCGGGTAGGATGCGCCGTTGACTGACCCAGCGGGCCGGGGAGTGTCTGACTCGACGGGAGTAAAGCCCGCGCTTACAGCTTCCGTGGGCAACGAGAAGGGCCCCTCAAAGGATGCGTTCAACTCGTCCAATCCAGACCGGGCGTAATGACGGTAGGTGTAGTAGGAGGCAGCGCCGATTAGAATCAGGAGGCCCGCGACGACCAGTCCTATCCCCGCCGCTTTTCCTGCGCGACTTTCCACCCGCCGGACTGCTCCGAATGCACTCAGGAACAATTGAGTCACTCGTCCCAACACATCTCACCACCTGCCAACTGTCTATGCCCCTGACGGTACGCTTCTCTGGGATTTCGTGGCCCGCCGTATATTACTACGACTCTGGCCGCCGGAGAGGATTCTGGGAGGCCGGACATCTCTCCCCGGGTGTGGCTCAGCGTGTGGTGGGAGGATATCCAGGGCGGGCCCCCGGGCATGGCTACCTGACTCGCGGGGAGTGCATCGCTCCACTGGCGATCGGTTCGTTGAGATAAACGTCGCCGTTACGGATCTTGATGTTGAAACCACAGTCGGGGTTGCTGCAGACCCAAGCCTTGTAGTGGATCGGTGCGCCCTGACTTCCAAAATCAGACAAGGGCAACAGGTCACCGTTGGCACATGTGCGGCACGGGGGCCACGTGTTCTGCTCCACTGAATCCTCCTCTTGCTCCGCCTCCCTGGGGGTAACAAGCGGGCAAAGTATATCACCGGGGAATCGGAGTAGACAAGACCTATCCAGACCCCTGTCCTGGGGAATCGTCCGCCAGCGGCGCGGACGCAAGCCGGTCGTAGACCGCTCCGTCGGGCCGGAGAGTGCTCCGAATAAGACTCAGGTCGGTCACGGGGAACGCGAGGGCCGGCACCGACCAACCGGAGTCCAAGAACTCCACGGCCTTACGCCTGGCACCTGCCGATGTACCATCCCGGAACCGAGCCACCGTCAGATGGGGACTGAAGGCCCTCAGCTCACCGGCGAATCCCAGGAGTGCCAGGGACAGGTCCAGCTGGCGTTGCAGAGCGCGGAGTCGTTCGACCTCTCCGTCCAGACCGATCCATAGAACCCTGGGCAAACCCCTGGCCGGGAACGTGCCCGCATCGCCCAGCCTGAGAGTGAAACGAGGGTGCCCTCGACATACTCGGACCAGCGCGTCCGAGATAACGTCCAGCCGGTCAGCGGGAACATCGCCCAGAAATTTCAGTGTCAGGTGTATGCCGTCGGGGCGCACCGTACGAAGGCCCCTGATATCGGCCCAGTTGAGGGTCTCCACCAGTTGGGCCAGGGTGGTCCTGGCTTCGGAGGGGAGTTCGGCCGCCACGAAGGCACGCACGCTGTTTTTCGCCGGTGAGTCCATTAGCAGGGTGCTGAAAACACTCTCGACCAT
>CAZEDC010000069.1:0-23172 GCA_964510985.1 uncultured Dehalococcoidia bacterium
AGCCGGCGGAGCCCAAGGCGAGTAGGGCGTCGGTCTGAAGGAATGGGTCTGGTGGTGGTTTTTCAGGTCCCAAATCAAGCTGTCGGGCCGTCCCGCGATGGCCCACTGGCTGCTGGAGAGTGAACTTCGACTTGACAATAATCGAAGGGCCTATTCATACTTGCGGGACTCGTCCGTTGAGGACTAACCGGAGGCGGTTGGGGTTATTGTGAGACTTGTCGCGTTTCTCCCCCTGATCATGTTCTTCGTCGTGGCCTGTGGTGATACGGCGCCGGATCCGCCTACGCAGTCAACCGCCGCCGCTTCACCGTCCGCCACCGCGCAGGGTCGGGCTCAGACACCTGTCCCAACCAACACAGCGGCGCCCCGTCCGACCATGACGCCGGTGCCCGGTCCGACCATGACGCCGGTGCCCGCACCGACCCCGGAGCCCAGTCCGACGTTCGCCCCGGGAGCGGTGATACTGCCCACGGTGGCTATCTCCAGCCCCACGGCCGTTACGACCGACCCTCTAATGCAGTCATTAGACGCCGCGGGCCTCCTCGCATCAACCCTCCGAGATCTGGCGCTGTCGCATCCGTTAGACCGCGAGTTCATCACCAGGGAGGAGTTGCAGGTGCGCCTGCGAGAGGAGTTCGAGGAGGAGACGGACGAGATCTACAAAGAGCAGGAACTTTACGCGACCCTGGGCATCCTGGAAGAGGAGACAGACTACTACGAGCTTCTGTTGACCATGTACGGAGAGGGGGTTACGGGCTTTTTCGACACCGAGGAAGAGAAGATGTACGTGGTCACGGACACCTCGGAGGTCGGTCCTCACGTGGAATTGACTTATGCCCACGAGTTCACCCATGGGCTTCAGCAACAGCACTTTGACATCGAGTCCCTGATCGATAGCGTGGAAGACAACAACGACCAGAGGCTTGCATTGCGGGCCCTGATAGAGGGCGACGCAACCCTCCTGGAGTCGCTGTACTATTTCGAACGCCTGACCGAAGAGGAGCAAGTAGAAGTCCAGCAGGCCGCACAGTCCACCTCTCTGGACGCTTACCGGTCGGCTCCTTATGTAGTGAGGCGGACTTTCGCTTTCCCGTACGTGGAGGGTCCCCAGTTCGTGATCTCTCTGTTCCTGCCGTTGCAGAGTTGGCATTTTATCGACCTGGCCTATGAGGACTATCCACTTTCAACAGAGCAGATTCTTCATCCTGAGAGATACACAGCAGGCGAAGAACCCGTGGAGGTGGTGCTACCGGATGTCGCAGGAGCACTTGGCCTGGAATGGAGCCAGTTGGAGATCAATACACTGGGGGAGTTCTTTCTATTGACCTATCTCGAGAGCGGTCTCGATCCGGACCGGGCATCGGCCGCCGCCGATGGTTGGGGAGGGGACCGGTACTCGCTGCTGAAAGGTCCCGAGGATGAGAGTCTGATGGTTTCGCTGATAACCTGGGACAGCGAGGAGGACGCGTTAGAGTTCCACGGCGCCTTCCTGGAGTTTATGCAGCAGAGGACCGGTGCGGACTGGGAGTTAGCTGAGGGCGAGGGTATGGGTCAGGTCATGGAGCTAGTGGGCCAGAGGATTTTTCTTGGGCTCGACGGATCAGACACCTTGCTCATACTCGCACCGGACCTGGCAACACTTGAAGCGGCCAGGCAAGCGGTCCAGGACCTGTGATGCCGCCCGGGTCCCAAACCAGCCGGTAAATTCAGGATTTGTCCTGGACTTGGCGGTAACGCAAGGCCATCGCGAGAATAACGGCCTAGAGGTCATCCGGCACTGTTGATTTCCTTGAAAACGAGGCCCTGGACTCCACATCCAAGTATTTTGGGATGAGTTCTAGGAGTACGCCTCGCCAGGGGTGCAGGGGGCCAGACTTATCGCTTTGGGCGGCCGCCCTGTTGCTGGGCGAGCATATCCATCATCTTATTGCGGCCTTTGCCCGATGTCATCTGGCGCATGAGCTTTTGCATCTGGCGGAACTGGTTGAGGAGTTGATTGACGTCCTGTGCGCTTGTACCGCTACCTCTGGCGATGCGGCGCCTTCGGCTTCCACCGATGATCTCCGGCCGCCGGCGTTCCTCCTGAGTCATCGAGTGGATCACCGCCTCCACGGTCTTTAGCTGGTCCCCGTCCAGGTCATCGGGCGAGACATTCCCCTTGATACCGGAGAACCCGGGTATCATCTCCACAATCTGGCTGAGCGGCCCCATCTTCTTGATCTGCTGGAGCTGGCCCAGGAAGTCCTCCAGATCGAAGGTGGCCTGGCGGATCTTCTTCTCCAGTTCCACGGCCTGGTTCTGGTCGAAGGTGGTCTGGGCCTTCTCTATCAACGTCAGCATGTCGCCCATCCCGAGGATGCGGGAGGCCAACCGGTCGGGATGGAACTGCTCCAGCGCATCTACCCGCTCGCCGGTCCCGACGAACTTGATCGGAACACCGGTGACCGAGGTGATGGATAGGGCGGCTCCACCTCTGGCGTCGCCGTCCAGCTTGGTCAGGATGAGGCCGGTTAGGCCTATGCGCTGGTGGAACTCCAGGGCGGCCTGGACGGCGTCCTGGCCGGTCATGGCGTCCACTACCAGCAGGCTCTCCGAGGGCGATACGGCGGCTTTGATCTCCTCCAGTTCCGACATGAGGTCGTCGTCGATCTGGAACCGTCCAGCTGTATCGACGATCGCCCAGGCCGCCTTCAGATCGGATGCGCGTTTGACGCCGTCCCTGGCGACTGTGGCGGTGGGCTTGGACGTGCCGGACTGGTATACGGGCACATCGACCTGGCTCCCCAGGGCCTCCAGTTGCTGAATTGCGGCCGGCCGCTGGAGGTCCGCCGCCACCAGCACGGACTTCTGGTTCGACTGTTTCAGGTGGCGGGCCAGCTTGGCGGCGGTAGTGGTCTTTCCGGAGCCGTTCAGGCCCATGATCAACATTACCGACGGTGAACGGTCGGCCGGTTCGAGGTGGCGGACGCCACCGCCGAGAATTTGGGTCAGTTCCTCGCTGGTGATCTTGATGACCTGCTGGCCCGGGCTCAGGCTCTTGAGTACCTCTTCCTGGAGGGCACGTTCGCGAAGGCGGGCGACGAAATCCCGGGCTACGCGGAAGTTGACGTCTGCCTCCAGCAGCGCCATGCGCACCTCGCGCAGGGCCTCGTCCACGTACTTTTCGGTCAGCCTGCCTTTGCTGCCGAGACGTTGGAAGACACCGTTTAGCTTTTCGGAGAGGGCTTCGAACATGAGTTCCTCCTGGCCAGGATTGTAGGCCAGTTAAAAGGGACGGTCGATGCGGGTGTGCCGTGGCCTGTCTTCAGTCGCGTCAGCGGATGAGGCGTACCCGTGTATAGAAGAAAGCGCCCCTCTCAGAGGCGCATACACGTGGCCGCTTTACCGGGGTGACGGGCATCACTCGCTCTTGACGCTCTCCATTAGTTCGCTCATCAGAGTTGACATGAACTGGACGCTCGCGATGGTCTTTGGGTATTCCATACGCGTCGGCCCTACGGCGCCCACCGCTCCGACCGCCTCGTGCGGTATCCCGTACTGGGCTACTACCACGCTCAGCGGCCAAAGCATATCGCCGCGGTTCTCGTGGCCGATTTTCACCCGGACCACGCTCTCGTTGGGAGTCTCCTCCAACACGGCCTGGACCAGTGTGCCGTCTTCCATCCCCTCCACCAGGGGACGGACCGTCTCGTTCTTGGAGAACTCGGGTTGGCTCAGCAGGTTTCGGAGGCCGTCTACATAGTGGTCCCGGTAATCCGCCCGGTCCTCAACCTCCAGGATCAGCAGTGCGGCCTCTACGACCGCCGCCTCAAGCGGATTCAAAGTCATTGACTTGGACTCTATCTGCCGCCTTGTGAGGCCTTGCAGCTCGCTCCTGACCTTATTGGTGGATGTCTCCAAGTCGGTCGTCTCCACTGGCACGACCAGCCGGATTAGCTGCCTCCTGAGCGTGGCTTGTTCGAGAACGATTATCAGCATGGCCAGGAAGTCTTGCAAGTAGACCAGCTCCAGGTGCCGTACCCTCGACTCCCTGGCTTTAGGGAAGGTGGCGATGGCCATGTTTCCGACCAGGTGGGCCAGGATTACGGCCGCGACGTTGGCCCATTCGTCGACGTCCCTCTCAACCTCGCTCAATCGCCGGCGGGCCTCCAGGCGGACACCGGAGGGGATTCGGCCCATCTCCAGGGCGACCAGCGATTCGACATAGAGCCGGTAGGCCTTGTCTAAGGGGACGCTCCCGGCTGAAGGATGAGGACGGTTTAAATAGCCTGCATCCTCCAATGCCGCTACCTCGTTGCGGATGGTGGCCGGGCTGACACCCAGACCGTGAGTCCGAGCGATCGAATCCGAGGAGACGGGCATTGCCGTCCGGGTGTAGTCTCCTACGATCAGCTTCAGGATATTCTCTTGTCTGGCCGTTATCATACGCATACCGACGGAGGTTGATTAGAAAGGGTCAGCCGCCTTAACTAAACCAAGTCTAGCACAGGACGGGAAATTGTTACTAGGCGTTGATGCGGTGTCGGGGAACCTGATTTGGCGTCCCATCGGGTTACCCGTGCAGCACGGTTTACGGGCGTCCAGGCCATCTCCGCGATACTCGGTTGCATTGAAACATAGGATGCCTGGTTGCTATACTCAAGCCTAGCCTTAAGTCCATTCACGTGAGGAATTATGGAGATAATTTGGCTGGGGCACTCGGCCCTCCGGATTCGAAGCAACGATGTCACTCTGGTCACCGATCCCTTCGCAGACTCGGTGGGGTATAAAATGACCAGCCAGAGGGCGGAAATCATCACCGTCAGCAACAGTCACCCGCACCACTCCCACGCCAAAACCATCACGGGGAACCCGAGTGTCCTGAGCGGCCCTGGCGAGTACGAGATCGGCGGGTTCTACATCAGCGGTATCGGGACGCGACTGAACGAAGATGGTGCCGAGCGGGCGGTCAACACGGTATTCACCGTCAGGACCGAAGGGCTGGTCATCTGCCACCTGGGGGACCTCAACCAGAAACTGTCGCCGGGGCAGGTGCAGGTGTTACACGAGACAGACGTGCTGATCGCGCCGGCAGGGGGAGTGTGTACTATCGCCGCCTCCGAGGTGGCCGCGCTAGTCAACCGGATTGAACCCCGGATCTTGATCCCCGTTCACTATCGCATGGATGGGACGAAGGTGGAACTGGGCCCCCTGGAGGGATTACTGAGCGAGCTGGGGGTGGCCGAGGTTACTCCTCGGGCTAAGTTGGACGTGGACCAGACCAATCTGCCCCGAGAGTTTAGTGTGGTGGCTCTACGGCGGTCCGAATAAGCGGGGTCACCAGTCTACAGGTGTTCCACTCCCTGCGCCACGGCCCAATCGGGCTATGGAAATCCTTCCTATTTCTTCCCGACGCACCTAACGGTTTGTCCTGCGCATAGGAATCCCGCATGGATGTCGACAGCGGATTAACCGGATCGACCACTCCGCCGAATTTTGCGACCTGCGATCAGGCCCAGTGGAGCCAGCAGTAGCAGTACGTTACCGAGCCCCGCCATTGCAGGAGCCTGCCCAAAAGTAGAGAAGCATCCGCCGCCCGAGGGTGTCGGCGTTGGCGACGGTGCGGCTGCTACCGCCGTGGCTGTCAGCACTGCCGGAGCGGTTGTCGGAGTGGGTGGCACCGGCGTGGGTATGGCTGTGGGCGGCACCGGCGTAGGCGTGGCCGTGGGCGGCACCGGCGTGGGTATGGCTGTGGCTGTGGGCGGCACCGGTGTAGGCGTGGCCGTGGGCGGCACCGGCGTGGGCATGGGTGTGGCTGTGGGCGGCACCGGCGTAGGCGTAGCTGTGGGTGGCACAGGCGTCGATGTAGGAGTAGGAGTGGGCGGGACGCGAGTCGGTGTCGGGGTCGGTGTAGGCAATCCCACGAAGACCAGGGCGAAGTCCAGTTTGAAGCTCCCGGGCTCGAACAGGTCGGAGATCCCCGATTTCACGCCATTCAAGAAGAACTCGATGGGTTGTCCGGCCGTCTCGATATCTATCGGGTCCACGACCAGGCTCCTGTACGTCTCGCCTTCGATCACTGCGGGATGGGACTCATACTGGCCTACTTTGGCCACCAAAGTGGCATTTGCCGGGACCGAGCTACTGGCGACTATGAGCGATCCTCCGTAGACAGCGGGTTGGGCCACCACAGGCGTTGGTGTAGGAGTTGGCACGGGCAAGCTTGGGAAAGTAAGGTCGAAATTTGATTTGAATATCGGCGACCCAACCATCTTGTAGATATCCGTCTCCTCGGCCTGGACACCGTCCAGGTGAAAGGTTATCTCCATATCCTCGTAGCTCTCGTTGGGGGGCGCTACATTCAACGCAGTGTATCGCCCATTGCTGACCGCGACCGTTTGTTCGGAAACGTAATCCGAGATACGGGCCGTTATCAGAAAGCCGTCCGGAACAGGCTGTCCATCGGCTGTGGCGGCTCCCGAGTAGATGTACGGGAGCATGGGGAGGGTCTGGGCTCCCGCGTCATCGGGTAGCAGCGTCCCCGCACCGGTGAGGGTGGCTGCCACAGCGAGTAACACTACCGCCAGTCTCTTTAGCTTCATTGACCTGTCCTGAACAGATGGGCCTCCCTCCCCGTGGCAGAGGAGGGAGGCCCATTTACTTAGACCCGATATCGAGTTCTCGAGGTTTCGACTATGGTGCCAGCACGCCTGCCGTGGTCACGTAAATCCAGTAGGCTTTGCCGATCTCCAGGGTGTTGCCGGCGGCCACAGTAACAAGCGTCCACTGGTTCAGCACGGTGTCGAAGGTGTAGGCCCTCGTTAGGGTCGTGCCCAGGCTGGCGAAGTAAGCCGCCGAATCCGTGGTCACATCACCGGCAGCTTTGGTGCCGGTGATGTCCACGACGGGTACCAGGTTCCAGCCCGCGGACACCGCGATCGACCGTGGCAGTGTTCCTGCCTGGCCGGCGGCCAGAGGTGCAATGTCAACTTCGAGGTTTTTGAACACGCTGCTCAGCATCCAGTAGCCCCTGTTGGAATCGATGGTCTCCAGAGTGCCGGCGAGGTTGCCGTCGGCGTCACGGGCCGCGCTCAGGAAACCACCCGGAAGCGCAGGGTCGTAGCTAACTATCGCGCTGATCTCGGCATTGTTGGCCAACACTGTGTTGATGGCCGTGTCTGCGGGATCACCAGGTAGCGATACCAGGTTCCACCCTGGCTGGATGGGAATCTTGATGGCCGCCCTCTCTATCACCGTGAACGTGGACGAGGCATCCGAGGCCAGCACGTTACCGGCGGCGTCTTCGGCGTTAACCTTGACCGTGTGTTCGCCGAGAGTAACGCCGGTGATGGCCACCAAGAACTTTTTGTTGTCCGAGCTAGAGACTGAAGACAGCAGGTCGGTACCGTCATAGGTGAACTTGGTAATGGTGACGGTCTTGTTGGAGTCGTCGTTGTACTCCGAGCCCTCATCCCCGAAGTCGATCGTGATGAAGAACGGGTCCCTGGTAACCGGCTTGGCGGCGGTGACAGGGGTGATGTTCGGGCTAGGAAGGACGATATCGCTCTCGTAGGTTATCGCGCTGGTTGTATCGGCATCTGTGTTTCCGGCAACTCCCGCGGTGGCGGTATTCGCAGTAGCCGCCTTGTCAGGAGCGGAAACAGACACGTTGACCAGGCCGGTCTTATTGGTCTTGGCCGTGGTCGCGACCCACGTAAGAGCGGAGGTGCTGGGGACCGCAGTGAGAACCTGCGAGGAAGTAGCCGTCGCGCTCTCGGCGGTCAGGACGGTCACCACGGGTGCGGTTGACAGGTCCTCGTCCGAGACCACAGTGACCTCTATTCGGTCGTTCTTAGAGGCCAGGGATTGGCTGAGGGTCACGGTGAGAGCCGGTGCTATCCCATCTACGGAAGTCTTGTTGACGTTGACCAGAGTGTTACCCGCTTGATCATCAACGCCGTCGCCTACAATCGTGACGACTGGTTTGACACTAGGGCCGATCTCGTCCTCCACCGTTAAGAAGATGCTCAATGGCTTCTCGGTCGAGGCGGAGTAGATGTCGGCCGAGGTGACCGTTGTCCCAGCCACCGAGAAGTCGCTCGCGGTGACCGAAGCCGGGTCAATGTTCAAGAGGTTGTCGGTGAACTCAATCTCCAGGCTAGTGCGGCGGTTTTCCTTCACCGTCTTCGTGACACTGTCCCAGTAGTTACCGGTTGTAACCTTTGAGAAAACTGGCGCCGTCGCGTCATAGGTTACCTTGTTACCGTCATCTATGTCGCTGGTGCTTGTGTCCGAGTCGTAAATCAACTCGTTTCCGGCGCCGTCACTCACCCGCACGCCAATCCACGTTATCCCTTCGACGAAGGTGAATGAGCGTGTCGCCGTATAGCCGACGGTCACGCTGTCCTCCTTGATGGCGGTCGTAGCTGTCGGGCTAATCGCCGTTGTGGGCACCGTGGAGGTGCCGATGACGGCCGCCCTATCGAAGAGGAATCTGATGGAGTCTACATCAATCGAAGACTGGGAGTCTTTAACCTCTACGCTCAGCGTATGTGAGGCTACCTTGGTGATAGTAGCGTTGCCAGGGGACAGGTTGGAAATGGTCGGTTTACCCGTTTCGACCGTAAGTGTCGCCGGTGTCACCACAGCTGGGCTCGCGTCGGTGTAGTTTACGGTGACGGTATCGCCATCGGCCGTTTTAATCACGGCCGTAGGCGTGGACGTGCTCGTAGTGGTGGCGATCTTGAGCAGGGCGCTGAACGTACCATCGGCTGCGGCGCTCTCATTTAGCGTCAGGGTAATACCGGTGGAGTCGCTAGAGCTCTTCACAGCTACGGTCATTGTGCCGTCTCCGGCCAAGTCCGAATCTACCACTATCACGCCCACCTCGCGGTTGTAGGTCGCGAAGGACAATGCGGTAGACGTCGTCGATGTCGCCGACCTGATGTTCAGCGACCCTTCGGCTGCGTTTACCGTCCCGCTTTGCGTCTGCACGATCCCTAAGACGCTTAGGAAGAGTGCTAGAGCCACTAGGATGGGTGCTGCTCTAATAACGTTTTTCACTGCCTACCCCCTTATGATGGTGATTCCTATGACTTGAAAAATGGGTTTTGATTTACGAAAAAACACCCCACTGGTTACGTCACCAGGGAATGAGGTCCGGGTCCGCCCTCGATTGGGCGGAGGGCAAAAGCATCTTCGAGCCTCTCCTTCATAGTTGCAGCCCGTACGATTTTTACACCACCGCCATGCCTTTGTCAAGGGCCAACGGGGGGGATTCGCTGCTAATTGCGGATTTCGGTGTCCTACTGGAGTTCTGGTCTCTCGGCCAATCAAACGTTACCGAAGACCCCAGAGCTGGACATGTATTCCCAATAAGCGCTGCTAGAACCCACTCGGTGAAGAATTTAACAAGCACGCAGAACTATATAGGAGCCTACAGTACCTTGTCAATGAGTTAGCGGACAAGACTTTCCCCATATCTTCCGCCCTGAGATGGGTGGTCGAGTCTACCGGTTATCCCAGGTACTGGCGAGCTCAGTAAGAACGCCCATGGCCGGGGGAGACCCATCCTCTGCGAATGGTTTGTGGCATAGGACTAAGGACGGCTTTCTAGTTTCCGCGACCCATGGTAGCCAGGAAACTCTCGTTGTTCTTGGTCTTGCTCATCTGTTCGAGGATTCTCTCGGTGGCCTCGGAGGACTTGTTGGTGTCGGAGGATATCATGCTGACCATTCGACGCAGCAGCCAGACCTGTTTCAGCGTTGCCTCGTCGAGCAACAGCTCTTCGCGCCTGGTCCCGCTGCGGTCAATGTCGATGGCGGGGTATATTCGCCGTTCGGCCAGCTTTCGGTCAAGGTGGACCTCTAAATTGCCGGTGCCTTTGAACTCTTCGTATATGACGTCGTCCATACGGCTGCCGGTGTCCACAAGGCAGGCGGCCAGTATCGTCAGGCTTCCGCCTTCTTCGGTATTGCGCGCAGCGCCAAAAAAATGTTTGGGCGGATACAATGCCACTGGGTCGATACCACCGGACAGGGTGCGACCGCTGGTCGGCACTGCCAGGTTGTAGGCCCGGGTCAACCTGGTGATGCTGTCCAGCAGGATCGCAACGTCACGGCCGCCCTCGACAACACGCTTGGCCCGCTCCAAGACCAACTCGGCCACACGACAGTGGTCCTCCACCGGCTCATCGAAGGTGGAGCTAAATACCTCGCCCTGGACAGAGCGTCTCATGTCGGTGACCTCTTCGGGTCTCTCACCGATGAGGGCGACCATGATGTGTATGTCCGGGGCGTTGACGGCAATACCATTGGCGATGTTCTTAAGGAGGGTGGTTTTCCCCGCTTTGGGCGGCGATACGATCATGCCCCGTTGACCGCGGCCTATCGGCGCCAGGAGGTCAATAAGGCGATTGGAGAGGTTATCGCTGGTCGTCTCCAGTTTGATGTGCTCTGTGGGAAATATCGGAGTGAGGTTTTCAAAGTTCGGCCTGGCCCGCGCCGCATCGGGCTCGACGCCGTTCACCGCCTCGACACGCACCATCCCGAAGTACCTCTCGCCGTCCTTTGGCGGCCTCACCTGACCGGCGACCTCGTCGCCGGTCCTCAGGCCGAAGCGGCGGATCTGGGACTGGGACACGTAGACGTCTCCGCTACCGGAGAAGTGGCCTTCCTGTCTCAGGAACCCGTATCCGTCGTTGGCGATCGAGAGTATGCCGGTGGCCAGGAGATGGCCGTTCTGCTCGGCATAGGCCTTGAGCACCTTCATTAACATGTCCTGTCGTCGAACACCGGAGCCGTTCTCGACAACCCCCATCTCGACGGCCAGGTCTGCCAGTTCCTCGTTTGTCTTGCTCTGTAGCGTAACTAGGTCCATATTCTGCTCCAGGCCTCGCAGGTCCAAGGCCACTAGATTCCTGAAATTAGGTTCTCACTATTAGTCCACAATGCGGCGCTCTGAATGCTCTTGGTTTAAGGGCGAGAACAAGTCGCTCGCGTCTAGCTGGGATTGATCGAACAGTCCTGGAGTGCTCTAACACCTATCGACTGGCTCTCGGATCGAGCCGTTGCAGCTACAGCTATCTGATTTCTCCCAGACCTGGTGAAATTTGCTGCCCCTCTGCATCAAGATAGACCGGGGCGTTCTCTCATCCGGGCAGGCACCCTAATTCAGATGCAAATCGGGGATGGTGGTGACTCCGGTGATGGTACCCGGTTCCCCAGAACGCCAATAATCGGAGGTGATGGGCGTGTCCGGGGAGAAGGACATTCGGGGGATGTGTGGGTAATCATACCATAAATATCGAATTTCGTCTATATCCCCGGACCCGAGCCCAGTCCCTCTATCGGCAGGGCGTGCTGACCGCCCTCCCGCAGTGTCCGCTCCGCGACACCTATAAAGTCTCGGAAAAGGGGATGAGGTCTATTGGGTCTTGACAGGAACTCGGGGTGGAACTGGACGCCAACCATAAAGGGTTGTCCGGCCATCTCCATGATCTCTACCAGGCGGCCATCGGGCGAAAGGCCGGTGGGCCACAATCCCACTGCCTCGAACCGCTCTCTGTATTCGTTGTTGAACTCGAACCTGTGGCGGTGCCGCTCGTCCACCCGAGTCACGCCGTAGGCTTCGGCGGCCCGGCTTCCCTTCACGAGCTCGCAGGGGTAGATACCAAGGCGCATCGTGCCTCCCATATCGGTGATGTCTCTCTGGTCTGGCATCAGGTCTATGACCGGGTCGGGGGTGTCGGGGTCGAACTCTGTCGAATGGGCTTTGGGCTTGTCCAGCAGGTCCCGGGCCACCTCCGCCACCAATACCTGCATACCCAGACAGAGGCCCAGGTAGGGTACCTTGTTGGTGCGGGCGTATCGGACTGTCGAGATCATACCCTCGATGCCCCGGGGACCGAATCCGCCCGGCACGACAATGCCGCAGGCGGAACTCAACAGTTGTTCGGCTCCTTCCTTTTCGACATCTTCGGACCGGACCCAGAAAACGTCGATGTCACGCTGATGGAAGAGCCCAGCATGCAGCAGGGCTTCCTTTACGGAGATGTAGGAGTCCCGCAGGTCCACGTATTTTCCCACCACGGCGATGGTCAGCGCCTCTTTCGGGGCCTTGATGGCTTCCACCATCTCTCTCCACTGCACCATGTCCCGCTCTTGCGTCGGGATACTCAGACTCTCCCTTATCAGGTCTCCCAGACCCTCGTCCTCCAGTAGTAGCGGCACCTCGTAGATGGTATCGACCGTTGGGAGGGTGATAACACCCCTGGCGTGGACGTCGCAGTGGATCGTAATCTTGCGTTTTATTCCATCGTCCAACGGGTAGTCGCTGCGACAGATGATGACATCGGGCTGTATTCCGATACTTCGCAGCTCTCGGACGCTGTGCTGGGTGGGCTTGGTCTTCAGCTCTCCGGTGGAGGAGATAAAAGGCAGGTAGGTGACGTGCACGTAAAACACGTTGTCCCGGCCCACCTCGTTACGCATCTGGCGAATGGCTTCCAGGAACGGCAGGCCCTCGATGTCGCCGACGGTTCCACCCACCTCGACGACGATAACGTCGGCACCGCTATTTTCGGCCAGCAGCAGCATACGCCTCTTAATGGCGTCAGTCACGTGGGGTATGGACTGGATGGTCCCACCAAGGAACTCCCCCTTCCGTTCCCGGGCGATGACGTCGCTATATACCTGTCCTGCGGTGAGGTTGGATAACTGGGTCAGGTTCATGTCGATGAACCTTTCGTAGTGGCCCAGGTCCAGGTCCGTCTCACTGCCATCCCCGGTTACGAACACCTCGCCGTGCTGGTACGGTGACATGGTCCCGGGGTCGACATTAAGGTAAGGGTCGAGCTTCAGGACAGAAACGGAAACGCCGCGGCTTTTCAGGATTCGTCCGATAGAAGCGACACTGACCCCTTTGCCCACGGAACTCACAACGCCGCCTGTCACGAATATGAACTTGGTCATGACATCACAGATCGCTTCCAGCGGCCGTGGCGAATACAGGGATAGCACACGCAGAACGGCCTCGGACCGGTAAGTTTTCGAGAGGCAACACGGTTGGGGGTGCGGCAGGTACGAGGTTGGTGGACCTCGCCACTATCGGGCAACCCTATCGAAGAGGACTCTGATGAGGATGCTCACTGCCAGGTAACTACCCATACTTTAATGGACAAAGTATAGGCTGGCGTCGAATTCCTTGTCAACGCTCATCCGGGCGTTTTTCGATCAATACCCGGAGTCGAATCCGGCTGGATAATTCACCCGGGTTGGCCTTCGCGGGGTCCTTTATGCGGACGTCACTCCCCCGTCGAGGTAGACCGTTTCCCCGGTCATGTAGTTGGATGCGTCGGACACCAGGTACAGCGCTAGCAGGCCGACCTCGCGCAGTTCTCCCGCACGGCCCAGCGGGACAGTGGTCCGTGCGTTCTCCCGGGACGATGCCACCTGCGAGGGTTCGCCGGTCTCCGGGTCCGGGAAGAATCCGGGGGCGATGGAATTAACGGTGATTCCGTAAGGTGCCCACTCCAGGGCCAGGGTCTGAGTGAGCCGGGCCAGGCCGGCCTTGGCGGCGGAGTATGCCAACATGTTCCGACTACCCCTACGTGCGGCGAACCCGCTGATGTTGATGACCTTCCCTTCGCCCCGCTCCAGGAGGTGGGGGCCGACCGCACGACACCCCATGAACGCCTGGGTGAGATTGACGTCCAGTACGAAGCGCCACTCGTCGTCGGTGATTGGGCCGGGGCTGTCTGAGCCCGGCAGCGGCACCAGCGGCTTTGGTATGGCGTCGCCCAGGTTGTTGATCAGCACGTCTATGTGGCCCCACCGCTCCATCGTCTGGTCAACCGTGCGCTGCCAGTCGTCGGACTTGGTGGCGTCGGCGGTCAGGGTCTCTATGGGGTGGCCGGCGTCGGCCATCTCCTGGGCCAGCGGGCCCAGGTAGCGTTCGGTCAACGCGGTCACCATGACCCTGGCGCCCGACTCGGCAAGCACCCGCGCGATGCCTTTGCCGATCCCTCTGGAGGCTGCGGTCACGATAACCGTCTTGCCCTCGATGTTGTACTCCTGAGGCATCATAGTCTGGTCTCCTTCAAAGAAGATTGGATCTGTCCGTACAGCTTAACCGCTAACCTCTGGGCGGCTTCGAGTCATCGGAGGAAACCTGGTCCAGGGCCTGCTGGACGAAGTCCATCCCGACCAGCTGACGCCAGGCGTCCAAGAGCCGGCCCGTAACCGGCCCCGAAACCCCATCTCCAAGGCGGAGCCCATTGACCGTCGCGACGGGCAGCATGCAAGGACGGGTACTGGACACAAAGGCCTCCTCGGCCATGTAGACGTCGTAGGTGGAGTACTCGTCCTCATCGACTGCGATTCCCAGCGACTCGGCCAACTCCAGGACTGTCTGCATGCTCACCCCGGCCAGCACGTTATGCCGGTCCGGCAGCTTGATCCGGCCGCCCCGGATGAACATGAAGTTGGCTCCCACGCACTCGGTTATGCTCCCCTCACTCCCAGTCATTAGCTGGTATACTCGCTGGCCATTGCCGTCGACACCGGTCTGAACGGCCCGTTCGGGGACGCTGTAGGTCGCCGGCGTCACAATCCTTACGCCGGTCCGATAGCTTTGCGCGAAGGCCGAGAACTGGAGCGGCTGGCAGAACACGACGATGTTGACTTTGGGCCGCTCATCGGCGGAGCTTCCGGGCGTAGAATTTACCACCTGAGTGACACTGAACTCGTCGTTGTGGCCCAGCAGGTGCCGGTTGGCATCAAGTACCTCCAGGACGATGGCCTCCATGTCTTCCATGCTCAAGCCCGGGTCGATGCGGGAGTAACTCAGGCCGCGGAACAACCGCTCCAGGTGTTGTCTGAGCCTGAAAACCTGTTGGTTAAAGGTGCGTTCGCCGTCGTAGTACCCCCCGGCGGCCTGTGTCTCTTCCGCCTGCAAGGCGGCCACGGCCTGGTCGTGAGGGATAAATTGCCCGTTCAGGTATGTTGTGAACTTTGACTGTTCAACCATGACAGATGATCTCGAGGGGCCCCCGCAAACAAGGAGGGCGGTCTATCGTCGTGGGTCTCCACCGAGCAGGCGTTTCCTGACCTTGGTCAACGTGGTGATCACGTGGATCAGGGGGCTGGTGCGTCTACCCACGATGCGCCCCTGGGACAGCGCGGCCAGGAACCCCTTAGGTGTTCCGTCAAACTCCGGCATCTCGACGAAAGTGCGACCGAGCTCGAAGGTCGTATGGGCGTCGCTGACCCCCGATGTCAACAGACCGTGCTCCCGGGCAAACTCGTAGGCCCTCCTGTCGTCGGCTTCGAGGTTGTTGCGAGCGTTGAACACCTCCACGATGTCGGCGTAGGGGAGGATGTCGTCCAGGGCCTCGCGGCTTATCACCGATCTGCGAAACCGGTCGAAAGGGTGTGGTATCGACACCAGCCCTCCCTGCTCCTTTATTCGCTTGGCCGTTTCCACAGCCGGCAAGTCCCTGGGAACAGTTTCCTGGAGGAACAGGCCGGTTATCTCGCCGTCGGTGGACTTGACCTCTTCTCCGACGATGACCGTGAACGGGGCGATGCTCCGCACTGCCAGCGCCCCCTCAGTGGTGTTGTGGTCTGTCACGGCGATACAGTTCAGGCCCACTTTTAGGCACCGCTTCACCAGCTCTTCCGGCGACATTACCGAGTCCGGCGAGAAGTGGGAGTGCATATGAAAGTCGGCCTTTAGTTTTTCACCTGTCATTATTGGGAAGAACCCTCTTCCTCCACTGAGCCGGAATCCTCCTCTTCGGACGGCAGCCGCATCTGCTCTCCGTAGGCCGTCTGGATGCGCGAGATGCGCAGCTCTGCGGCGGCCAACATCTCGCTGCACAGCCTGGCCAGCTTCATCCCTTCCTCGAACCTGGCAGTCGCCTCGTTCAGCGTCAGCCCTCCGGCCTCCAGGGCCTGGACCGTCTCGTCCAGACGGCTAAGGGCCTCCTCGAAGGTGAGTTTCTCTCTGTCCGGCTCTGCATTTTTGGGTTGCTTATTTACCATGTGTGATCCGTTGTGCTCGGTTGGCTGAATACTGGTCTCGACTCGATGAGATGGACTATGGGTTAAGGCGGAAAGGGGGATACCTGTCGGTGACCAGCAGAAGCGCGTAGGCGACGACCCGGACGGCCCAGCGCTGCGTCCCCTCAACGAAGTTAAAGAAGTCTCTGGGATAGCGCCCGGTAAAGAGTATGGCAAACCACGCGATGACAACAACGATCAGGGCGGCGATCAACAGGAACAACAACACTATGAAGTGAGGTATCGCCAGGAACCACTTAATCAGGGGCAGCCAGCGGTTCAGGTCTCTTTCTACGTCTGGGTAGGGGACCTCGAGGTGGACCGCCTGCTCCTCGTCAGTGGAGGGATACTCGTCCCTCATGAGGGACAGGTAGGCGTTGACCCTTGCGTCGAACTTCATGAACGCCAGGTTCCAGTCGAACCACCACCTGGGGTATTTCTGGCGAAAAACAATCATCAACAGAGGAGCGCCGAACAGGACGCCGCCCGCCGCGATCCCGTAGTCGCCCGACTTGCCCCCGAGGAGTCCCAAAACGATGGCGATGGGGATCACGGTGAAAATCCGGAAGAAAGAGGTCATGCGGTTGAGAGGCCGATCTGGATAGTCGATCGAGAACTGGACGGGATAGGTTACCTGTTGCTGGGCCATGAAACACCTCCGGTTTGTTCTGGGGCTATGCTCTCTAGCTCGCTCCGATGGGTCCCTGTTCGCTGCGGGTCTTAACGGACGTGACATCTGTTTGCAGCGATCCTCGACTCAGGGTGACATCGACCGATTCGCCAACACTGACCTGGGCGGCCTCGCTGACCACGACGCCGTCCTGGCGCCTCTGGACGATGGCGTACCCCCTGCGGAGGGTCTCGGCAGGGCTCAGCGCCTCCAGCCTGAGAAGGAGGCCTTCCGACCGTTGCGTGTTGACTTCCAGGGCATGGGTCAACCGGGTTGCGGCTCTCTGTAATTGGTCGTCGATGTGAAGGCGCTTGGCGTCGAGATCCGGCCTGCCACGACGGACCCTATCCTCCAGTCGCTCCATCGCGTCAGATTTCATCCCGATGTGGGCCCACACGCCGGCCGCCAGCGCCTGGTCGGCCACCAGGAGCCGAGTGGCCAGGTCCGCGCGGTCGGGCACCGCGATCTCGGCGGCAGCCGAGGGCGTCGGCGCTCGCACGTCGGCCACCAGGTCCGCGATGGTGACGTCGGTCTCGTGTCCGACGCCGCATATGACCGGTGCCCGGCTCGAATAAACCGCCCGGGCCACAGGCTCCTCGTTGAACGGCCAGAGGTCCTCCAATGAGCCCCCGCCTCGGGCCAGGATCACGGCGTCCACGTCGGGCAGTCCGTTAAGCTCTCCGAAGGCCTCCACGATGCCCGGCGCGGCGGCGTTTCCCTGCACCGCGGTGGGCGCCAGCAGCAGCTCGACCAGTGGGTAGCGGCGGGCGACCACCATCTGGATGTCCTGCCACACGGCCCCGGTCGGCGACGTTACCACCCCTATACGCTCCGGGAACGTGCGCAGCGGACGTTTTCGGGAGGGCTCGAAAAGGCCCTCGTTCCGCAGCTTGAGATTGAGTTCTTCGAACTTCAGTTGGAGTTCGCCCACACCCTCCAGTTGGACGATATCGGCGACAAGCTGAAGCTCGCCCCGGACCTCGTAGATCGAGACCCGGCCATGGACGACGACGGCGCCGCCGTTCTCCAACCGCTCGGTGCCGACGGAGTTCCTGAACATGACACAACGGAAGGACCCCTTGGCGTCGCGCAAAGAAAAGTAGGAGTGGCCCGAACCGGGCCGGGCCAGGTTGGCCACCTCTCCGACCACCCAGATGTCCTGCAGCAGGGCGTCTCGTTCCAGCTGCTCTTTGAGATAAGACGTTAACTGGGAGACCGAATATATCGCCATCTCAGACCCGGGAGAGATATTCGCCGGTTCGGGTGTCCACCTTGATGGTCTCGTTCTCATTTACAAACAGAGGGACCTGCAGTACCAACCCGGTCTCCAGGGTTGCGGGCTTGGTCCCGCCTTGGGCCGTGTCTCCCCGTACCCCTGGCTCTGTTGCTGTGACCTTCAGTTCCGCCGTGAATGGAATGTCCAGGGCGATTGGGCTACCCTCGTAAAACACTATCTCCACGGTCGTCTGCTCCACCATGTATTGAAGGGCTTCCCCCACCTGCTCGTTGGACATGGGGAACTGGTCGTAGGTCTCGGTGTCCATGAAGTAATAGAGGCTGTCGTCACTGTAAATATACTGGGCCGTGCGACGATCCACCGAGGCAGGCGTCAGCTTCACATCGTAGCCGTTGAAGGTACGGTCCACGACCTTTCCGGAGCGGATCTCCTTGAACCTGATGCGCATGACGGGGGCCCGCTGCTGCATCTTGCTCCGCTCGTAGTCCACCACTACGTATGGCTCGCCGTCCAGTTCGATGGCCATCCCCTTCCGCAGGTCGCGATAACCGATTGACATTTTTACTCCTGGGGGTCAGCGTCGGTCGATTTTCGAAGGAGGCTGTTACCCCTAAACAACCCCGGCGCCTATCCGCCGACCGTTGATGCTGATAGCTGACCGCTGATGGCTGACTGCTAATCGCTGATTTCTATTTCGCCCTCGGACTCTTATGGGCCCCGCTCATGACCCGGGCCCGCCCGTTCTCCAGGACCACCATGTCCTCTATCCGCACTCCGCCCCAGCCCGACAGATAGATGCCCGGTTCGACGCTGAAGACCATACCGTCGGTCAGCGGGTCGCCTGACCTCTGACCCACCCGGGGATGTTCGTGGACTTCGAGACCTACTCCGTGGCCCAGGCTGTGGCCGAAATTTTCGGTGTACCCGGCCTTCTCTATGATCTCGCGGGCTATGGCGTCGGCTTCTTCGCCGGTCATGCCCGACCGTAAGCTCTCTTCGGCGGACAGTTGGGCCGTCAGCACCGTCTCGTAGACCCGTGTGAAAATCTCGTCCGGCTCCCCCACCACCAGGGTCCGCGTCAGGTCGCTACAGTATCCCAAATACCTGGCGCCCATGTCTATAACCACCGCGTCACCGTTCTTGATCACCGTCTCGTCGGCCCTGTGATGTGGCAGGGCGCCGTTGGGACCGGCCCCGACTATGATGTCGAATGCCACCGACTCGGCCCCCAGCTCTCGCATGGCCTTCTCCAGCTCCCAGGCGACCTCCTGCTCCGTGACGCCCGGTTCGATGGTGGGTGCCACCCGTTCGAACGCCTGGTCGGCTATGTCGACCGCCTTTTGGAGCAGCGCCAGCTCCTCCTCGTTTTTGACCGCCCTCAACTTTTCGACCATTCCCGTCGTGGAGACCAACTCAGGGCGCTCCGGGTTATCGGCATCTTCGAAGGCCTTCTGCATCGCGAAATGGGTGGCGACGGTTACGTTGTGGCCCTCGAAGCCCAATCGATTAATACCCAGGTCCGAGACCATACCGGGTAGCCAGACCGTCCCTCCTGTGATCCGTTCGACCCTGAAGTCCGGCGCCTGCCTGCCCGCCTGCACTACGTAGCGGAAATCGGTGGCCAGTACCGCGTCTTTCGGGGTTAAGAGAAGGTAACCGGCCGACCCGGTGAACCCGGACAGGTAACGGCGGTTCTCGTCGGCGGAGATCAGCACGCCGTCCAGACCCTTTTCTCTGATCTCCTCCCGGAATTTTTCTATCCTATCTATCCTGGAGTCGGTCGTCATGATATGCCTTTCGTATATTTGGGTACACAAAGAGGGACTTATAGGCCGCGCGAGAAACCCGAAGGTCTCTTGACCAGGGACGGAGACGCCGGCACGTCCTGCGCCCGGAACGGGAGTGACCGGTCTGAGGTGATTACCGGATGTGGCCTGGGAGAAGCAGCTTCTCCTTGTTATTTCTCGATGTGCGTTGCCAGGTATTCTAGCGCAAAATTATATCCTTGCCATCCCAGACCGGCGATCTGCCCAATGGCGATAGGCGCGATGGTCGAGTAGTGCCGGAACTCCTCCCGGGCATGAATATTGGATAGGTGAACCTCCATCACGGGCAGTCGCGAGTCCACGAGGGCGTCCCTCAGGGCCAGACTGTAGTGGGTCAGTGCACCGGCGTTGATGACGATGCCGGAGGCCTGGGGCGCCTCGGTCTGTATGTACCCCACCAGGTCACCCTCGTGGTTGGACTGGAAGAACTCGACCTCCACGCCCAGGTCCCGCGCCTTCTCGCCGACGAGACCTTCGATCTCTTTCAGCGACTTGGCCCCGTAGTGGGTAGGGTCCCGCTTTCCCAGCATATTGAGGTTAGGCCCGTTGATTATCAGTATCTTCATTTCTCAATCCCTCGCTCGACCACTCAGCACTTCCTCGATTATACCGAGAAGTCGTCACTGGTGCAGGCTTAATGCCGGGTTGAGGTTACTGACGCTCTGGTTCGACTCTACGCGTCCGCCACCACGCGCTTCGCACTTCTTGAGGTATTACCCCCGAGTTGCCGGGACCAACGATGGCGAGAGTGCCGTGGTTAACTTCCTATCTTCGTCCCGCTTTATCCGTCCGACGATTCCGAAACCGCTTCGGGTTCAGACCGTTTCGATCTCGGGTGGGCCGCCAGGTAGACCTCTTTTGCCTGCGACGCCGTGACGTGGGTGTAGATCTGGGTCGTTGCCGGGCTGGAGTGGCCCAGTAGCTCCTGCACCACCCGCAGGTCGGCCCCGCCCTCCAGGAGGTGGGTGGCGAAGGAGTGCCGTAGCGTGTGGGTGTGAACACCGGAGCCCAGGCCGACCTTCCCGGCGTACTTCCGCACCTTCTGCTGGACGCTGCGCTGGCTCAGACGGCCTCCGAACCGGTTCAAGAACAGTGCCATACCGCTGGCCCGGTTGGCCAGCTTGGGGCGCACCTCCCGAAGGTAGAGGGCCAGGGCGTCCCTCGCCGCGATTCCGATGAGGACTACCCTTTGCTTGGAGCCCTTGCCGGTCACGCGAAGCTCCCTGGTCTCCAGGTTCACACCGCTGATGTTCAGGTCTCTTGCCTCGCTGACGCGTAGGCCGGCCGCGTATATCAGCTCCAGCAGGGCCCGGTCGCGGGGACCCAGCAGGTCTGACGTCTCGGGCGCCTGGACCAGCCTGGCCGCCTCGTCCTGTGTCAGGAATCTGGGCAGCCGGGAGTCCATTTTCATGATCCCCCGTTTGGGCATCGGGTCCTTGTTGATAACATTCTGGCGGACCAACCACCGCAGGAATGTCCGCAGCACGCTCAGCTTCCTGGCTATACTGGCCCTGACGTACCCCAACTCGCCCAGCCATGCCAGGTAGCCCCGGAAGGCGACTCTGTCCATGGCGTCCAGGCCCCGGATATCCTTAATCTTCATGTATTCGTGGAGGGGCGCCAGGTCGGTCTGGTAGTTCCGAACAGTGAGGTCGGCCAGGCCCTTGTCGGCTTGGAGGTGCTCCTTGAACCTTGCGAGGAGGGTGCGCCACTCGTCACTCTGCATGGCTCCAGATTACCGCAGGCTAGACGCTCCTTCCAACGGAATCCTGCCACCCTTTTCCTCGGGTTTCCAATGAGCCGTCACGAATCGCTGGTCCAGTTGAAGCGGGCGGGACTCGGACAGGACCGAGATGGCTGTCGAATGACGCAAGGGTGGGCCGACCAGCATTTTAAGGGCTGCAGGAAGAATGGGAGAGTTAGAGAGTGGGCCTAGACCACGGCCTCTTGTGGCTCGCTCTCGGGCAGCGGACCCCGGTACTCGCACGAGGTGCACCGGGCCTTGGTTCGGCCCAACGCGACCAGCAGCTTTCCGCAGTCCGGGCATGGTTCCGGCAGCGGCTTCTGGTTTACGGCAAAGTTGCAGGCCGGATAGCCGGAGCAGCCGTAGAATCTGCGCCCATTCTTTCCCCTCTGTCTGCGCTCAACCAGGTCGTTGCCGCACTCCGGGCACTCCACGCCGACCCTAGCCAACAGCGGACGGGAGTTCTTGCACTCGGGGAACCCGCTGCAGGAGAGGAACCGCCCGAATCGCCCGGACTTGATGACCATGGGGCGTTCGCACTTCTCGCAGACTTCGTCGGTCTCCTCGTCGATCTGGTCTCTGGGCACCCGTTCAGCCTCTTTCATGGCCCGCTCGATGGCCTTGTCGAAGGGCTCGTAGAACTGCCTGAGGACCGGCACCCACTCCTGCTCTCCGCTGGCGATCTCGTCCAATTCCTCTTCTACACGGGCCGTGAATCCGATGTTCATGACGTCGGGGAAGTGGGCCGTCAGCAGATCGGTGACTGCGGTGCCCAGTTTGGTGGGCACGAACCGCCCGAGCTCTTTGCGCACGTAGTCCCTCTCCAGGATGGTGCCCATGATGGGTGCGTAGGTGCTGGGGCGGCCTATTCCTTGCTGCTCCAGTGCCTTGATAAGCGTGGGCTCCGAGTACCGCGGAGGAGGCTGGGTGAAGTGCTGCCCCGGCAGCAACCCTAGGCATTCCAGCATGTCACCCTGGGCCACCTCGGGAAGTGGAGCAGTCTCCTCTTCACCGCCGTTGGGGTCGTCGGTGTCCTCCATGTACAGGACTCGGAAACCCCGGAACTTGAGTATCGACCCGACAGCCCTGAACACGTACTGCGCACCGGAGTTCGTGTTAGCGGTATTTATATCCAGGGTCGTGGAGTCGAACAAGGCGTCGGTCATCTGGCTCGCCAGCATCCTTTTCCAGACCAGGTCGTAGAGCCGGAACTGCTCCAAATTCAGGTATTGACGTACCGACTCCGGCTCCCGGCCTATGGACGTGGGCCTGATGGCCTCGTGGGCCTCTTGGGCGCCTTTGACCTTCCGCGTGTACACCCGGTGGGACTTTGGTGCGTACTCGGGCCCGAACTTTCGCTTAATGTATGCGTTGGCCTCGCTCAGGGCCGAAGCGGCCACGTTGGTCGAGTCGGTACGCATATAAGTGATCAATCCCACCGAGCCCTCGTCTCCGATGGGAAGGCCCTCGTAGAGTTGCTGGGCGACCTGCATCGTTCGGCGAGCGGTGAACCTGAGTTTACGGGACGCTTCCTGCTGGAGGGTACTTGTTATGAACGGGGGAGAGGGGCGACTGTGCGCCTCTCGTCTGCGGACCGACGCCACAGTGTAAAGGACGCCGTCCAGGTCGGCCGTGATCTCCTTCGCCCGCTTCTC
>CAZEDC010000070.1:0-2866 GCA_964510985.1 uncultured Dehalococcoidia bacterium
CCTCGCCCTGTGTATTTATCAGATACTCGCCGTACAATATGTTCTCGCCGGTGGCCGGGTCGCGTGTGAAGATCACGCCCGAGCCACTTTTGTCATCCGCGTTGCCGTAGACCATGGCCATGACGTTGATGGCGGTCCCGAGGTCGTGGGGTATTCGGTGGAAGTTTCGGTAGTCGATGGCGCGCCGGGTATTCCAGCTTTCGAACACGGCCCTGACAGCACTCTCAAGTTGGGCATACGGGTCGTTGGGGATCACACCTGCCTTCTCGCTTTCCACCGTCGCCTGGAACAGGGAGATAACCTCACGAAGGTCCTCGGACCCAAGGTCTGCGTTGCGACTTACGCCCGACCTTTGTTTTTGCTCCTCTAAAGCTTGCTCGAATTTGGAGTTCTCGACTCCAAGGACCACGTTGGCGTACATCTGGATAAAGCGCCGGTGCAGGTCGAGTCCAAATCGGGGGTCTCCGGTCCGGCGGCCGATGCCTTCGCCGATGTCGCTGTCGATTCCCAGGTTGAGGATGGTGTCCATCATGCCGGGCATCGAAACGACGGCGCCAGACCTGACAGACAGCAGCAGGGGATTGTCCGGATCGCCGAACCCGCGACCCGTGGACTTCTCCAGAGCTCTAGTGGCGGTTAGCGTCTGCTCCCAGAGACCATCGGGAAAACGTCGGCCGGATTCGAAATACTCAAGGCAGGCCCTTGTCGTAATCACGAAACCCGGCGGCACCGGCAGTCCAAGTTGTGTCATCTCGGCCAGGTGTGCCCCCTTGCCGCCTAGCAGGTCCGCCCCGTTGCTTCCGGCACTGTCAAAGGGGTAAACCCAGACGGCGGTCTGAGGCCGGTCCGAGCCGGTCGATGCAACTTTTCTCGGTTCGTGGGTCTGACTCATGCCTGCTTGAACACGTTAGGGTACTGCTCGTACAGCCTACTGACGGCTATATGCGCCAACTCAGGTGCGGGCTCGGCTTTTCGGTAAACGTCCGAGTAATCGGGAAGCTCGAACGATGATTCCAATTGCGCCAGATACATGGCCCTTTTGCTTTTCTTGAAGATAGTATCATCCGGATCCATTTTCAATAGCTCATCGACAGATTGCCTCGTCGTTTCATAGTTATGGGCGTACCGGGTTGTGGGGAGGTTATTGATGATCTGGTGCTTCCCGAAAGACAGCACCGGCTTTTCGAAATTTACGGCTTCAAAGCCTGTGGTTCCAGTTATGGTGGCCGTGAATTTCGCCGCCTTGATCCAGTCCCAGGGATGAACTGACGGATGGGCCAGAGCTACGTTTCCTATTCGCCGTAGGTTGTCGTAGAAGTGCCGGGACCGGATCCCGAAGCTAACGGGTTGCTCTTTCACCAACAGAATTGTGTCCGCCGGCAGGGATTTTGATATCCAGGCGATTGCCTCCATGGAGTTATTGAACTCGGGGGAGAGTGCCAGGAGAGCGACCTCCGGCTCCAGATGCAGCGGGAAATAGACGAACTTGTAGCCGTCCAGATTCTCCGGCCTGAGGCCGTGTTTGAGAAAGTACCGGTGGATATACGGACGTCTCAAGACGGGCCCAACCCATCCGGCAAAGCGATACCCGTCTCGACGGCTCCGGGCCGGCTTCCTGCGAATGAACCGACCGGCGGTCGCTCGGGCCGCGTTGTACGACTCCTTGAGGATGCGGCGCCCTGACTCTTTGAGGGCGAACCTGTAGGAATAGTCAATACGGCTGTGAAACTCCCTGGATGAGGTAATCTGCTGGTAGTCCGGTAGGGGGGATGAGGCGTCGATATCCTGCCCATCTTCCAGGAATTTTTTCAAAGCCGCTTCGAGATGGGCGTTACTGACAAACTCGTCCTCGGCCCACAGGAACCTGCTGCCTGTCCTGGCTTGCGAGATAGCCATGGTAGGGATTTTTTGTTGCCTGGCAACGAGGCTGGTGATCTTATCGTTGTACGGTGTGATGATGGCATCTACGGGGTATCGGCTGACGAGTTGTTCATGATAGACGAAATCCTGTAATATTGCCGTCAGCTTTTCTTCATGGCCCCACCAGGAATTGACCATATCGGGGTGCTTGTCGGCATTGAATATATACCCCTTGCCCAGTCCTCTATCTTGTGAAGAGATCATCGAGAAAAACTCGCCGTACCGATCCTCGCGCTTCCTGCACTCATCGATAATGCGGTCCTTATCGATGGAGGGCTTGAAATTCGAACGGACATCGACGTTTATCGCCAGCTCGGGTGCCACCCGTTGGACGACCTCTACGATACCGGGGCCGCCGGAAATGGTAATGTGGTGGTCGCGTGAGAGCTCTTTGGCGACGCTGACCCAAAAGCCCCTCCGCGTACCGCCGACTTTGACGAGGACATTGATACCCATCCCTATGCGTCTCCTGACTTCTCTATCTCAGCCAGGGCTTTCCGGTAGTCCTCCAGTTGACCGATGTCGAGCCAGTACTCGTGCATGGGAAAACCGAGGACGGTACGCTCTTCAGACAGGACCCTGGCGATCAGGTCGGTCATGTCGTAGCCCTCGCTGGACGGGATATACCCCAGGACGTCTGGGGCTAACAGGTAGATGCCGGCGTTGATGAAATGTCTCACCAACGGCTTCTCGGTAATGCCGGTGACGGCCACGCCATCGCTCTCGATTACACCGTAGGGGACGCGAAACTCGTGGGTCCCGACGGCGACGGTCATGTCTCCCCTGTGCTCCTGGTGAAAGTCCAGCATGGCCCGGAAATCCACCCGCGTCAGTATATCCCCGTTTATCACAAGTACGGTGTCGTCTGACCTCTCCAACAGGCTCAGGGCGCCCGCGGTCCCCAGCGGCGTCTCCTCTTGCAGGTACCGGATCTCGACACCGAAGT
>CAZEDC010000071.1:0-5558 GCA_964510985.1 uncultured Dehalococcoidia bacterium
CGTCAAACAACCAAGCACCAGTACCGTTTTGTGCGTCCGGCAATGTGCCATTGTGACACGTGGATGGCGGATATCCATCTGGTTACCGTACCAAAATAGATGCGCCTCAGAAAGTGTGGAAATGTAAGCTATTGAGTAAGATGGTAAAATATCTAATCGGCGGTCGCTACGGTCGGGGAGTTGACGTTGGCGAGGCATTCGTTGTCTGGGTATTCATGCAGTCTGCCTTGAGCGCCTGCGCCAGGGCCCACGATAGAAACAAAACCTACGGAAAGGACATCAACCATCGAAGAAGATACAATTGACATAAAAAAATACATCGGTATCTTTCTCAGTTACTGGTGGTTGATCCTCCTGCTTCCCACGTTAGGCGGACTGGGCGGCTACTTCTATAGCCGGTCTCAGATTCCCGTATACGAGGCCAAGGCCACCATTCTCGTCCAGTATCGAGGACCCGGCTTCTCGATGGGCCTCAGTGATTTTGGACGGAGCACCGAGCTGGCCGCCACATATACCCGGCTGATCACCAGCAAGACCTTCCTGGATAGTGTCCAGCTGGACGGCGCTGTGCCTTTCGGACCCCGCAATCTGCCCTCACTGGTATCGGCCGAAACCGATAGCAACCCACCAGTGATCAACCTCAAGGTCAAGTACACCGACCCGGCGTATGCCGCCATCACCGCGCAGATCGTGGCGGACCAGTTTATTGTCTACATAGTCGAGCAGCGCCTGGCCGATATCGCTCGGCTGCAAAGCGCGGCCAGGGCCCAGGGAATAACCGACATCCAGGACCTCGTCAGCGCCCAGCTGACCGCCGTGGACAGTCTGTCACTGCTGGATCCCGTGTCCGTGCCGTATACGCCGACATCCAACAGCCGCCAGAACATTTTATTGGGCGCGCTGCTGGGCATCGTGTTAGCGACGGGTGGCGCTATGCTGTTGGTGAACCTGACGGATACGGTCCGATCCCCCGACCAGCTCGGCCGCAGGTTCGGAGTAACCAGCCTGGGCATGGTCTTTCACTGGCCTCCACGCGAGATCGAGGAAGGTTCCGTCGTGATGTCTTCCGCACCCAGCTCGGGCTACGCCGAGGCCTTGAGGCAGATACGAGCCAACATCCAGTTTACCGCCGTCAACCAACCCGGTAACGTTCATTTGGTAACCTCTCCAGGACCCGGGGAGGGCAAGAGTACGCTGCTGGCCAATCTGGCCGTTGCGTCCGCTCAGACAGGAAAGACGGTGGTGATAGTGGACGGCGACATGCGCCGTCCTTCGGCCCATCGATTTTTCCCCAATATCACCAAAGAGCCCGGCCTTAGCAGTACCCTGGCCGATGCCAACATCGGGTTGCCAGACATCATACGGTCCACCTCGGAGTCGGGCGTCGATCTCATACCCAGCGGGCCGCACCCACCCAACCCATCGGAACTTCTGGATTCGCCACGCATGGCCACCCTGCTTCGTCAACTTGCGGAATCCTACGATATGGTATTCGTGGACAGCCCTCCAGTCCTGATCTTGGCGGATGCCTCCATCCTGGCGGCCCAATCGGATAAGGCCATCGTCGTAGTGGACGGTCTTTCGACCAAGTCTTCCTCTTTAAGTGCAGCCCTCGACACCCTCAGAAGCACGCAGGTTGGCATCACCGGGGTCATAATCAACAAGCTAAAACACACCAGGCTCGGCTACGGCTATCGATACCCTTACTACTACTACTACAGCCAGTACTATCTACAAGACGATTCGAACCCGAGTGCGAATGGGTCCGTCGGCCCCATTCGCAGACTTGCCCGCAGGGTCATGAACAAGTTGCGACCGGGACGAGACCGGTAGGCCTCCCAAAAGAGTATCGGGTTTCTTCAAGCGCCGCGACCGATGGTCGCGGCGCTCGTTGTTGTCCGTCGAATAACATGCGACCCCTTCCCCATCTCTAACGACAGAGGGCGAGGATACCTGTCTTTATAGCCATGTGTCGTTTGCCCGTGACATATCCACCCTGTAACATAACTTAACGGACAGAGGTACCCTCAAAAAGTGTGTAAATAGACAGGCGGTGTAACCTGCCTCTGAAGCAAAACGGGCTTGGAGCCCAAGAGGAGGTAACACCGCCCATGAGGAAGGAAAACACCAATAGCACAGCTGAGTCAAGAGTGGAGTTTGAGTACCTGGAGGGATGGGTTTGGGGACAGGTCCAGCATCTGATCCAAGAGATGTTGGAGGACGAGGTCACGGAGTTCTTGGGGAGGGTAAGGCCAGCACGGCGCTCATCCCTGGACGGCGTTCCTGGTTACCGGAATGGTTACAGCAAGCCACGGAGGTTGACGCTGAGTTCGGGGACGATCCGGGTGAAACGGCCTCGGGTTCGCAACACCGAGGAGCGATTCGAGAGTCATGTGTTACCGCTGTTCGCTCGCAAAAGCAAGGAGGTGGCCCGTCTGATTCCCGAACTATACCTCCATGGTTTGGCCGAAGGGGACTTCGACCTGGCCCTGTGAGGACTGTTGGGCGAGGAGGCACCTTTATCAGCGAGCACCGTAGCGCGGCTGAAAGAGAAGTGGCATGCCGAGTTGGCAGAGTGGCGCCAGCGGCCGTTAGGTGACCTTGAAGTAGTGTACATGTGGGTGGATGGTGTGTACATGAAGGCAGGCCTGGAAAGGGATAAGGCGGCGATCCCAGTGGTGCTGGCGGCGCTGAGTGACGGTAGGAAGGCCGTTGTCACTGCTGTACCGGGCTACCGGGAGTCCACCGAGAGCTGGTCGGAGGTGCTGCGGGATCTGAAACGACATGGGATGGAGTGCCCACGACTAATCATTGGGGACGGTCACCTGGGTATCTGGGGTGCTCTGCGCAACGTCTATCCACAAGCCGCTGAGCAGCGCTGCTGGAACCACAAGATCGTCAATGTGCTCGGCAAGCTGCCAAAGAGGGAACACACGCAAGCCAAGCTGGTCCTGTGCCACATCCCCTATGCCGAGACCCGCAAGGAGGCAGAGCGGCTCAAGTCGCGGTTCGTTGCCTGGTGTCGTGAACGCGGATACCAAGCCGCCGCTGAGACTCTCGAACGTGATTGGGAACGGATGATGACCTTCTACCAGTTCCCGAGGGAGCACTGGCAGCATCTGCGGACGACGAATCCCGTGGAGTCGCCATTCGCCGCCCTAAGGCTTCGCACCGATGCCGCTAAACGCTACAAGAGGGTGGACCGAGCTACCGCAGTGATCTGGAAGGTGCTGATGGTGGCCGAGAAGCGCTTTAGGCGCCTCAAGGCTCCAGGACTGATGAGGGAGGTCTACGATGGAGCGCAATACGTGGATGGGATGGCCATCGAGGCTGTCGTTGTGGAGGTCGCCGCCTGATCTTGTTTACACACCTATTGACGTGACCTCTAACGGACATCGATGGGCGCCCCAACAGGTCGGGGCCAGCACTCATATCTACATCGGGAGACCGCCTAAGGCCGCGCCCTTCCATAGACCGTCACATCTGAGGGCAGCCCAGGAGGTCTCGGAGAGCATATGAGGAAAGGGTTCGCGGTAGTGGTGATAGCCGCGCTATTTATAGGCGGCTGCTCCGATTCCTCTCAAAAAACGCCTACCCTCTTCACGCCGCCGCAAGGGCTCACAGTTACTGCCCTGGAATCCAGTTCTGCCACAGCCCTACCGGACGGCTCCCTTGCTTTGGAGCTAGAAACTCCCGCCATCGCAGTAAGGTCCTTGAAGATCTTGACCACACGCTCCACCCAGGAAGTGGAGTTCGAGATCGCCACACTCTCGGGACAGCCGGTCCGGCAAGAACTGCCGGCAGAGGCAGAGATCTATCAGCTGATTCAGATCAGCCATCCAGACCTTGACGATGTCGCCATTGACCTGGCGACTATCGTCTTCGAGGTCGGGAGCGACTGGCTGGTGACCGGTGGCCATGACCCCGGTGACGTAATGCTACAAAGGTTTGCCGACGCCTGGGTGCCGCTGTTGACCAAAATTGTCGGCCAAACTGCGACTGAAGTCCGGTACGAAGCTATATCCTCCGGTCTCTCCCTCTTTGCCATCACCGCTGATAAAAAAAACGGTGACCTCGGCCCGGCCGCCAGCCCGACTCCCACGGTTACACCGGCCGCCGGACCCAGTCCCTCCCCGTCCCTCATACCGGCGCGCCCGTCTCCGACGACGTTGCCACCGACACCGACTCGAACACCTCAGACGCCTCCAACCGCCACTCCTATCCCGGCTGTCACCGCCACGGCCACGGCCGCCCCCACGGCCACACCCACTCCCACTCCATTTCCCTCGGCGACGCCGACACCAACGCCTGTGATCAGCCCGACTCCGGTCGCACCGCCCAGCCCAAGCCCCACTCCAGCGCCAACCTCGACGGCAACGCCACGTCCTCCCGCCACCATAACACCCACGCCGCTTTCCGCTCCCACCTCAATCCCAACTCCACTGCCTATACCTACCGTGACGCCGACACCGACGCAGACTTCGATCCCCACGCCCACGCAGCCCTCTGCTCCGGCCCTCACATCCACCCAGACGCCCCTTCCGACATCCACACCCCCGCCCCCGCAGCCCTCTGTTCCGGCCCCCACACCAACCCGGATGATCGTTCCGACCCCCACACCAACACCAACCCCCACAGCCACACCGACCCCGACTCCCACCCATACACCGACACCCACTCCCACCCCACCGACAGACCCACGTTACGGTGTGGCGATCCTTGATCCCGAATCGCCAGCCGCGACTCAGAACTTCCTCGATGGGCTCGGTGTTGACTGGTACCTGGATTTCAAACAAGACATGTCTCAGGTTCCTGCGGGCGCCAACAAAGTTCCCTACCTGTGGATCTCGACAAACCCCACAGTCTGGACCTCGTTGGATACAGAGCCCATAGACACGCTGACCGAGGAGCAGATCGCGGCACTCGGTTTCGCCAACCCAGCGGACGTCTGGCAGACGTCCGCATCGGCGCCGGGTTCCTACTGGTATATGTTCGGCGAGCCCAACCGGTACACTGAGATGACTGGAGCCCGCTTCGCGCCGGTATTCCGCTACTATCGCGACCTGATTATAGACGCCGATCCTACGGCCAAGATCGTCGGCCCCGCCATACTCAACTGGGACTGGACTTGCTTTGTTTTCTGCGATTACACGACCGGCGAGGCCTGGTTAAAGGACTTTATCGACACTTACGAGGCCCTGTATGGAGTAAGACCGTCGGTGGACGCGTGGGCCATCGATACATATCCAATCGACTGGTTTCACACACCCAACAACGACCCTGACCCCAGTAATCAACCGTCCTGGAAAGGCCAGAAGGCCCTCCACTCCGCCATCGTGATAGACCAACTCCAGGGCATGAGGCAGTATCTGAACGGACAGGGGTACGCGGACACGCCCATTTGGATAACCGAGTTGGCCATCCACGTGGGTTACGACGGTTGGAGATGGGAGCACAAAGTCACCGGCGCCAACTGCACCTCGCAGGAGGTCCTTGCCGGAGAGTGTCGGCTGACACCAACTGGCGACTACCACTGGGACAAGATGAGTGACTACCTC
>CAZEDC010000072.1:0-9530 GCA_964510985.1 uncultured Dehalococcoidia bacterium
CGCCGATGGCCCCACCGCCGATAATTACCACATCCGCTCTTGATCGCACCGTTTTGTTCACCTTACCTTCGGCCGCGCAAGGCTCTTTTTTAGTACGGCCACGCTAGCACAGCGCGACAGCGCCGGTCAATCGGACGTCCATCTTATTGGCATCTGTGTCGCGAAGTCTCTTGACAGCCTGACGGCACATGCCATAGGCTTTCCTGCAGCAACCGGGCAACGTGGTATTACCTGACGGAGGGCGACCATCGCCAGTGCCCGGACCGATTTTACAAGCGTACCTGTCCACCTCGGCGGCTCATTAAAGTGGTGACGGATGGCCAGGTCCAATCTGGAGGAGCAAATTGGCCTATAAATTCAATCACGTGCATCTGAAAGCGCCCGACCCCGAAAAGACGGCCAACTGGTACGTCAAGGCGTTCAATTTCCGCATTGCAAGCGATTCGACACGTGTATTCGGCGACCGGTTCATCCGGTGCGAGATGCCCGACGGAACCGTAGTGAATATATCGGGTGCGCGGACCGACGAGCAGATGGAAGAAGGAAACGCCAACGCCCACTGGGGTCTGGAGCACTTCGGGGTCGACGTGGACGACATCGAGGCGGAGATCCGGCGACTGGAAGGTCTCGGGGCCAAACTGATGGAGGGCCCCATCGAGACCCCCAACGGACCCAGAATCGCCTTTATCAAGGCGCCGGACGACACGAGGATCGAGCTCCTGGAGTTTCCCAACTGAGGACCGATTGAGCTGGTAGAGGGATGCGGTGACCTGCTCCCACTGCGGACAAGTTAATCCGGCCGATGCGCGCTTCTGCGTGGGATGCGGCTCACCCTTGGCGACCCGAAGCGAGCCTTCGGCGTACCGGCCGGTAGACCGCGAGGACCATGACCTGCAGCCCAGGAACCTGGGCCAACTGGTCGACGGGACCATCGCGATATACAGATCGGACCCGAGGTCCTTCTTGTCCATAGCCCTTGTGCCGCAGGTTCCGACACTGCTCTCCGTTTTCACGCCCGCCCAAATCTCCTGGTTTTTCGCACTGGCGGGTTTCGCGGCTTCCCTGCTCGCCTTTGCCGCCACGGTCGACGCCACCGGACAAAGGACTCTGGGACTGAGTATCGACGTGGGGCGAAGTCTCCGCCTGGCCTGGTCTCGGATTGTTCCACTGATACTCGCCGTCGTGGTCGTAGGTCTGGCGCTGTTAGGGTCTGCCATCCTGTCGATTATTCTGGTCGGAATCCCGCTGTTTTTCTACCTGCTGGTCAAGTGGTATTTCTTCGCGCAGGCGATCATAGTGGAGGGCAAGGACCCGATAGCGGCCTTGAGGCGGAGCAGCGACCTTATACGCGGTAGCTGGTGGCGGGTGTTCGGTATTGGAATAGTGTTCGTGTGCATCTTCATATTGCTGACAATTGCAATGAGTATACCGACCATCCTGATGGGCCTCATAAACGGTATCCTTGGCAACATCGTTGCGAGCATCGCCAGCATCGTGATCTTCCCCGTATTACCCATCGCCGCTACGCTAGTCTACCTCGACCTACGGGTCAGGAAAGACGACTACACCCTCGGAGATCTGGCACTGGAGATCAGGCACCGGAATCCCTGGTCGGATACATGAATGCCCTCAAGACCCCATAGCCGTGGCAGGCGTTACCGCAACTTTCCAGCCGAGTGTCTCTCAATTAGCTATACCCTGGGGTAAAAGGATTCGGAACATGTCATGCCGAGTCCCTCCCGCTGAGCTTGTCGAAATGGTTACACTCGACGCTGTTTTCACCTGGGGGCGGTGGCCAATCGTGTCAGGTGATATGTCAGACTAAACCGTCGGCGCTAACAAAAGACAGAATCAGGAGGTCTATCGATGGCGAGAGAAACTCATTTTCCAAATCCCCAGAACAAACCCCAGGGCTACTCACCCGCGACAAAGTTAGGCAACATCGTTTTCGTCTCGGGCCAGGTATCCATCGACGGCGACGGCAACCTGGTGGGCGAGGGCGACTGCGGCGCTCAGTCGGAGCAGTGCTTCAAGAATGTTGGGGCCGGATTGGCGGCCGCCGGTGCGACCTGGGAAGACGTGACGAAGATCACCGCCTTCCTGGTAAACGTCGATGAATACCCGGCCTACGCTGCCGCCCGTCTTCGTCGATTCCCCAAAAACGGACCGGCCAGCAGCAGCGTGATTGTCAAGGCGCTGGTGAGTCCCAGCTTCCTGGTCGAGATAGAGGCGATTGCAGTGTTACAGTAGGACCCCTTAGGTATGAGCCAACCAGAGAGACCGGCTGTTCCGTGTAGAGAGCCATCACACCCAGCGTAGAGGGATAAAAAATGTCCGAGGACTGTATCTTTTGCAAGATTGGAGACGGTGAGGTAAAGAGCGACATCCTCTACCGTGACGACAGCTGCTTCGTCATCAGGGATATCGCACCCAAGGCACCCGTACACCTGCTGATAATCCCCAACGATCATTTCACCTATGTGACGGGCCTGACACCGGCGTTCTACGACGTGCTGGGCGGCATGTTCGCCGCCGCCGGCGAGATGGCCCGGCGCGAGGGAGTCGTCGAAAAGGGCTATCGTCTGACGATCAACCAGGGCGACGAAGCCGGCCAGCAGGTCCCCCACCTCCACCTGCACCTGCTTGCAGGCAAAACTCTGGGCCGGATGGGGTGAACCTGATGGCCGATCTTCCGCCGGCGATCGAGACCCGCCTTCAGAGGTTGCCACAAGGGTTGCGCGACCACATCGAGCGGGCCCGCTCGACTGGCAGGGAGCTCGCCGGCCGCCATGGTATCGACGTGGAGAAGTGCGACCTGGCGACGGCGTGTCATGACCTGGCCCGAGCGCTACCGGGAGAAGACCTCATCGCAGAGGCCAAAAGGTACGGCAGGCGCATCCATCCGGTGGAACGAAACGCCCCAGTACTTCTCCACGGTGCAGTGGCCGCAGCCTGGCTTGAACACGAGGATGGCCTTGAGGACGTCGACGTTCTCCAGGCTGTGCGGTGGCATACCACCGGACGCAAGGCGATGGGTCAGGTGGCGAAGGTCGCGTTTCTGGCCGACAAACTGGACCCGGTCAAGGTAAGCCAATTCCCCTTCCTTGAGAGAGTACGAGAGTTGGCATACTCGGACCTGGACCGGGCCATGCTCGAGTACCTGAACCGGGAGATAGCCTATCTACTGGGTATGCGTTACCTCATCCATCCCGCATACCTGGGCCTACGCAACGAACTGATGATTGCCTTCGAGGCAGATACTGGAACTGGGAGTTAACGCCGGCTTACGGCTCAGTGCGCCGGTTCGATGACCCGGATCTCCGCCTCCATATCACCCCTCTCGACGGTCAGCACCGCGATCGTTGCGGGGACCGCGAACGACGAGTACCCCTGACCGGGATTGACGAACAGGACTCCGTCCAGCCATCTGTTGAATGGCTCGTGAAGGTGGCCGAAAAGAATCGCGTCCACAGGCTCCAGGAAGTCCGGGAGAAGCTCCTCTGGCTCGAAAGGCGGCCCTCCCCACGCGGGATGGGTAACGCCGATACGCTTTCCCTCGCATTCGAAAATCTCGACGTAAGGGATGGCCCGCCGGATGTCCACCGGGTCCGTGTTGCCGTGGACGACCACCGCCTTCCTGGCGGTCATCCTCATTCCGTCCACAACATCCATCCGGCTGTAATCTCCGCAGTGAACTGCGATGTCGGCCCCGGCCACCGCCTCTTTGATGAGAGGATGCACCTCGCCCCAGCTATGGCAGTGGGTGTCTGATACGACGATGATCTGGGTTGACAAAAATCACTCGATGGACGCCCTGGCCCGCCGGTCGGCCAGGCCCGCTATCAGCGGGCTGATCACGCTCCTGGACCTGACGTTGACGCAGGCGGGAACGCCGCTGGCCAGCGCACGTTCCAGGGCCGGGGCCAACCCACCGGGTCTGTCCACCAGCTCGCCGTAGCCGCCCAGGGCCTCGAACATCCTGTGGAACGGGATGTCCCTGAACCCGGTCTTGAACGTCCTGCCATCCTTGAAGATCAGCTTCTGCTGCTGCATGATGGACCCGTAGCCCCGGTTGTTGTCCACTACGACCGTGATCGGCACGTCATTGGCGAAGGCGGCGTCGATGCTTAGCCCTCCGGCCAGAAATGCGCCGTCGCCCGACAGGACCACTACCCTGCTCTCCGGGTGCCTCATCTTGGTGGCGACTCCAAAGGGTACGCCGACGCCGAGTATGCTCAGTGGGCCGGGGTGCAGGACACCGCGCAGCTTACCCCCTTCTGCGGCGGACAAGTTTAAAGCTACCTCACCCCAGAAGTGAGTGTCTCCACCGTCCACCACCAGGTAGTCGCCTTCTCCCAGCACACCCAGAACATCGAGCGAGAGCCGGAGAGGATGGTATAGCTCCCCCTGGTCGGTTGCCATCTTCTCGTTCATCTCCGCCGCCCACTCCTGCCGCCTCGTCCTGTTGGCCCGGAGCCAATCAGGATCGAACTTTAGACCGCCTGCGACGGCCAACTGTTCGAGTGCCGTCAGTGCTGCCTCGGGATGCCCCAGGATTCGGAGGTCGGCTACGTGATTGTCCGCCAGCTCGGCTTCGGAGCCGTTGATGCTGATGAGGGTCGCGCTCTGGGGAAAGAGGGGCGGATTTCCGAAATTCAGCATGTTGTCCAGCCGGCAGCCGATGACCACGATGGCATCGGCCTCCTCCAGGGCGACCTTCGATGGAGGGTTAAGATGAATGTCCACCATACCCAGATACACCGGGCTCTGCAGGTCCAGTATCTTCATGTGGTACGGCATGTTGTAGACGGGAATACCCAACGCGGCGGCCACACTCTCCAGCGCCGTCTCCCCGCCGGCCCACCAGACCCCGTGGCCCGCCACTATTACCGGTTTTTCGGCCGACTCAAGAGTTTCCACCAGCTCTCTCATATCAGCCGCTGCGGGTTCGGGCCGGTGGACCTTGGACGACGACAGTTTGAACGGCCTCTCACCCGTGTCCGGGTTCTCTTCGTAGGACGAGTAGATCATGTCGACCGGGATGCTCAGATGGACCGGGCCGGGATTGCCGTTGACGGCGATGTCGTAGGCTTTGTCGATAAACTCGGGTATACGGTCACCTGCCGTGACCAGGGCGGAATATTTGGTCATGGGGTCCGCTATCCGGGTATGGTCCAGTTCCTTGAACCCTCCCTGATCCAACCTCTTCATGGTGCTGGACGCGGTGATGAAGATGACCGGAGACCGTTCAAGGTAGGCCTCGGCCATGGCGGCCACGGCGTTGGCGAATCCCTCTGGGCCGACCAGGCACACGGCGGGCTTGCGGGTCAGCCGGGTCCACGCATCGGCCATATTGCCGGCCACCTGCTCGTGAGGGGAGTTGACCACTGAGATACCGGAGTCCATCAGACCTTCCAGCACCGGGTTGATAAAGCCGCCGCTGAGGGTAAAAACCCTCTCGATCTGTTTTTCCGCCAGCGCCTTGGCCAGCAGTACACCGCCCCTGACTCTTTTCGGGTCCGATTCCTTGACCAAGAGCCTATCTTTCACTTTCTCCGGCCTTGGGCCGGGAATGCATACACCAGAACGTCGAATCCTCGAGTGGGTGTATGTTCCCACAATGACCGGCACCGGACAAGTCCAAATCGAGCGTGGTAACCCATACCCCTCATTCGTCGGACTATACCGTCGACCGGACTATCAAGCCGCCGGTATTTCCATTCTCCTTTTTCTGTACGAACAACCTACCGTAATTGCATTATTGACAGTGTTCCGGCCTAAACATACGCTTAGATTTGAGATATGTACATACTTAGGTGTTGTATTTGCCGACCATAAGTAAGGGCTATTAGACAGCCTTCCGCATAGAAAGGCACAAGGTCGGAAGTCGTGACGCTGGCCGACGCTAGCAAAGGTGACACACTCCAGGTGGTGGCAGTGCCTCTCGGTATAGTCGGAGCTCAGCTACTCCGCCTGGGCATCGCAAAAGGAAGCCTGCTGACCTGCGTGCTCAAGATCCCCGGAGGCCCGGTGGTGGTCCGCCGCGGGAACATGGAGGTGGCCCTGGGCCGCAAGACCGCCTCCGTCGTCACAGTTGACGCGCCCGATGCATAGCCACGGCGCCGCAGCGGCCACCGACGCTCCTCCCGGCGCCAAGAACATCGTCCTGGCGGGCAACCCAAACACCGGCAAGTCCGTCGTCTTCAACTTTCTCTCCGGACTCTATACCGATGTGTCCAATTTTCCGGGTACGACCGTGGAGTTCTTTCAGGGTCGCATGGGACAGGACTCGGTCTTCGACACACCGGGTATCTACGGGGTGTCCTCCTTCAGCGACGAGGAGAGGGTAGCACGCCATCTGATTCTCCTGGGCGATACGATAGTCAACGTCGTGGACGCCACACATCTCCAACGCGACCTCTTCCTTACTCTCCAGCTCATCGACATGGGCCGTCCCATGGTAGTGGCATTGAACATGATGGACGAGGCGGCGACTCGCGGCATCCGGATTGATCTGGACCTGCTGCAACGTTCCCTGGGTGTCCCGGTGTTTCCGACGGTGGCCACCCAGAAAAAAGGCCTGGAGGACCTTCGACAAGGTCTGGACAAAGCTCGCGCCGGGGACAACCAGCCTTACCTCGACGAGAGGTTGACGGAGATTGGGGACAGTGAGATGCCGCAGGCCGAGGCCGTGCTCTTACTGGAGGGCGATGTTCCTACAGCGGACACCCTGGGGCGAGAACCCATGACATACCGCGACGACGTATATGGCTGGCGGCGAGGTCGCGTGGACCGCATCGTCTCGGAGGTAATCACCTCCACCGGCGAGGAACCGACCTGGCAGGGCCGGCTGGGTCAATGGATGATGCAACCGCTCACCGGAATTCCTTTGTTGTTTGCCACCCTCTTCGTCATGTACAAGGTGCTGGGCGAACTGGTGGCCGGAAATCTCGTGGGATTCACCGAGGAGACCGTTGGGCAGGAGATATGGGAACCCTGGATTCGTGGACTGGTTGCCAGGGTCGTTGCCGAGGGCTCCGCACTGGAGACGATCCTCACCGGTGACTTCGGAGTCCTGACCATGACGGTGACCTATATGTTCGGGGTCATCCTTCCCCTGGTCATCGGCTTCTATTTGATGCTATCGGTCCTGGAGGACTCGGGATATATGCCTAGGATCGCTGTGATGGTGGACGGCCTTTTACAGCGGCTGGGTCTCAACGGTCGGGCTGTGATTCCCATGATCCTGGGGTTCGGATGCGTTACAATGGCCACCATCAGTGCCCGGATGCTGGGCTCCACCCGCGAGCGCATGATCATCACCTACCTCATGGCCCTAGCCATCCCTTGTTCCGCCCAATTGGGCGTGATAATCGGCATACTGGCCATACTGGGAGGAGGATTGTACACGCTGGCGTATGCGGGCACGATTTTCTTAACGTTCATGGTTGCGGGAACACTGCTGGCCCGATTCATCCCGGGGCAGTCCACGGACCTGCTGCTGGACATACCGCCGATCCGGATGCCCCGGCCGGGAAACGTGCTCCGCAAGACGGTCACCAGGGCCTATATGTTCACAAAGGAGGTGTCCCTCTTCTTCGGCCTGGGAGCGCTGCTGCTGTCGGTGATGCAGGTCACGGGTGCCTTGAAGGCCGTGCAGGACGGCCTGACCCCGTTGACGGAAAATTGGCTCAAACTCCCTGCGGAGACGGCCACGGCCTTCGTAATGGGCTTCGTGCGACGGGACTTCGGGGCCGCTGGACTTTATCAGGGCGACGATCTGAACATCCTGCTAACACCCATGCAGTCCCTAGTTGCACTGGTGGCTATCACCCTGTTCGTCCCGTGCATCGCCTCTGTCTTAATCATCCTCAAGGAACGCGGGTCCAGGTACCTGGTCGCCACATGGATTGGCGCCATCGCCACCGCATTCCTGGTGGCCGGGGTCGTCGCTCGGCTCGGGGAGGTCTTGACTCAATGAGATGCCCTACCTGTGGTCTGGACACCGGGGAGTGGCGCTGTCCCCGCTGCTCCAACCTGACTATCGGGCCCTGCGTGGGCAGCTGCATAAGCTGCACGGTCTGCGCGTTTGGCGACTCCTCCACCATAGGCGGTGGGATTTTACGTGGTCTGCGCCCGCTGGAAATGATGAAGCGATTTAGCCTCCGACGGCCCGCAGTTGACCGATCACCTTAAGTCACGGTTCCCTTCTCTGCCCCTTCTGAGTCCGGCCTCCGGGCCCGTTCGATCTGGCACCCGGTATGCTACAATCGGGCTATCAGAATGCCGGCCGAGCACGGCTTCGCACCCGGCTCGGGCGAGATTTCTCCTCCCAGGAGGTGGGCTATGGGGTCCAGCGCAAACAATGGCGTCAACGGCCCGTTGAAGGGTATCAGGGTCCTTGACTGGACAATGTGGCAGTTCGGTCCGGTCTCCACCTCGATGATGGGCGACATGGGCGCCGACGTCATCAAGATCGAGGCCCTGGACGGCGACTCCGGGCGGGCATTGATCCAGGCCAGCACAGTCAAGCCAACCATGATGGGAGGCCGCAACTCCTACTTCGAGGCCTGCAATCGCAACAAGCGGGGCATCAGCGTCGATCTGAAAACGCCCGAGGGCCGGGAGATCATCCACAAGCTGGTTGAAAGCTCCGACGTGTTCGTCCAAAACTTCCGCAAGGGAGTGGCCGAGCGGCTGGGGCTGGACTACAAGACACTCCGGGAGATCAATCCCATGCTTATATACGGCTCGGGGTCGGGCTACGGTCCGGAGGGCCCCGATGCCTTCCTGCCGTCCTTCGACGGCTGCGGCCAGGCACGGAGCGGTCTCATGATGTCGGCCACTCCGGCCGGCGCCGACAACCCTAACCGGGTTATTCAGGCCGTATCCGACCAGGTCGCCGCCATCCACCTCTGCCTGGGCGTCCTGGCCGCGCTGGTGGCCCGAAGCATCCGCGGAATCGGCCAGAAGGTCGACGCATCCCACCTCAGCGCCAGCATGTGGCTCCAGGGACTGGGTATCAGCATGACCCTTATGTCCGGCGGTCAGAGGATCAAGGCCTACGACCGCACTAGACCCCCCAACCCTTTGACCAACCTCTATAAGTGCAAGGACGGCCGTTGGATGCAGCTGATGCACCTGCAATCGGACCGGTACTGGAAGCCGCTGGCCGGCATAGTGGGAATCCCCGAGCTGATCGACGACCCAAGGTTCTCAACCATGTCGGCGAGAGGCGAAAATACCGAAGAGCTGGTCGAGATTCTGGACGGGAGGTTCGCAACGAAGACCTTCGACGAGTGGGACCGGACCTTTCGCGAGGGAGGTGACTTCATCTACGCCAAGGTCCAGTCCGTGGATGAGTTGGAGCACGACCCTCAGGTAACCGCCAACGACTATGTCACCACGTTCGACCATCCGGCTCTGGGGCCCATCAAGATGTGCAACCATCCCATCATCTACAGCGAGACGCCGGCCGGGATATGGCGCGAGGCACCGGAGTTGGGCCAGCACACCGAGGAGGTCCTGAT
>CAZEDC010000073.1:0-26060 GCA_964510985.1 uncultured Dehalococcoidia bacterium
CGCCGATGGCCCCACCGCCGATAATTACCACATCCGCTCTTGATCGCACCGTTTTGTTCACCTTACCTTCGGCCGCGCAAGGCTCTTTTTTAGTACGGCCACGCTAGCACAGCGCGACAGCGCCGGTCAATCGGACGTCCACCTTATTGGCATCTGTATTGGCATCTGTGTTGGGGATGTAGGGTGTCAGCGAAATTGGTTAGCCAGTTGGATCAGATGGTCCCACTGGTTGGCGAGCTCCAACGGCGTGCAGGCGAGGAAGCCGGGATCATTAACTCGCTCAGCGGCGATATGGACGAATTGAAGAAGATCGTGAAGTCGATGTGTGTCGTGATGCGGAATCTGGACTTGGACCATGGGGCACATATGAGCCTTGCAGACATCGCAACCAAACCTTCGAACGCGACACTCACTCAGGCCTGGGATGCTGTCCTAGATCAGACCCAAACGGAGGTTCCCGCGTGCATCTCGAACCAGGTTAGGCGGATCGTCCTACACATGTAATGCGCTGTGGATTCAAAAGACCGTCGGTACACCTGTACCATCGAAATTTGGTATATATGCCTCTACTGACGGGTAACCGCATGAACTAGACTCATCCCAGTCGATGGTTGGGGAGTTATTTATACGTAGAGGTGTCCATTGAAAAGTCTGTTCGGTAGTATTTTCCCTCGGCATCCTACTCGCTTAGCGTTGGCGTCTCTCGCGATCTCTCTTGCCGGAAGCGCTCTGATCGGGATCACTATCATCCTTGTAGGTGACTTTGATGAGACCGAGATGAGAGTACTGGCCACCGCAGGTACACTAGCGGGCTTTAGTATCTTGTCATTGCCGAGCCTTTTTTATTTTGAACAGGCTCGCTACGCATATCTGACAAGGGTGGGTATCGCCGCATCCCTAGCGTTGTTCGCAATGGTGCTTCTTGTGATATGGAGTGAGAATCTCAACTACGGCGATGCGTTTTGGAAAACTCTGGGATCCGTTGGGTTGTCGCCTTCGCCACCAACCACGCCTTGCTGATGTTGATAGCGACCCATAAAAAGATACTCATCTCACTATGCCAATGGGTTACAATACTGATCATCGCAACTGTAGGTGTTCTGATATTACAGGCTATCTGGACCGGAGAGATGCCCGAGACGATGATTCGGTTCCTCGGCGCTCTAGGCGTTCTGGATATCCTCGGTACCATATCCGTGCCCATCTTGACAAGAATTTCCGGACCTCGCTGATAAAGGCACCACTGATAGAGCGCTCCCTTGCCACAGATACAATCAAGTTTAATGGGTGTAGGCCGTCAGCGATAATAGGACCGCGGTGATGAAAGCGAGAATGAGACATACAGCGCGTTGGTGGCTGCAGTAGGAAGAAGTGACCCGCCTCGTACCCGAACAGAGTACTTACTGTGATTCCTGAGTGACCCCTGTTGACAGTAAATGATGTGAGATGTCATACCAAAACACACTCCGTGATAGACCTGTGCCGAAGCAACCCGGTCCTCCACGCTATCTCCTCGGAGCGCTACTAAACCTCATACCTGGGTTTGGAGTTGGTTATTGGGTCGTAGGACGGCGTTGTGTGGCCTCTCGACCAGTGCAAACGCTCGCTTAGTCTAATGAATCAGTCGCAGCCCGAAGGATGGTCCCTTAGTGCATGGGGCGTTTACCACCTAGACCATTGGGTGCTGCACTTTTTGCGTGGCTCGATCGGCTGGACGCACTAGTGGCCAAAGTCTGTCGTGTCTTGATTAAGCCACGTTCCAGCGGATGGCGCCAGATTGAGCACGGCTTGCGCCTCAAGGTGGATGAGATGAGGACTAGGGTGGCGAAATTGAGGGATCCAATTGCACACACAGGGGCAGGTGGCGCCACTCGAGGTATAAGTGAAGACCGACTCTGGGAGCCAGGCCTATTGATTGGTTTCGACGAAGACGTGGCTCCCTACTACTACGAGAGTGTCGTACAATTCCAGCATAGATGGCACCAGGCGACCTTCGAGACGACCGCAATCGGACTCACTGCAAGCGAAGCCATGTTCGCCGAGTTGAACGGACATCTAAAGCAGTATAATGCGCACCCAGACGAGGATATGTTGGTAAGGAGGTCCCAGTGACACAGAGCCACTTGCTCCCGACCGGAGTCGAGGCCCGGTACAACGTCAAGGTTCCCATGAGGGACGGGGTAAACCTGTCGGCAGACATTTATTTCCCCAAGGGGCAGAAGGGACCGTTCCCGGTCGTCCTGTCCAGGACGCCGTACGACAACATGACGGAAGGCACGGTGGACAGCGGCCTGTTCTTCGCCCAGAACGGGTACGCCTTCGTCGCCCAGGATGCCCGGGGACGCAACGACTCCGACGGCGAGTTCGATCCGTTCAGAAACGAGTTCGACGACGGTTACGACACAGTCGAGTGGATCGGCGCCCAGTGTTGGTGTGACGGCAACATCGGCATGGTGGGAGGCTCCTACGTTGGCAACGTCCAGTGGCAGGCGGCCGCCATGGGCAGCCGATACCTCAAGGCAATCGTGCCCAGGGTCATCGGTAACAACCTCCACGAGGCCCCTCATTACCAGGGCGGCGCCTTTCAACTCGGATGGGCTGCCATGTGGGCCTTCCGGTATGACGGACGCACAAGGCAAGATATCTTCGTCTACAACTGGGAGCAGCTTTTCCCGACTCTGCCGCTAAGGAAACTGGACGATGCGGCCGGCAAGGACATTAAGTTCTTCCATGACTGGCTGGACCACCCCGACTACGACGATTACTGGAAGAACCAGGCCATCGAGAGGCGGTTCCAGGACACTAAGATTCCCGTTCTTCAGATCGGCGGCTGGTACGATTTCTTCACCGCCGGCACCTTCGAGAACTTCGTCGGCATGAAACAGAGCGGTGGCACTGATAAAGCGAGGGGTAACCAGCGTGTCATAATGGGCCCGTGGGTCCACATGGCCAGCGCCATGACCCACGCCGGAGAGGTGGACTTCGGCAAGGTGTCGGTGCTGGACCTCCAGGAGGTCGAGCTTCGATGGTTCGACCACTGGCTCAAGGGCATCGACAACGGCGCTGAACAAGACACCCCGCTGCGCATATTCGTCATGGGTGCCAACCAGTGGCGCGACGAGCAGGAGTGGCCCCTGGCCAGGACCCAGTACACACCCTACTACCTCCACGGAGGAGGCCGGGCCAACTCCCTGCTGGGGGACGGCACGCTGTCAACGCAACCTCCGGGCGACGAGCCCGCCGACAGGTTCATCTACAACCCTGAGTTCCCCGCGCCCACTCGCGGCGGCAACAACTGCTGCAACCCCGAGATCGTGCCCTGGGGGGCCTACGACCAGCGGCCGGTGGAGCACCGCAGCGACGTGCTTGTGTACACGTCAGAGCCGCTGGACGAGGACCTGGAGGTGACCGGGCCGGTGGTCGCCAAGATCTTCGCCAGCACCGACGGCCCTGACACCGATTTCACCGCCAAGCTGGTGGACGTCGCACCGGACGGCTATGCCAAAAACCTGTGCGACGGCATCATCCGTGGCAGGTACAGGGAGTCCACCGAGCGGCAGGTACTGCTGGAGCCCGGGACGGTGTACGAGTTCACCATCGACTTGTGGCCCACCGGCAACGTGTTTCTGAAGGGCCACCGGATTCGGGTGGACATCTCCAGCAGCAACTTCCCGCGGTTCGACCGCAATCCCAACACTGGGCACACCTTCGCAGAGGACGCCGAAATTCGCGTAGCCGACCAACAAGTACTCCACGATGGGGTCCACGCGTCTCACATCATCCTGCCGGTCATACCTAAAGGCTAGCGCGGAACGCGCCAGTGTCAGGTGAACTGGTGATATGTTGTTCGTTACCGGTGATGGAGCTCACCAAACACTCTCCCGACCTCTAATCTCTCGGATTCCAATGTGTCCCACTTCCGCTGGTTGCTAACACACATTGTGTTGTGCCAGTGCGGCTATGGACTCCAGCATGACCCTCAGGTTGCGAGACCAGCGGTCAAAAGTTTGGACAACCGCATCGAACTGCCCCTTACCAGTGTCCTCCAGCAGTTACCGAAAGACCGGACGTTTGCGGATTCACGATCGGGTTGCCGTGAGAGAGAACATGAGCGGCAACTTATCCCGGTGGGGGCCTCTCAGCCTCCAGCGCCCGTCGCTGTCCTGTTCCATGGATGGCACGATGGGATGCGACGAGTACGAGTACTCTCTGAGATTATGAAGACGCAGCCCCGCTTGAATCAGCGAGTCGACGACATCCGCCATGCTGTGGCTCCATTCGTACGATGGGTTTGTAACCGGTACCGATCGGTCTGCGTAAGTGCCCTCGGGTTCCCACTCAACCGGCTGGTCTTCGTGGAAGTATGACCGCTCGGGTTTCAATGCTGGATCGTCGATGGCGTCATGAAATATCGATGTGTAGGGGTGGAACTCAACGAGGTGAAACGAGCCACCAGTCGCAAGGAACCTTTCGATCATCTTTGCCCACCGGCTAAGGTCCGGCAACCAGCAAAGCACTCCGTACGAAGAAAAAACGACATCGAATCTTCCACTTAACACTCCCGGCAGATCATACAGATTGCAACGAATGAAACGAGCAGGAATATCAAGCTCTTGACTGAGACGCTTCGCTAGATTGATGGCGTCGTCCGAGATGTCGACACCAGTGACACGGGCCCCAAGCCGGGCCCATGACAACGTGTCCATACCGAAGTGGCACTGGAGGTGTAGGAGTGACTTGCCTGCAATTTGCCCAACCTCACCAAGCTCAGCAGCGTTCAAAGACGATTCCCCGCCTTTGAACGCATCAAGCCTGTAGAACTCGGACCTGGCGTGGATCGGCGTAAGTTCGTTCCACAGAAGACGGTTGTGCTCGGCGTAGCGGTTCGAATCTTCAAAGCCCATCTCGGGTACCTCTATAGTCGGATTATACTGCAGGGGCTTCCAATTTTAGGCCGGCCTCATCTTTTGAGTGGAGCCCAAACAGAGTGGCATAAGTATAATTTAGTCTTCGGATGCCCGAAACCTCTTTAATCCTCCAGTGGGAGGTGCAAAACTTCCTTGTCGCTTTCATTACCGGCGCCGGCAGGCCGATGGGATAGAGGACCGTACCATCCATTTTGTAACTTCGCCCCACGGTCCGCTACAATGCCTGGAATGATGCACGCGGCGGATGTGGTCGAGATAATCGATGCCCTTGAATCGGCTGATGTCAACGTGTGGGTATACGGCGGCTGGGGGATTGATGCCCTGCTGGGAGAGCAAACACGCCCTCACGATGACTTGGACGTGATAATTCGGGCAGATGACATTGAGGCGGCGATACGGGTAACTCGTGAACAGGGCTTCTCCTTGATGACAAATGAGCTGCCCCAAGGATTTGTGGTCCGCGATACGCTGGACCGCCGGATCGATTTCCACCCCGTCCGTTTTCGGAGCGATGGCAGTGCGGTTCAGGAGATTAAGGGTCAGGGTGAGTGGGTGTTCTCTGCAGCGGGGCTGCTAGGCGTTGGGTCAGTCAACAGTCGAGAGATACGATGCCTGACACCGGAGGAACAGGCGGTGCGTGCTACTGCGATTCCCGAGGTTGAGGGATATGAACCCAATGAGGCCGACCGGCGGGACATGCGATTACTCCGCGATCGATTTGGGATAACGCTTCCTCACCCTTACGACAACGACCCAGCCTAGAGTTTTGCACCTTGCTTCTTCAAGAACGGGCCGTTTCGAAAGGGAATCGTTTTGGATCGGATTGGGAGGGTCGAACTCCTGCAGGAACACGGGTTGGTGGTTCTCTTGGTGGCGTAAATTCCGCTATCCGCTTTTGGCCAAGCGACAGGTTCAGAAGGTGTTGGGATCGACTGAAACGGTGAGGGTTTCGCCCCGGCACCGTAGTATGTAACTAGGTGTATCGGTTGAGGACAACCTAACAGGCTCTGATGAGCAGAGTATTTAACAGATATTCAGGTCGCGGCAGAATCGACCCTACACATAATCCAACGTACACAGGGTGCGGTACCGAGACTCAATCGAGCAGCAATCCCTTCGACAAGCTCAAGGGCAGACCGAACCTCTCCCAGGTAGACAGGGGAAGGAATTTAGCCTTCTCCCCTGGTTCCACAGGGAAAAGTTCGAGAGGGGGTCTGAGCCTAGGTAGACCAGACTCTCCTAGGTAGACCAGACTCTCCAAGGAGGACAGACATTGAGCACCTCAACCGCCGGCTCCCAACCCGTCCACAAGTTCAAAATGCTCTTCGACGTTCCGGTGCCCATGCGGGACGGGGTCAATCTGTCGGCCGATATCTACCTCCCTGAAGCGCCTGGACCCTTTCCGACCGTACTGACCCGCACACCCTACGACAACAGCACGCAGGACCACGTGGATTTTGGGATTTTCTATGCACAAAGGGGCTACGCGTATGTCGTCCAGGACTGTCGAGGCCGCTACGACTCCGAAGGTGTTTTCTACGCTTATCACGACGACGCCAACGACGGATTCGACACCCAGGAATGGGTTGGCGGGCAGCCTTGGTGTAACGGCAAGATCGGCACAGCCGGGTCATCATATGGCGGCCACACTCAATGGATGCCCGCACCCCTGGCCAGCAAGTACCTCAAGGCTATGGTCCCTCGAGTGACAGCGTCGGATATCTGGAAGGAGGATGCTTACACCGGCGGTGTCTTCAGGTTGGCCCTGGGCCTGTTCTGGGGTCTCCGGAACTGCGCCCGCACTAGGCAGAATGCGGATGTCCACGACTGGGACCAGGTCTTCTGGTCTCTGCCCTTAATCGAAGCCGACCGGCAAGCGGGACGCGATGTCAAGTTCTACCAGGACTGGGTCAAGCACCCCAGCTACGACGATTACTGGCGCCAGGTCACCAACCTTGACAAGTACGCGGAAATCGAGGTGCCCGTCTTCCAAATGGGGGGCTGGTTCGACGCCTATGCCGGCGGGGCCTTGGTCAATTTCAACGGCATGGTTCAGCAGGGCCGCACGCCCGAGGCTCGAAGAGGTCAAAAAATTATAATCGGGCCTTGGCACCACAACCTCAGTGCCTCCACCAAAACGGGACCACTGGGCTTTGGCCCTCAATCCATGATAGATCTGCTGGCTCTCGAGCTGCGCTGGTTCGATCACTGGCTCAAAGGAATCGACAACGGCATTGCGAACGAGCCACCCATCCAGATCTTCGTGATGGGCGAAAACGTGTGGCGGGACGAACACGAGTGGCCTCTGGCCCGGACCCAGTTTACGACATACTATCTGCACAGCGAGGGTGGCGCTGACCGAATGGAGAGCGACGGATCTCTGACCACAGAACCTCCGATAGAGGAACCTCCGGATAACTACGTCTATGACCCGGAAAACCCGGTGCCGACTTGGGGAGGTACTTTTCATGACCCGGCAGTCGTCAAGGTAGGGCCTTGGGACCAACGGCCCATCGAGGCCAGAGAGGATGTGCTCATGTATACTGGGCGGGTACTCGAGAGCGACATGGAGGTTACTGGACCTGTGGTGGCCAAGCTCTACGCCTCATCTTCAGCACAGGATACCGACTTCATCGTACGCCTTGTTGACGTCTACCCCGACGGCCGTGCAATGTATGTGTGTGAGGGGGTCATCAGGGCGCGTTATCGAGATTCCCACCAGCGCCCCACACTGATGGAGCCTGGAAAGGTGTACGAGTTCACCATTGAACTGGAGGTTGTGAGCAACGCGTTCAAAAAAGGGCACCGCATCCGGCTGGATGTCACCAGCAGCAACTTCCCTAGGAACGATCGCAATCCTAACACCGGCCACGAGTTCGGGATGGATGCCGAGATGAGGATCGCGTCACAGAGCATCCTACATACGCGTCAGTACCCATCTCATGTGGTGCTTCCGATAATACCGAGAGGATGAGACCGGCGCTAACCGAGGTATAAACCGGTCTTTCGCCGCATTAGTTATACCAGGAGGAGCAGCAATGAACGCTCTCGACTCAGAAATGGGCTCGCGACCAGTGCACGGCGTGAAGATGCTCTTCGACGTTCCGGTGCCCATGCGGGACGGGGTCAATCTGTCGGCCGACATCTACTTCCCGAGCGGGCAGACCGGCCCATTTCCCGCCATCCTGGCTCGTACCCCTTATGACAACATGACTCAAGAGACGATGGACAGCGCCCTGTTCTATCCTCAGAACGGCTATGTCTTTGTAGGCCAGGACGTCAGGGGCAAGAACGACTCCGATGGAGAGTTCTATCCCTTTGCCGCCGAGTTCGAAGACGGCCACGATACCGTGGAGTGGATCGGCGCTCAGCCCTGGTGCGACGGCAACGTGGGCATGGTGGGAGCGTCGTATTTGGGGAACGTCCAGTGGCAGGCGGCCGCCATGGGTAGCCGTTATCTCAAGACCATCGTGCCCAGGGTCATGGGGCACAACCTGCATGAGCTGAATCGCTACATCGGAGGGGCTCTCCACCTGTCCATAGCGGCGATGTGGGCCCTTCGTCGTCATGCCCGCACCATGCAGGATATTAGCGTGTACAACTGGGACCAGCTCTTTGCCACCCTCCCGTTGAGGGACCTACCGAAGGCGGCTGGTCGGGAAATCCAGTTCTACCAGGACTGGATCGACCACCCCGACTACGACGATTACTGGAAATCTATGGCCATTGAGGAGCGGTACCAGGACATAAAGATACCGGTGCTCCAGATCGGCGGCTGGTACGACATCTGCTCCAAGGGTACGTTCATGAACTTTGTTGGGATGCGCGAAAGGGGAGGGTCGGGTGTGGCCAGAAGCCATCAGCAGGCCGTGGTTGGGCCATGGATCCACGCCGCCAGCAGCCTGACCCACGCCGGGGAGGTGGACTTTGGCAAGGCCTCGGTCCTGGACCTACAGGAGGTCGAGTTGCGGTGGTTCGACCGCTGGCTCAAGGGCATCGACAACGGTGCCGAGAGGGATGCTCCCCTGCGCATATGGGTAATGGGCATCAACCAGTGGCGTGACGAGCGGGAGTGGCCCCTGGCGCGGACCAACTTCACGCCCTACTACCTTCACAGCGGCGGCCAGGCCAACTCGCTTTTTGGGGACGGCGCGCTCTCAATCCAGCCTCCCGGTGACGAGTCTCCAGATGAGTATGCCTACAACCCGGCCTTTCCCGTCCCCACGCGAGGCGGCAACACCTGTTGCACCCCTGAGATCGTGCCGTGGGGGGCCTACGACCAGCGGCCGGTGGAGTCTCGCAACGACATGCTGGTATACACCTCGGAGCCACTGAAGGAGGACATGGAGGTCACGGGGCCTGTCATCGTCAAGCTCTTCGCAAGTACCGACGGCCGGGACACGGACTTCACGGCCAAGCTGGTGGACGTAGCTCCCAACGGCTATGCCATGAACCTGTGCGACGGTATTATCCGTGGTCGGTACCGGGAGTCCACAGCCACGCAAAAGCTGCTAAGCCCAGGCAAGGTGTACGAGTTCACGATAGACCTGTGGGTGACCAGTAACGTGTTCCTGAAGGGCCACCGGATACAGGTGGACATCTCCAGCAGCAACTTCCCCCGGTTCGACCGCAACCCCAACACCGGGAACAAGTTTGGTGAGGACGCAGAGCTGCGGGTTGCCCACCAGCAAGTGTTCCACGACGGCACGCGGGCTTCCCGTATCATCTTGCCGGTGATTCCCAAAGAGTAGCGCTTTGAAGAAGGTCCGCCGAGGGGTCCACCCGCTTCCTGGCTCCCCTCCATCAAGGGGAATGAAAATAGAGCCGGTCCCCTATGCGGTGGAACCCTTCCAAGACGTTCGCACGCTTTATTCACCGGAGGTTGTGCCGGTAGGCTAGGCTACAAAGAGTTCCGAGAGATGAATAATGTGTTCCTGCTCGCTGCAAAAAGGCCAAGTACAACGTCAAGGTGCCGATGAGGGACGGTGTCTATCAATTGGCCGATTTCTGCTTCCCCAAGAGTCGGTCGGGTACGTTTCCGATGATCCTGGCTGCAGACCATCCCGTTTGCGCTGATTGCCAACAATCCGGGGTAGGCTGATGGGGATGAACACCGTGATGACGAGCCCCGAAGTCGGCCTGGCAATACGGGTACAGGTGGTCAATCGATTCCTTCACAGGGCCGCCGGCACGTCCATGCAACAACCGGCCTGACGGCCGCCCATTCCTCTTCCGCCCGACCGTCGTTCTCAGTCTTGCGGCCGGTTCGAGTATTCTCACGCGTCCTCGCGCCCCAGGATGTCAACTTCGTGGACGGCCTGTGCTAGAATGTCACCCACTTATCCCCTTCCCTTGACTTGGAGGTCTCCCATGTCATCCAATGTTTTCCTACCGCACGGACTCGAAGCGCGATACGACGTCAAGGTGCCTATGCGTGACGGCGTTTATCTCTCGGCCGACATATACGTACCAGAGGGCCAAGAGGGCCCGTTCCCGGTGGTCCTCGCTCGGACTCCCTACAACAACATGACGGAGGAGAGCCTCGAGGCCGCGATGTTCTACCCCCAACACGGTTACGTCTTCGTGGCGCAGGACGTTAGAGGCAAGAACGATTCCGAGGGTGAGTTCTACTCCTTCCACAACGAGTTCGAGGACGGCTACGACACGGTGGAATGGATAGGCTCCCAGGCCTGGTGCGACGGGAACGTGGGCATGGTGGGCGCGTCCTACGTGGGCAACGTCCAGTGGCAGGCGGCCGTCATGAACAGCCGTTATCTCAAGGCCATCGTGCCCAGGGTAATCGGGCACGACCCCCACGAGTTCGTAATCTACCAGGGAGGCGCCTTCCAACTGGCGGTAGCGGCCATGTGGGCGTTGCGTCACGACACCCGCACCCGCCAGGACATCTTCATCTACAACTGGGAGCAGCTATTCCGCTCGCTGCCTTTGAAAGAGTTCGACAAGGCAGGCGGTAAAGATGTCCAGTTCTTCCAGGACTGGGTCGCCCATCCCGACAACGACGACTACTGGCAGGCACTGTCCATAGAGAGGCGGTACGGAGATGTCAAGATACCTGTGCTGCACATTGGAGGCTGGTACGACATCTGCGTCTTCGGTACGCTGAAAAACTTCGTCGGCGTGCGGGAGCGAGGAGGCTCCGAGGCGGCAAGGAACAATCAGCAGGCCATACTGGGCCCCTGGATTCACGCGGCCAGCACCTATACACACGCCGGCAACGTGGATTTCGGTAAGGCGTCGCTCCTGGACCTCCAGGAGGTGGAGCTGAGGTGGTTCGATCATTGGCTAAAGGGCGTAGACAACGGCGCCGAGCAGGACGCACCCCTGCGCATCTTCGTCATGGGCACGGACCAGTGGCGCGACGAACAGGAATGGCCTCTGGCCAGGACCGTGTACACGCCGTACTACCTACACAGCGGCGGGAACGCGAACTCTCAACAGGGCGATGGAACGCTCTCAACCCAGGCCCCGGCTGACGAGGCCCCGGACGAGTACATCTACAATCCCGAGTTCCCCGTGCCCACGCGCGGCGGCAACACATGTTGCAACCCGGACCTGGTGCCCTGGGGGGCCTATGACCAACGGCCTTTGGAGGTTCGGAACGACGTCCTGGTGTATACGTCGGAGCCGCTTGGGGAAGACATGGAGGTGACCGGGCCGGTGATCGTCAAGCTCTTCGCCAGCACCGACGGCCGCGATACAGACTTCACGGCCAAGCTGGTGGATGTCGCGCCCGACGGCCATGCGGTGAACCTGTGCGACGGGATCATTCGCGGACGCTACCGCGAGTCCACGGCTACTCAAAAACTGCTAAACCCGGGTGAGGTTTACGAGTTCACTGTCGATCTGTGGGTGACCAGCAACGTGTTCCTAAAAGGGCATCGAATCCGGGTGGACATTTCGAGCAGCAACTACCCCCGGTTCGACCGGAATCCAAACACCGGCAACAAGTTCGGGCAGGACTCCGAACTTCGTGTGGCGCACCAGAAGGTGTTCCACGAAAGCGCACGGGCGTCCCACATCATCCTGCCGGTGATACTGTAGAGTGGTGACCGAATCGTGTTCGTTTCCAGCTCAGTAGGCGGCACTATCCACGGGATTACGACGTGACCGTTGGCGTTGATCTGGGAAATGTTGGGGAACGCATCAAATGACATCGATCTTTCCTAAACTACCCACCCAATGCAGTACTTGACATTGCTGACCGTCCTGGTATACTACCCGCGTCTCATCGGCTGGAGCACGCCACAAGTGCGAATGTAATCGTAAGATTATTGGCCAAAACCAGCTGAAGTCGTTAGCACAACTAGCTCTCTTTTAGGAGGCATTGATGAGTTCTCTAGCCAAATACCTGCTCTTCGGCGCACTGGCATCATTGCTGCTGGTGGCGGTTGCCTGTGGGGGGGACGATGACGAAGACGAGGTAACCCAACCCCAGGCGACGACGGCGCCCGCGCCGACAAGCGCACCCGCGCCCACGGCGGCCCCCGCGCCAACAACCGGGCCCGCGCCCACGGCAGCCCCCGCGGCGACCGCACAGCCGGCGGCCAGGCCCACCGCCGCACCAGCCCCCACGGCGACGCCCGCGCCTGTGACCGGAATGCCCAAGAGGGGCGGCGTCTTCCGGGTGGTGCCCAGCGCCACCATCGGCGCACTGGACCCGGTCCGGAACACCGCTTTCGTCACCCGTACCGCTATGAACAACGCCTACGACTGGCCCTTCGGCTGGAGCGCGGCACTGGTATCCAAGGAGCAGATGATAGATTCCTGGTCCATGTCCTCTGACAGCAAGGAGTACACCTTCACCCTCAGAGACGGGCTCATGTTCCACGACCTGTCCCCCGTCACATCCGAGGACGTCATAGCCTCCATGGGCCGGTGGCACACATCTGTTGGTACCGCCTCCACCATGTGGGACCTGGGCGGGTTCCCCTCCCTCTCTTCGGTGGATGACAAGACCTTCAAACTCAACCTGACCAAGCCCTTCGGCCTCTGGGTCTCCTACTGGGGCGTAGCCCAGACCTTCGTCATGCCCAAGGAGGCGGCCGAGGCGCTGGCGCCCGAGGAGGTCAACACCAACTACATGGGCTCCGGGCCCAACAGGTTCGTTGAGTGGCAGCCCGGTAACCTGGTCGTCTTCGAGCGCTTCGAACAATATGTACCCAGGACCGACCCCAAGGACGGCTCGACCGGCGCCCGCATCCAGTACCTGGACAGCGTTGAGATCGTGGAGATCGCCGACGCGGCGACCAGGGTGGCCGCCCTCCAGACTAGGCAGGTTGACCAGGCCAACGGCATCCCCGGCGACTTCTACGACCAGCTGCTTGCCATGCCCGACATCAACGTCCAGATCCTACCTGACATGGCACTGCAGGCGATGGCGACTAATAAGACCACGGCCCCCCTCACCGACGGCAGGGCCAACCTGGCCGTCATGTGGGCCTCCGACGTTGAGGAGACAATGAAGGCCGCCTACGGCCCCGAGAACCTCTGGCGCCTCTGCCCGGCCATCTTCTTTTGCAACTCGGCCTGGGAGAGTGACATCGGCTCCGAGGTCTACTTTGGAAAAGACATTGATAAGGCCAAGCAGCTTTGGGGCGAGGCCGTAGCCGCCACCGGTTACGGGGGGGACCCCATCGTTCTGCTCACCAACACCGACTACCCCGACCTGTACGCCCGCGCCCTCCTCACCAAGCAGTACCTGGAGGAGATGGACGTCGAGGTTGAGTTTGTAGTCACGGACTGGGCTTCCCTCATTAGCCGGAAGATAGCCAACCTGGACAAGGACCCGGCCGAGGGCGGCTGGCACTTCTACCAGAGCGGCTGCGAGTCCTGCTATGACCCCATCAACGACCCGTTCATCAACGAGTCCTGGAACGGTGGGTGGCCTCACCAGAGGGCCCAGCAGCTCAGGACCGAATTCGCGTCGGCCGGGTCCGTCGAGGAGGCTATGGCAATAGTGGAAGAGATACAGACCATCTTCTACTACGAGTGGCCCGCGGTTATCCAGTACGGATTCAGCAGCTGGCTCATGCCGGCCCAGAGCTTCGTGAAGAACTTCCAGCCTCATAAGCAGTTCACGACAGACGGAGTCTGGTTTGACAAGTAGGCTTCCGTCGAGATAGTTGAGGTGCGAGTAGGGGCGTAGCACGCTACGCCCCTAATCCTGTGTTCTGCACGGGCTTGGTTCTCAAGAACCACTTATCACCCGAAAAGACCGCGACTCAGCTTGTGCAATCATTGACAACGAGACCGGCTTTGATATACTCCGCTCTGAGTACTAACACCTCGGAAGCCTCAGAACTATCGGCTCGAGGGACTCGCGGGCGAGAGGAGTAGAGCGGTTCATGGGGCGTTACGTGATACAGCGGCTCCTGGCGGCCATCCCTGTGCTGTTTATCGTCGCCATTATCACCTTCTCCCTGATACACATCACACCCGGAGACCCGGCCACCCTCATGGCCGGGGACCAGGCCCTTCCCGAGCAGATCGCCGCAATCAAGGCCAAGCTGGGCCTGGACAAACCCATGTACCAGCAGCTCGGATCATACTTTGCGGACATCCTGAGAGGGGACCTGGGCGAGTCGGTCTTCACCAAATTCAAGGTCACCGAGCTGATCAAACAGAGGCTCCCGCCGTCCCTCTTCATCGCCATCTACTCGCAGGTCTTCGCTATACTGGTGGCCATCCCCCTGGGGATCCTCGCTGCCTGGAAGGCCAACACGTGGATAGACCGGGTGGCCATGATATTCGCCGTCATGGGACTGGCCCTTCCCTCCTTCTGGCTGGGCTTCAACCTGATGTGGCTCTTCGCCGTCAAGCTGAGCTGGTTCCCGGCCATCGGCTATGAACCCCTCACCGAGGGAGTAATCCCCTGGATCAAGTCCCTGACGCTACCGTCGCTGACCGTCGGCATGATCTCCGCCGCCCTTATCACCCGCATGACCCGCTCCACCATGCTGGAGGTCCTGCGGGAGGACTACATACGCACCGCGAGGGCTAAAGGGCTGCGCGAGTTTCCGGTGCTGTTTCGCCACGGTTTCAAGAATGCCTCCATACCTGTTGTGACCATCATCGGGTTAAGCTTCGCCGGTCTTGTCGGCGGCCTGGTCGTGACTGAGGCGGTCTTCGCTATCCCTGGAGTGGGTAGGCTCGTCGTAGATGCGGTCCTCCGCCGGGACTACGCCATTATCCAGGGCACCACCCTGATGGTCACCGTGGCATACGTAATGATAAATCTCATCGTCGACGTCATCTACGGTTACCTCGACCCCAGGATTCGATACTGATGGGACGCGCATCAGGAATACAGGCGACTTTTGAGGCTCCGGGACAGGCCGAGCGGTGGCGTAGGCGGCTTATACCTGCTTTTAGAGCGCTCCGTGGTAATCCTAATATGCTGATCGGCGTGGTCATCATGGTTGCGGCATCCATCATCGCTATCTTTGCGCCCTTGATATCCACCGATAACCCGGAGTGGGCCGAGCCCGCTATACGTCTCCAAACGCCTTCCAGTAGTAACTGGTTTGGTACGGACCAATTCGGACGGGACGTCTTTTCCAGGGTGATACACGGGAGCCAGCTTTCCCTGAAGGTGGGCGGGCTGGTAGCAGGGTTCACCATGTTGTTCGGGACCTCTATCGGCATTGTCACCGGTTACTACAAGACCCTGGACAACATTGTCATGCGGTTTATGGATGGCCTGATGGCTTTCCCTTCTTTCCTTCTGGCCATCGCCCTGGTGGCCATACTGGGTCCCAGCGTTCAGAACGTCGTTATTGCAATAACCGTGGTCGAATCTCCCAGGGTAGTGCGTATCGTCCGCGGCTCCACCCTGAGCCTGAGGGAGCGCCAGTTCGTGGAGGCGGCCCTGGCCATAGGTGCGGGCCCGCCCCGTATCTTGTACCGACATATTTTCCCCAACCTCATCGCTCCGCTGCTGGTGCAGGGCACGTTCGTTTTCGCTGTGGCTATCCTATCCGAGGCAGGGCTGAGCTTCCTCGGCGCCGGAGTACCACCCGTCGTGCCCAGCTGGGGCAACATGATGGGAGAGTCCAAGATATACTTCCAGATAGCGGCTTGGACCGTTTTTTTCCCCGGTCTCATGCTGTCCCTCACGGTGCTGGGGGCCAACCTCATCGGAGACGGACTCCGTGACACCCTGGACCCAAGGCTTCGGCGGACCGGTTAATAGGGGACAGTTGAGCGTCACCACTCCGCATTCCACAACCACCGCGGTGTATCGCAGACGCTGCCACCGGCCAAAAGCCCATCCTGGGATTGAAAAGCTGGCGAGGACGTTACGACGATCACCCGATTGGTATTCGGGGCACCAACAGCCGCGTCCTGATGGGTGTGTGCCCAGTATATAGCGAACGAAACCGTATTCTTGACACCGCGAATATCGGCTCTATGGGATATTCGGTATTCTACCGCCGTACGGGCTTGGAAGGTGTAAAAGTAAGGCACTACGAACCATGGACAAGGATTTAGTTTTCACTCCAGCCTGGGAAATGCTAGAGCTTTTAGCGAGCAAGCAGCTATCACCTGTTGAACTGACCCAGCTCTACTTCGACCGCATCGAGGAGATGGACTCCCAGTTAAACTCATACCTGACCCTCACCTACGACGCCGCCATGAAGGCGGCCAGATCCGCCGAGCAGGCCATCGTTCGGGGAGAGAAGCTGGGGCCGTTGCACGGCCTGCCAATCTCAATAAAGGACACCCAGATGACCGGGGGTATCCGGACGACGTACGGATCCGTGGTGTTTAAAGACCGGATTCCAGAGAGGGATTCCGCCGTCGTCGAGCGCGTGCGAAGCGCCGGCGCCATCATACTGGGCAAGACCAACGTCCCCGAGTTCGCCCTTGTTGGCGCCTGCGAGAACTCACTGGGTGACCACGGCCGCAATCCCTGGAACACGGATCATACGCCGGGTGGGTCCAGCGGAGGGGCCGCAGCGGCCACCGCGGCAGGCCTTTGTCCGATGGCGACCGGAGGAGACGGCGGCGGGTCCATCCGCATACCGGCCCATTTCTGCGGCATATATGGCATTAAACCTACTCAAGGCAGAGTGTCGGGCTACACTGGCGTGGAGGGCCCACCCATGCCGAACACCCTCACCCAGTCCGGACCCTTGAGCCGCACCGTCCGGGACTCCGCCCTCCTGCTGCAGGTCATGGCAGGGTACGATCCCAGGGACCCGACCACCCTCCGGGAGTCACCGCCCGACTTCGTGGCCGCGGCGGATAAAGATATCAAGGGCCTGCGCATCGCATGGAGCCCGGACTTCGGGTACGCTTCCGTTAACCCTGAGATTTTGGACGTAACCACCAGGGCGGCCCAGGTATTCGAGGAGTTCGGATGCCGCGTGGAAGACTCAGACTTTGCGGTGGATCTACCAAAAGAAACCGATACCACCAACCCGGTCTACGAAGCCTTCGGGCCCCTCTACGATGTGTACGCTCACGTCTCCGGCGGCGCTTACCTGGATGAGTTCGGGGAGCGGATGACGTACTTCGCCAGGGACTCCATCGAGAGGGGAGGTAGGACAACCGGCGCCGGTTACGCCAGGGCCCTTGGCCTCATTGACGTCATGAAGGCTCGGATGGACGAAGTATTCCAGGAATACGACCTCCTGCTCTCGCCGACGGCGACCTACACCGCCCTGCCGATTAGTGAGTTCACCGACGAAGTCGGGGGCTGGCCCGAGTACCCGCGCCGATACTTGAACGGTACCTTCACTTTGCCGGTCAACGTTATCGGACACGCTGCGGCCACCGTCCCCGCCGGCTTCGACTCCCAAGGCCTGCCCATTGGCCTTCACATCGTCGGGAAAAAGGGTGGCGAGGAGACGGTCATAGCCGCCTCAGCCGCCTTCGAGAAAGCCAGGCCGTGGGCCCAGCACAGGCCGCCTGTGTCTTGATCGGTCGAAGAAAGGTACCAAAGTCACCGACCATACGGCTGTTAGCAATCAGCGCAGATGGAACACATTGAGACCCGAGAGATTAGAGGTCGGGAGAAGGTTTGGTGAGCTCCCTTGGGGGCCTTGTTGGAACGGCTTAGGCGCACCAGTTGATAATGAGCGTTTGGTCATCACAACTTCCTTGACTACCCGCCCTGGACCCCGGCACTCGACCTAAATGTTGCGACGGACTCCGTGCGGACTGTCTCTCCACTCCCAACACCTGAATCGACCGGAAGGGTGCTGTGATCGTGATTACGGCTGAGGCGAATGGGGTGTCCCTCAGCTATAAATCCCTTCTCCTTCCTCGCCTGTACGGACTGGGGACAGGTCCGATGATGCTTCGCTCATAGAGACTCTCGGCATATCGGAGGGGATGGTCGAAATGGTTTTTCGGCACCCTTCTAGGGGCATAGGGCCCTGTGTCCCTGGCAGCGTGGGTGAAAGGGCCCATTTTACATGAAACGATACCTGATAAAACGGTCCCTGGCCGCGGTCCCCGTTTTGGTGATTGTGGCTATCATCGTATTTTCGCTGGTGCACGTTACGCCCGGAGACCCGGCCACCATCATGGCCGGCGACCAGGCTTTACCCGAGCAGATCGAACGGATCAAGGAGAAGATGGGTCTGAACGACCCCCTGTACGTGCAGCTGGGTTTATATTTCAAAAACCTCTTCAGAGGAGACCTCGGAGAGTCCGTATTCACTAAATTCGAGGTCACAGACCTCATCAGCCAGCGCCTACCTCCCACGCTCTCCATCGCGGCCTTCGCACTCCTGTTTTCCATACTGATGGGCATCCCTCTCGGTATCCTGGCCGCATGGAAGGCCAACACCTGGGTTGACCGGGTGGTGATGATCTTCGCCGTCCTGGGGCTGGCCGTACCCGGTTTCTGGTTGGGATTCAACATGATATGGCTCTTCGCGGTTACCTTGGGCTGGTTCCCCGCCATCGGTTACTCGCCTCTCTCGGAGGGGGTGGCTTCCTGGGCTCGGTCCATCACGCTGCCATCTGTGACCGTGGGAATGGTAGTGGCCGCGCTCATCACCCGCATGACCCGTTCCAGCATGCTCGAGGTCCTGCGAGAAGACTATATTCGCACCGCCAGGGCAAAGGGTCTCCGGGAAACTGTGGTCCTCCTCCGACATGCCCTGAAGAACGCCGCTCTCCCTATCGTGACCATCATCGGTCTCAGCCTGGCGGGCCTGATAGCGGGACTGGTCGTAACCGAGACGGTCTTCGCCATCCCCGGTGTGGGCCGCCTGCTGGTCGATGCGGTTCTGCGCCGTGACTACCCCGTGGTCCAGGGAGTTGTCCTGATCACCGCCGCTGTATACGTGGTCGTGAACCTGGGCGTGGACCTAACCTACGCGTACATCGACCCCAAGATAAGGTACCAGTGATGGGTCTGAATCAGGGATCGGAGCCAGTGGCGGCCTGGCCGCAAACGACCGCCATATTCAGGCGGCGGTTGATCGGGACCCGGCGCGCCCTCCGTCAGAACCCCAACATGGCGCTTGGGCTTCTCATCTTCTTGTTGGCCGTCGCGATGGCCGTCTTCGCACCGCTGATCGCGCCCCAGGACCCCAATTGGCTGGTACCCAACGACCGTCTCTTGGCCCCTTCCGGTGAACACTACTTCGGGACCGACCAGGTGGGCAGGGACGTCTTCTCCCGGGCCGTCTTCGGCAGTCGCCTGTCCCTGATCGTTGGCGCCTCGGTGGGCTTCATAGCGACCTTCCTGGGGGGGGCCCTGGGCGTTCTCAGCGGATACTATCGGCGTCTGGACGACATTCTGATGAGGTTCGTGGACGGCCTCATGGCCTTCCCTGGCTTCCTTCTGGCGCTAGCCCTAGTGGCCATTCTGGGCCCTAGCTTACAGAATGTCATCACAGCGATCGTAATCGTTGACACACCCGGTGTCCTGCGGATAACTCGCAGCTCGGTATTGAGCCTGAGAGAAGCTCAGTACGTCGAGGCGGCCAAAGCCGTAGGCGCGGGACCCTTCCGTATTCTCACCCGCCACGTCTTCCCGCAGCTGGTGGCTCCACTGCTGGTCCAGGGGACCTATATCTTCGCCATAGCCATCCTGGCGGAGGCGGGGCTCAGCTTCCTCGGCGCCGGAGTCCCACCCATCGTGCCCAGCTGGGGCAACATGATGGGAGAGTCTAAGATATATGTCCAGATCGCCGTCTGGACCCTCTTCTTCCCCGGCCTCTTCATAGCCCTTACCGTCCTGGGCGTCAACCTGGTCGGCGATGGACTGAGAGACACGCTGGACCCCAGGCTCCGCCGCAGGATTTAAGTCTCAGCTTAGGCGTCCCGTACACGACCGGTAACATCCGCTGGACAGTCCCGACCGCACAACAATTGCACAACCTCCAAGTGGTTTGCAGACCTCTTGGACCGCCCTCGGGCGGCGCTGTAACGGCTGGCACACCGCCACCGACCTACACCCCTACTCCGACTCAAGTTGCCGCACCGGAATCCACCCCTGCACCGTCACGTGTTACCATCGGCCGGGCGCAGGGTACCGAAGACCTGACTGGCTACCTCCCGGCCCTCCTGGCCGGTGCCGGGCCGGTGGAAAGTGGACGTGCGGGCCTTGGAAGGCTTCGTGACGGATGGACAGGACACGGCCCTACGGCTACCTGTACAACAGCCGCAACGAACCGGCGGTGGATTTCTCCAACCTGAAACATAACCCGGTGGGAGGGAAGGAGCTCGGCGTGTCCGACCTCGAGGGCGTCTCGTTCGACTTCTCAGGGGACCGTATCGGCCTTCGCAACCGTCGAGGGTTGCAAATCGGTCCGGTTCAATAACCAACCGTTGATCGGGCGGGCCACGATCCAGGACCGGGCGTGGATCGGAACGCACGGTAGGCTGTACAGCTTCACATCGTCCTCGTCCGGACCTCATGCGGAGCCATCGCCGGGAGATGACGATTAACGATTCTGTGACGTTGCTGTAAGAGCAATGAAGGGATACCAGAACAGCGGCAAAGAGAGGCGGTGCGTCCGCATCTTATCGGAGCACCGCCTCTCTAACTTTCTCTGATGGTCTGTCCGGGGTCTACACCTGAGTCCGGTGTCGCAGTCCCGTTACCGACGGCTCTCCTACTACCGTAACCTGACCCTGATGGTCTTGATAACGTCGCCCGGGGTGGTGGCCCTGGCGGGGTCCCGCGGCGTAAGGTTCTCGACCACGTCCATACCGCTGATTACCGTTCCGAAAACCGTGTGGCAAGACACTCCAGGCGCGGCGCAGTCCTTCTGGCTGCCGTCGGGACTCAGGGTATCCAGGTTCGGAAGTTCAGTGTATGTGATAAAGAACTGGCTGCCGTTGGTGCCACGCCCGTCCTTTATGCCCGCGTTAGCCATGGAAACCTGGCCCGGCGCGTCGTGCCGCCACCTGAAATTGTACTCGTTGTCGATGGTATAACCTGGTCCGCCCGTACCGTCGCCTTTCGGGTCGCCCCCCTGGGCCATAAAACCCGGAATTACCCTATGAAAGCTCGTCCCGTCATAAAACCCCTCCTGGGCCAGGAAGATAAAGCTGTTCACAGTTTGCGTAAGTGTACCGGTCCTGTGGCTCGGATTAGCCCTGGGCTGCATAATAAACTCGATGACACCGCCGTTCTCCATGGTTATCGTGGCGACAAATGTCTTGTTCGGATCGATCACCAGCGGTGGAGGCTCGGAATAAGTCTTCCTGGGGGTCCCCTCAGGAACCCCAAGTGGAACGGGCGGTCTGTCCTCTGACTCGGTCGCTGTCGGGCCTACCGTAGACGTAGGCGCGTTGCCGGCGCTGGTCCCGGTGTCATCAGGCTCGGTCTCGCTGTCACCGTCCCCACCGCCACACGCCAGGGCTACTAACAACAATGCGGCTGAGAGCGGTGCGAGGATCCTGGGCAGGTGGTTTCTCAACATACCAACTCGCCTCCTTTACTGGTGTCTGGTCTACACGGCTGGAAGAAACGGCCGCATTATATGTGCGCACCATTTTACTACCAGACGTCGCGCAGCGCCAGTTCGAGGACGGGACGGAGGTTACACTGCTCAGGGTTCAGGTGAAGGCTACCCGACACGAATGAACCGGGGCCGTACGGAAGTCGTAACCGGCCGTGTGGTCGGTTGATTTCCTTCGTTAGCTCCGGGCCACGACCGGCAATTCTACGAAGGATGCATGGACCGCGTTGCGTTGGACCTCAATGGAAACACCATCGCCAGACTCCGGTATCCGGCTGAACGTGCTCTCGTCATGCCCGGCGATGGCGATGCGGACACGGTGTCCGCGCCTGAATAGGGCCGAGGTCGGCCGGAGTCCGATTATCAGGTCCGCCACTTCACCGGGAACCAGGGGCATCCCGTCGGCTCTCTCGAAGGTGTGGTGCGGCATGAACATGGTGTATGGCGGCTCTTTACACGATACCCGGCGGTGAAGCGCCCGTAGCTGCCCATCGGTCACGTAGGTGACCCGGCCGTCGGGGGCCACGTCCTCCAGGTAGGCGAAGAAGGCGGTGTCATCGCTCGTTGAAGTGGCTTGCAGCGTGACCACCGGATAGCCGGTGACCTCCATGTCGGTCTCCAGGGGTTCTGAAGTGTAAGTAAGAAGCCGCGAGTCCGCTTCCGCCCTGTCACCATAGATAACGTCGGTGCCGGCGAACTCGGTGTACCAGACGTTCCCGGTCCCTGTGTCAGCCTCGAAGTCCACCTCGTAGCGGTCCGAACCCGAAAGGGATCTGGGCGCGTCCGAGCGCAGTGCACGTCCTTCGCCCAGATACCAGCGTCGGGTGTCCGTACTCTCCACAGGCCAGTTCGTGGTACGCTTCCAGCCCTCCTCGCCCATGGTGAGGTAGGTCAGCATCTGGTCGTCCATGACGCCCGTGTCAATGCCCTTCAGATGGTAGTCGAAAAACCGCAAGTCTTCCAGGTATTGGGCACGATGGCTGGGGACCGTCGGCGAGTAGTCCGGGCGGTACTGGTTGGCGTTCTTATCGCCGCCGTGGTTCCAGGCGCCGATCACCCCCCGTTGGGGATTACTGAAGGTCATGAACCGCCGGATTACAGTATCGGCGGTGCACGCGTCGTTCCAGCTCCCCCAGCCGTAGATCGCGACGCCCGAACGCTCGATCTCCCGGCGAAGCTTGTGCATGCTGAAATCGTCGATGGTGATTCCAAGACCTGGAATGGGGTCGTCCCGGTAGGTCACCTCCCTGGTCCGGGAGAAGTCGGGATTGGTCGCCCGGTGCTCCTCGACGGCAGCGGCCAGGGTGGACCCGTTTCTATCGGAGTCCACGGGTTTCACGGTATCGGTGGGTTTCCCCATCGTCGTGCGGGTCCACTTGTTCAGGTCAAGCTGCCGGCACCGCTCGTTGTACGAGTCCCATGGCTTCTCAAGAAGCACACCGCCGGGAAAGGCGATGTCGGTGTAGACGTCGAACTCGATGAATTTTGGGACAACCGCCTTTACCGCCGGATGGTTTGTTGCCGCCAGGAGCTGTGCGGTGGTGCCCGTGTAGGAGACCTCGATGCCGCCGACCATGCCATTGGACCAAGGCTGGGCCACGATCCAGTCCACCGTTTCCTTGTAATCGGCGATGGCCTCTCGTGGCCACATGTTGGGCCATGTGCCGAATGACGCCCCTGTTCCACGCTCGTCGGCGCGGATGAACGCATAGCCGTGGCTGGTGAAGAACAGGTCCAGCTCGTCGACCGGGTAGTCCTTTTTGGCACGCCAGTAGCGTGTCGTGTACAGGATGGCGGGGATTTTTACGTCGGGAGACAGCGGAGCCGGCAGCGTCACGTCGATGGCGATGCGATGGCCGGCGCTCATCTCGATGTACAACGCCTCGTTGGTGTGGTCATCGAACTCGGGGGGGCAGTAGTTCCGGTACCTCCCGAAAACGGCGGCGTGTTCCTCCAGCGCGCTGGACTCCCCGGCTCTATCGGACATGTACAAGCCTCCCCGCCAGTAAACACCCAGAGAACCCTAAGGTATCCCGATATAGGACCTATAGTGTACGGGTCACTCTGACCGGCCCCGTGAAAATCCCCCTGGGGATAAAACTCTCCATGGTGACGGTGAACCGGTAGTCGATCCCCTTGGTCGTTACCATGCCCATCGATGTGTAATGGGTGCTCTCGCCGCTCTGCCCGCTGCCGTTGCCACCTCCGTGGCCCCGGACCCACGGTTGGTCCAGCAACTGCTCGCCCTTCCAGTTGCCCTCGGTGGCGACCAACAGGCCGAAGCGCGCCAGGTCTTTGGCGCTCATGACCACCCAGCCGGGCCCGCTGCGCACAGGGTGTCCCTTGACCTCAAATGGCGGATCGAGGTACTCCCAGGCGTTGGGTATCAGCGGATAGAAGTTGGCATCCTTTTGCATATCTCGTCCGATCAGCCAGTCCCACCGGTCGGCCGGGATGCCGATCCTGCTCATTATCCTCTCGTCCAGGACCTCTTTGAGGTCCCGGTCCCAAATGTACGTCAATGCCTGCGATAACCGCCAGACTCCCCCATCGGCGTAATGCTCCCTTGTCCCGGGTTCGATGTGGGCGTAGTTGTCGTAGAAGGGGTCGGCGGTCCAGTTCGCCCACTCGGGAATCGATGCCGCCCAAGGCTCGGGCGCCTTGTCACGGCCCATCTTCCAGAAGTACCCGACCTGCACGGGAAAGCCGCCGAAGTGGCCTTGCACATGCTTTCGGCCAGCCAGGTGGCGCCACGTAAGGCTTTTGTGGTGGCCCCGGTCAAGGTGCTTGTGGGTATGCGACAGTTCGCCATCGCCGGTCCACGTCCTGTTGATGGGCTCGTCGGGGTCCAGCAGGCCCTCTTGGGCCGCGAGCCCTAACAGAGCGAACGTGAACGACTTGCCCATAGATGCCGTCTGGAACCGATAGTCGCCGTCGCCCCACGTGTGTACCATGTAGCCACCGCGGGTGATAACACAGCCCCAGTCTTTCCCCTCATGGACCTCACCGCCGAAATCGTTGCCCTGAACGTCCAGGCTGGCGAGAAACTCGTTGAACCTCTCGGGGTCGAGGCCCGCCTCCTGCGTCGTTATCTGGGCCCAGTCGTCCTCGGGGAAGGTTACCCAATCGGGGATAAGGGTTGCCGTCATTATTCACACCCCAGTCTCATTGATTCCGCGGAAGAGAGGCGAAGCGTCCACTGTGGTGGGCCAGACGTTGCTGCAACGGCTGTTCACATCTCGACCACCAGCCAAAGGTCAGAATCATTAGGGCTGCCGTCACAGCCAACGCCCAGTAAGACACCCCTGGTACCGGTGTTGGTGTCGAGGCTTGCAGATACAAGGCTATCCCAACTGGTCCAGCAAGTCCACTTGTAACCAGGTCCTCGACGTTCGTACCATCCAAATTGGCACGCTGGATTTTTTCTGGAAATGAATGTGCCCAATACATCTTGCCATTAGATACATTTAGCGCTATTCCACGTGGAAGGGAAAGTCCGCTGGTTACCAGCTCTTCCACGTCGGATCCATCTAGGTCGGCCCGTTGAATCTTGTCTGTTCCGCTGTCGGTCCAATAAATCTTACCGCCCGACACGTCCAGCGTTATGAAATAAGGGTGGGAGAGACCACTTGTGATTAGGTCTTCGACATTGGATCCATCCAGTGCGATCCCAAACGGCGCGACGATCTCTCCTGTAACTAGGTCTTCGACGTTGGATCCGTCCAAGTTCGCCCGTCGGATCCTGTCGGTGTTGCTCTCTGTCCAATAGACCTTGCCGCCAAGCGAGTCCAATGCTAAAAACGATGGTCTAGCAGGGATTGCGATCAGGTCTTCTACATTGGATCCATCCAGGTTCGAACGCTGAAGCTTGGCTGCAGCCGAATCCATCCAGTACATCTTGCCACCCGTCACATCCAGTGCTATCCCAGTTGGGTGGCCCAGCCCTGTGGTTATCAAGTCTTGAATATCAGAGCCATCGAGGTTGGAGCGCCGTGGTCAAGAGGATTCAAGACAGCACACCCCTTTTATGGCTGTATAGGGTGGGAAGTGACCCGCCTCGGACTTGAATCGAGTGACCTGCCCCCCGAAAACTGGTCCAGGTGTAATGTTAGTAACCTGGGCTGGAGAAAGGGGGAGAAATGCCAAGGAAGAAACATACACCAGAGCAGGTCATCAATAA
>CAZEDC010000074.1:0-2667 GCA_964510985.1 uncultured Dehalococcoidia bacterium
TTGGTCGCGAGCCACGCCTTCGCCATGAAGGGCATCTCGATGCCGCACCCGTACCCGCCGCGGGTCAGTGTGGTGTGGTCCTGGGCGTTGGGCCAGTCCCAGGGCCACGTGCTCCTGCCGTCGTCGCAGGGCGTAACCCAAGGCAGCGTGGTGGCCCGGGCCACGACAGTGGGCCGGTAGACGGAGTAGGCATACTTCTGCACGCTGGTCTTCACGTCGATGGCGTCCCAGAACCCGGAGACGGCGTCGGCGACTTCCTGCTGGATCGCCTGCAAGAAGTCCGGCCCGTACAGCGGTATGTCGAACCTCTTGCCGTCCTTCAGAGGCCAGCCGGCCTCGTCCAGCATCTTTCCCGCCAACACGGGGTCGTACTCGTACTCCCACTTGCTCTGCCAGTTGGAGTTTGTCGTGCTGAACATGTTGAGGTGAATGGGGAACCCCAGCCCATTGAGCAGGGTCTCGTTGACGAGCTCCCGGTCGATGGCCCTCGCAAGGGCGTTGCGCACCAGCTTCGCTTCGGCCATGTCCTTCGGGTCGTTGGGATTGCCCACCCAGGGCACGTCCCGCATGTACACCGCCGCGGTATCCACAGGCTCGCCGGTGATGACGTGCTCAGTCTCCCAGAGGTTGCCGGAGAAGACAACGGTCTGCATGAACGCCAGGCCGTTGTCCTGTGTCTTGTAACCCCCTGCCAGCAGGGGCGGTATGCCCTTCAGAGTGATGTAGGCGGCGTCGGCCGCGCCGGTCTCCAGCAGGGCTACCTTGGTGGACTCCTCCGGCACTTCCCGCCACGTAATTTGCTTGAGCGTGGAGTTTGTCAGCCAGTGGTCGTAGGGCACGGGCTCCACGATCCCGATGTCGTCCTGGATCCACTTGACCATCTGCAAGGGGCCGGTGGAGATGAGGGGATTGTCGATCATCCAGTCCTCGCCCTTCTCGTCGGCGAGGTCCTTGCTCTGCACGCTGAAGGCCTGAGCGGCGTCGTTAAGCAGGTTGGAGCTCCACCGGAGATCAAAGACGGGGCTCCCGTCCGCCTGCGTGTTGAACGTGAAGGCGACTTTGTACTTGCCGATCACCTCTATCGGGTTGGAGCCGAACATGGCGGCGAAGTCTCCGGCCTGCCAGTGGATACTGGCGGTGTTTATCGCGCCGTTGCCGTCATTGATGGTGTAGGCCAGGTCCTCCGCGTCGAACTCGCCCCAGCTCTTGTTGTCGGCCCAGTCCTGACCTTCGCCGTGGAACCTGACGCCCTCACGAAGGGTCAAAGTGCCGCCACTCAGGTCCGGGTTCAGAGTCCACGAGGTGGCCAGCATTGGCTCGATAGCGTTCCCCTCGACGGACATGAACGTGACCTCGCCGATTCCCCAGTAGTGAAACTCGTCGGCCACCTGTGCGCTGCCCAGCCCCACCCCCGGGAATACGTCGGTTGCCGCGACGACAATCATCCCCGACGCCTGTTTGGACGCGGACACCGCTATCGGCTTGGCTTTGGCCACGACCTCGTCCTCTATCACTTCCTTCTCCACCACCACGGTCTCCACGACCGTTACCACTTTGTCCTCGCCTCCACAAGCCAGAGCGAGGAGTGGGACGGCCATCACCGCCGCGATCACACCCGCTACCCAAAAGCCGCGCTTCCTGTTGACCGTCGTCCTTACCTCCTTTTCGAGGTGTCTATTTTCCGCCGTTGCTTTGAACCGAAGCGGAGCCACCGATCAACTAGCTTGAACGGTGGAAAACACAAGATTCAAGGGGTTTGGCGACGATGCCCGAGCCGTTCGCATTGCGGCGTTGATCTGAAGCGGCCACCTGATCCTCAAGAACGCACGACCCCCCTACTGTAGGAGACTCGAACGACTCCGAACGTTACATTCCCGACACCAAGTTGTCAATATTGTGATATGCATAACCATAAGTGTGGGTTCCCGCGCGGACAATCAGGGCATATCGTCGGCCTTGGCGTCGAGCAAAGACGATATGCGAAACCGAGCGTCCAACGCATCGGTTCGTCACCTCCGTTGACGGTAGTACCGGTCGGTGGTAGCATCGCCAACGGCTCGGGCTCGCCTTTGCGAGGGACCGATGCCCCCCGGAGATAAGGAGACAACCGCTCTGCGAATATCGCCCCGGCTGGTGCGACACACCCCCTTCTTCTACGGTTGGGTAGTGCTTTTCGCCGCCGCCACCTCTCAGTTCGCCCGCAACGCGGCCGCCAGCCTCACGCTGGCGGTGTTCATCTATCCCATATCGCAGCAGCTTGGCTGGAGCCGCACCTTAATCGCCGGGGCGGCGAGCGTGGGCGGGCTGGCGGCTGCCGGCGCCTCGCCTCCGGTCGGCTGGCTCGTCGACCGGTATGGCGCCCGAGTTGTGCTGGGCGTCAGCGTCCTGGTGCTGGGATTGTCCACGATCTCCCTGGCCTGGGCGACGGCACCCATCGCCTTCTACCTGGCCTATGGCGCGGGCCGCGTCATATTCTCCAGCACAGTCCAGATCGGGTCCTCGGTAGTCGTATCCCACTGGTTTATCAGGAGGCGGGGGCGGGCCTCCGGCCTGCTGTTCCTCGCTCACGCAGCGGGGATGGCTCTGTTCCCGTTGATGGCCTCCCTCACCATGCAGGGCCAGGGGTGGCGAGACGCGTGGATATACCTCGGCGTCCTGGTGTGGCTC
>CAZEDC010000075.1:0-14324 GCA_964510985.1 uncultured Dehalococcoidia bacterium
AGGGAGCTCAATGAGAGGTAACATTCGGCAACGGGCAAAAGGGAGTTGGACTCTTACTATTGAGTTCCCGAGGGACCCAGTGACTGGTAAGCGCAGACAACTCTATGAGACTGTCCGTGGATCGAAGAGAGACGCCCTCAAACGACTCTCGGAGCTCCAAGTCCAGGTCAATGCGGCCGGCTTCGTGAAACCGTCGAAAATGACTCTAGGTGAATTCCTTGACCAGTGGCTGATGGACTATGCTGCAACCAACGTCCGGCCGCGAACCCTAGAGGGCTACCAAGGGATAGTACATGCCCACCTGATGCCCAAGCTCGGGAGTATACTACTCTCAGAGCTCCAGCCTTTGCATCTCCAGCACTATTATTCGAGTGCTCTAGAGAATGGACGCCTCGATGGTAAACCAGGTGGTCTCTCCCCTCGGTCCGTCCTACATCACCACCGGGTCATATCCGAGGCCCTGTCCCACGCCGTAAAATGGGGACTGGCCACCAGAAACGTCGCCCAGGCCGTCGATGCGCCTAGACCACGGCGCTCGGAGATGCCAGTAATGGACACGGTGGCTATCCGAAGGCTCCTGGAGGCCGCCCAGGGGACCGCCTATTACCCGATGATACATCTGGCTCTTTACACAGGTCTCCGGCGCTCAGAGTTCCTGGGGCTTCGCTGGTCAGATATCGACCTGGACATGGCGACGTTGTCGGTGGTCCAAGTCATACACCGGCTGAGGGATGGCCGGATCATCTTCCAGGAGCCCAAAACCACGAAAGGGCGTCGTCTAATCGCTCTGAGCCCGACTGCTGTCCTTGTTCTCAGAACCCATTGGGAACGCCAAGAGGCGGAACTGGCCTTGATAGGGGTGACATTAACCAACGAGACTCTGGTGTTCTCCCACCTAGACGGGTCTCCATACCTTCCCGACTCGGTCACCCATGCGTTCACAAGGATCGCTCACCAGATCGGATTAAGAGGCGTGCGGCTCCATGATCTGAGACACGCCCACGCTTCGCTCATGTTGCGACAGGGTGTTCATCCAAAGATCGTGCAGGAGCGCCTCGGGCACTCCACGATAGCGATCACCCTGGACACCTACTCTCATGTGACCCCTGGACTACAAGAGGCAGCGGCACTGAAGTTCGACCAAGAACTGGCAGAGACGACCTCTGTCAACGGGCCGGTTGACAAAACTCATTAAGGTTCCGTTGACAAACCGTTGACAAACCGTTGACAAACCGCCATTTTGAGCAAAAACATGGCCCCTGGTAAATCGCCAGGGGCCTGTCTATTATCCGCTATGTGGTGGCAGGAGCGGCAGGACTCGAACCCGCGACCTGCGGTTTTGGAGACCGCTGCTCTACCAACTGAGCTACGCTCCTGTGATATCTCCTGTTGGATTCTACTGCCTGGGCTAGCCCCGGTCAACCATCTGCAGGCCCGTGCCAGGCGTAAAACAGGACTCTGGGCGATGAGAATCCCCACCCCGGATCAACTGCCCCCCGGGTCGGGCCTCGTGATAGGGACTATCGGTCCAAGGCAGCCTGTAAGCCGAGTTCTGTACCGGACCGCCCAGCGGTTTACATTCCGCCGAAGCGGAGCTTCTTCCCGTTGTGCGGACAGGTGGCGGCCATCTATCTAGGCCCGATGTTGCCAACGGGCTCAAGCGGCCAACCCGGGGAATGGCCGGGTCCGTGATTCCCCCTATTTGGCCTTGCTCCGGATGGGGTTTGCCTGGCCTCTGATGTCTCCACCAGAGCGGTGAGCTCTTACCTCGCCATTTCACCCTTACCCCGACGAATCGAGGCGGTATGTTTCTGTGGCACTTTCCGTCGGGTTACCCCGCCCCGCCGTTAGCGGGCATCCTACCCGGTGGAGCTCGGACTTTCCTCCTCCCCGACGTGTCGGGGCGGCGGCCGCCCGGCTGCCTTGGACCAATCCAATTCTAGCATCTCGGCTTGCAGTGCAGCCAGTCACCCTACAACTTTACGTTCACCTTGTCGTCCCGCACAACGATGCGCTCCACATAGCCTGCCAGAAATCGCTGTCGGGACGTGACATCCAGGTCTTCCCAGCGCGTCAGGGTGTCTCGGGCGTCGACGGGCCCCCGGGCCGCGGAAGCCTCGACCCGCGCCGCGTCAAGCTGCTCCAGGTATCCGCCCAGGGCCCTGATGCTCACCTCTCCCCGAGACGCTCGTCTCATAGCCTCCAGCAGCGAGCGCTCCGCGTTTCTGGTCCGGGCGTCGTCTTGTAACGCATCCTGGGCTGTCGGGACGTCACCCGATGCTCCATCGCCGCCCCTTGTTTTAGACAGGTCGTGCAGCGCTTTTTTAAGCCGGGACAGCACCTCTTCTTCGAGGTGACCGGCCCGCCAGGTGTGGTATCGGCACACCCCGAGATTATTCCGGGATTGGCACTGGTAGTAGCGATACACGCCCGTGGACCGGTTCCCGTCCTTTTTTTTCCAGGTCTGCCGCCGCGTGACACCCATCATCTTGTTGCCGCAGTAGCCGCAGTGGACCAGCCTGGACAGGAGAAACGGCTCGTGAGTGATTGTCCGTCTACCCGGCCTCCTGGACATCGTCTCGTCCTGAGCCGCCCGGAACAGCTCGGGTGGAACTATCGCCGGATGGCTCTTGGGTACGCGCAGGCCGAATCTCGTGTAGGTACCCATGTAGGTGTGGTTTCTCAGGATATCTCGGATCGTGACTATGTTCCATTTGCCGCCGCGTCTGGTGGCGAGGCCACGCTCGTTCAAGTTCTGGGCGATCAACCGCAGCCCTAGACCATCACGGGTATAAAGAAGAAAAATCAGCTTTACGACATCCGCTTCTTCCTGTACCTCCGACAGCCGTCCCTCACTCCCAATCCGGTAACCGTATGGGGGCTTGCCCAGGCCCTTACCTTCGAGGGCACGGGCGACCATCGACTCCTTGATGCGGTCGCTGCGGGTCCGGGAGACGCCCTTGACCCCCAGCGTGTGAAAGGCGTTCTGGATCGGGTCCGGGTAATCCTCGTCGGCGCAGGTCACTTTGGCTTCGCCGGAATCGAGTTCCACGAGCGTCCTGGCCACGGACTCCAGGTCGTCGCCCAGATGGCTTGATTCGGGGATGACTACGAGGAAGCTGCTTCCCGACTGGCGCATCCATGACACCATTTGGCGGTATTGGGGTCGATCGGGGCCGGCCGGCCCGATGGAATCTCCGAACGTCTTTACAGGCTGGTGCAGGTTCAGGTCGCAGAATTCGACAAAGGCGTCTTCCAGCACTCGGAGAGAGCCATCCTCGTCGCTGTAACGGTAGTAACCGACTGCGCGCATATCGGTGTCAGACCACGTAAAGGATTCGGCCGCAACTGCCGCACCGCGCGATCGCCTCGGAGCTTCTGGCGCGCTGCAACTCCAGCGTCGGCAGGGCCAGGCGGCATCCCTGGCACATACCTCTCTCAACCTTGGCCACGGCGGAGCCGTCGCGGGTCTTGAGCAGGGATTCGTACACCGCCAGGAACTGCGGAGGGATTGTGGGTGCCATCTTAGACCGGGCTTTACCCTGGCTTTCCAGCTCGGCGGTTAACCGTTCCAAGTCACTGGTCAGTTGCACCTCTTCCACAGAACGCTCAGCCTCGACCCTGGCCAGGTTCTCTCTGGACGCGTTCGCCGATGTCTGGAGGTCGTCGGTCTCGACCATAAGCTCCAGGAGGGTGTTCTCCTCCGAGGCCCGCTGCTGCTGGAGGAATTCCCTCTCCTCCTCCGCCGCCGAGAGATGTCTCGGGCTGGTGATGCCGCCGCCGTAGAGTCGTTTCTCCAGATTCTCCTGCTTCTCCTCCAATAGCCGGATTTCTCGTTCGGCCTTTTGCCGGACGGGCCCACGCTCGGCCATTCGGGATTCGAGCCGCTCCAGTTCCTCTCGAGCGTTCACCAGTTCGGAGTCATCCTCGAGCCGGGCCCGCACATCGGCCAGGGACTTGTTATTGGCCGAGATCTCCCAGTCAAGCTCCTGGAGCGTGTACAGCTGTTTGATGGAGAACATAGTGGCCACCCCTGACTCTACTCAACAAGGTTTGAGACCGTTCGTGACCCACCGGCGGATTGGATACCTCTCTCCGGCCGCGGAGGCCGGCCAACGCGCATCCGTCTCCAGCCCGACGCAACCCATTGTAAACCAAGTAGAACGACCGGCATAGTCGCGCACAGCCCTCTTTTTAGGCTTCTCGGGGACCGGGTTCCCTGCGATGCCATCGCAGATGCTTCGAGGGCCGCCCTTCACGATATTCGGCGCCAGCGAAAGGCGGCCTCGGTCGTCAGACGACTATGAGCATCGGCGGCTGCCTTTTGGCGAGCGACACCTTCGTGTAATAATGGTCTGCTAGGAGATATACAGCATTGAGCCTCCCTCAAACTCTAAAAAGAAATCCCAAAACCAAGATCGTGTGCACTCTGGGACCTTCGACCGAGTCTCGGGAGGTCATCAGGACGCTTATCGAAAACGGGATGAGCGTTGCCAGACTCAACCTCTCCCACGGGACACTGGACTCACACGCCGCAGCGATTGAAAGAGTCCGGGAAGCCTCCGAAGATCTGGGCCTTCCGGTGGGTGTCATGGTTGACGTGCCAGGCGTCAAGTACAGGCTCGGCCCTCTGGCGCCCGGCATGGTCGAGGTAGACCAGGGCGACAAGGTCACGCTGACCAGCCGTGATATCATCGGGAGCCAGGATGTCATGGGGGTCACTCCGTCCGGTATCCATAGGGATGCCGTGGTCGGCAGAACGATAATGGTGGACGACGGCCTCATCGAGCTTCGCGTGCTCGAAATCCGGGAGACCGACGTAAGGTGCGAGGTCGTGGTCGGTGGAAGGATGACCGAACGTCGGGGCGTTAGCACCCCCGGCAAGGCTCCCTCCCAGCCCTTTCCCAATCCGCGGGCCCGTGAAGGACTCGAATTCGCGGCCAGGCAGGATGCCGACTTCGTTGCCCTGTCGACAGTCACGTCGTTCGAGGACGTGCGCAAGGCCAAGGAAATACTGGAGAACGCCGGCCTGGAAGCCTATGTCATATCCAAGATCGAGAGGACAGAGGCGTTGGACGACTTCGACGGAATCCTGGCCGCCAGCGACGCCATCATGGTCGCACGGGGCGACCTGGGTGTCGAAGTACCGCTGGCCCGGGTGCCCCTTATCCAGAAGGACCTCATTCGACGGTGCAACCTGGCGGGGAAGCCGGTCATAACAGCCACCCAGATGCTGGAGTCCATGGTCAGGTCCCAATCGCCGACCCGTGCCGAGGTCACCGACGTGGCCAACGCCATCTTCGACGGCACCGATGCGATTATGCTCTCTGGTGAGACGTCAATCGGCAGGTATCCAGTGCAGGCGGTGCGGGTCATGGTCCAGGTGTCCCGAGAAGCGGAGGCGGCGCTACCGTACGAGGACATGATCAGGGAAGAGGCGCGGCAATTAGAGAATCGGACCGACGATGCGCTGAGCTACGACGCCTGTCGAACAGCCTTCCAGCTAAACGCTAGCCTCATAATCGCCTTCACCGAATCGGGCGGCACGGCTGGCCGGGTCTCCAAGTACCGGCCACTGCCACCCATACTGGCGTTGACCCATGACCCGCACGTCCAACGCCGCCTTACACTTCGGTGGGGAGTGGTACCCGTTATCGCACCCGACTTCCGGACCGTGGAGGACCTCTTTACCGTCGGTGAGGAGCAGGCGATCAAATTGCAGGCCGTCCGGCCGGGCAACCTGGTTGTTCTGGTGGCAGGCCTCCCCATCGGGGTCACGGGCGGGACGAACCTTCTCAGGGTCCTGACCATCGAAGGCGGGCCGGACCAGGACTAGTACTTGCTAGCGAAGAAGGGCCGTATTTAAAGCCGCTCATGGTGCCTGTCCTGGCCCCGCGGGGAGCTTGTCGAACCACGAGCTTCTTACACATATCATTCTGACCGCGACTCATCGAGGGAAGAATCTGGGATGGATGGGCCCAACACGCCCAGCCATGAGTGATGTCGAACGTCCCACTCCATGTCATTTCGAGCGTCCCGCAAGGCCGGGACGATACTAATGTCGAGAACTCGAACCCCCAACACGGCTCACCTCCTTCGGTTTCGCCCGGAACAGACCCCGCCTGAACGCCTCGGGCCACCCGGCAGAACATCCACCTACTGAATTTGCCGTAGTTAGACAACAACTGGTGACCGGGGTAGAATTGTGGACAGGCTCAAGCGGCGGGAAGGGGAGTCGCGCAGGTGCTCGAACTATACAATACCCTGACGAAGCGTCAGGAAGAGGTGCGTCCTGTTGAGCCGGGGGCGGTGGGTATTTATACCTGCGGCCCCACGGTCTACCGCGATGCCCACATCGGCAATCTCAGGTCCTACCTGATGGCCGACTGGATTCGGCGGGCGCTGGAGGTCCAGGGGCTGGCCGTGACCCACGTCAAGAATATCACCGACGTGGGCCACATGCGGCAGGAAGTGCTGGAGCAGGGAGAGGACAAAATCATCGCCGCCGCCATTGCCGAGGGTAAGACTCCGGCGGAGATAGCCCAATTCTACACCGAGCGTTTCCTGAAAGACGAGCGAAGCCTCAACATCGCATCGGCCCACCACCTGCCCAAGGCGACGGACCACATCCAGGAGATGCTGGAGATAGTGGAGCGTCTGGTCGAGAAGGGATACGCCTACGAGGTCCAGGGCAACGTCTACTTCGAGGTCTCCAGGTTCCCCGACTACGGCAAGCTGTCGGGAAACATCCAGGACGCCGAACTTCTTGAGGCGGTTAGAATCGAGGCCGATCCGCTCAAGCGAGATCCGCGCGACTTCACCCTCTGGAAAAAGGCGGAGCCTGGACGGGACCTGAAGTGGCCCAGCCCCTGGGGAGACGGGTTTCCCGGCTGGCATATCGAATGCTCCGCCATGTCCATCAAGTACCTGGGCCGTCGGTTCGACATTCACACCGGTGGGGTAGACAACATCTTCCCCCACCACGAGGGCGAGATCGCCCAGAGCGAGGGCTTCGCCGGAGACCGCGTCGTCAACACGTGGGTCCACGGACAGCACCTCCTAGCCGACGGGGTCAAAATGGCCAAGTCGGCCGGCAACTCCTTCATCCTGACCGACATAGAGAGCCAGGGTATCGATCCGATGGCGTTCAGGTACCTTTGCCTGACGGCCCGGTACAAGACCCGGCTCAACTTCACCTTTAGCTCGTTAAAGGCCGCCCAGCGGGCCTGGCTCCGCCTGAGGAACCGAGTCTGGGAGTGGGACTCCCTCCCGGCCGCGTCCCCCGGGAACGGCGCGGTCATCGAGGAATGGCAAGACCGGTTCCTGGAGAAGGTTAACAGTGACCTGGATCTCCCTAGGTCGCTGGCCCTTACCTGGGAGATGGTTAAGTCCGACCTGCCCGCCCAATTGAAACTGGAGATTTTGCGCCGATTCGACCGGGTCCTGGGACTGGGGCTCGACGGAGTGGCCGATGATTACCGCCTTCCCGAGGGGATCCAGGACCAGCTCCGGAACAGGCATGAATGCCGCCGGCGGCGAGCCTACGATGAGGCGGATGCGATTCGGGAATCCCTGGGCCGCCAGGGTTATCTGGTCGAGGACACGGCAGCTGGTACCAGGGCGAGGCCTAAAACGCTGTGGGAGAAACGGCTGGACAAGTGGAGTTCCGTCTCCTCGGCAGCGGAGGTCCCCTCCCGGATTGAGGAGCCCGACAAACAGGAATTCACGGTTGGAATCGTGGCCTGCAACTACCTCGACGACGTGAAGCGCTGTATCCGAAGCACCCTTCGCTGGGTTGGGAAACGTCGCGTCGAGGTGCTGGTTGTGGACAACGGGTCAGCCGATGGCACGTCGGAATGGCTGGAGGAGACCGCCGCCGCCGAGTCCAAGGTCCGGGTGGTCCACACCGACCACGTACTCGGTGAAGGTGCGGCCAAGACCATACTGCTCAAACAGACTAGTGGCGGGATAATCGTCCTGCTGGACACCAGCGTCGAGCTGACCGGGGACATTTTCACCCAGGTGGAGGAGCTATTGGCCGACCATACGATCGGAGTGGCAGGCCCGTTCGGCCTCAAGACAGATACCCTGCATCACTTCCACGAAGGCGAAGGCGAGGACGAGGCCGGTGACATGGACGCCATGCAGGCGTACCTCTTCGCTTTCAGGCGCCGGCTCGTGAAAGAGGTCGGCCCGATGCGCGAGAGCTTCCGCTTCTATCGCAACCTGGACCTGGACTACAGCTTCCAATTTAAGGATAAAGGCTACAGGATCGTCGCACGGCCGGACATGCCTGTCGAGCGCCACCTCCACCGCGTCTGGAGCGAGTTGCCCGAGCGAGAGCGAGACGAACTGAGCAAGAGAAACTACCGGCGCTTCCTCGACCGGTGGGGAGACCGGGACGATCTCCTGGTTTCCAACCAGCGAAAAGGTTAGCCCGGATGGAGCCTGAACTCGGGAACCCCCGGGACCCGCCGGGAATAAAAAATGCCCGGCGGGTCCACTCTCACAATTCAGTCCTCCAACACATCCGGCCCGGGAACACCGTATGACGCTTCTTTTACTGTGGCTTCAGCTTGCCGGACTGGCGGCCATCATCCTCATCGCCGCCAACTTTTTGACAAAGTCGGCGGATATCATAGCCTTCAAGACTGGGCTGGGCCGCGCCTTCATCGGTGTTGTCCTGCTGGCCACGGCCACGTCGCTACCCGAACTGGGTACGGGAGTCAGCTCAGTGGCCCTCGTGGGTACGCCGGACCTGGCCGCCGGAGACGCCTTCGGCAGCAATGTGTTCAACCTCCTTATCATCGGACTGCTGGACCTTTTCTGGCGGCGCGGACCCATCCTGACTACCGTTGGGTCGGCATCCAAGGTGGTCGCCTTCCTGGGAATTATCCTCATAGCGCTGGCCGGAGCTGCCGTACTTATACATATACATAGCGGCAACGAGATCTTGTCCAACTGGTACCTCAGTCCGGTCTCGTTAGTCATGCTCGTGGTCTTCTTCGTGGCGATGTACGTCACCTACCGCGTCGAGAACTCTGTCGAGAACTCTCAGGAGCTTGACCAGGAACTGGAACAGGGCCACGAGTACGCGGAACAGGGTCACGAGTATGCGTCCGCCAGACTCCACAGGTCGGTGGTGGGCTACCTGGTGGCGGCCTCCTTCGTGGTAGGCGCTGCCATCTGGCTTGCAGAAACCGGGGACCGGCTCGCCGTGGAGATGGGTTGGGAGGCCAGTTTCGTCGGCACCCAGTTCCTGGCCTTCAGCACCTCGCTTCCGGAACTGGCGGCATCCTTTGCGGCGATACGCCTCAGGGCTCCCGAACTCGCCATCACGGCGGTCCTGGGCAGCAACATCTTCAACATGGGTTTCATACTGTTCATGGACGACGTGGCCTTCACGGAAGGGGTCTTCTGGTCCGCCATCTCTAACGTCCACGCCATCACGGCCGCAGTGGCCATTCTCATGACCTTGGTGGTCATCATAGGTATGATCAAACGTGTTCGAGCCAGACCCGCAAAATGGTGGACCGTGGAAGCGCTTGCCTTGATAGGTCTTTACATCGCCGGCAGCATCCTTGTGCTCTACCTTGGCTGATCTGGCGCCCGACGCCCTGAAGCCGCAGCACTCTTAGTATTTATCTCAAAATCCTCACCGGGCAAGTGCCCCGATGGGTCGGGGCCAAGGGGTCTGGGGGCCTGTCCTGTCCGACGTACTTACAATCAGCGCGTCGGACTCTCCGATACCTGTAATCTGTCCTGGCTCGGAGTCCGCCCCTGCGGACCGACCCTTCGGAGAGCCTACCGAGGGGAAGGGGGACAGGAGGATGGTCGTCCGCCTTAGGCGGATTTGCATCCTGCCAGTGCTTGAGATTATATATACCGATAGATTTGCATTTCACATGGCAAGTCTCGTTCTTGGTTCGCTCGATAAGGGGTTTCCAGGGGGCATAGCCCCCTGGAAGGGGCCTGGGGACTTCCCCGGAAAAAACTATCGGGCGGGTGGGTGGGATAGATCGACTACTGTGTAACCAGGTACAAGAGATACGAGCAGAAATAAGTGAGGAGGGGCCGGACAACTTGGACCGGTCACCCTCCTCAGGTTGGAACTACTTGAGAACCTCTAACAAGACTCGGCAAGTGGGGGGGATCCAGACCCCGACTCGCCCACCATTGTCATTCTGAGACCCGACGTGTCGGGACAAAGAATCTGGTGGAGGGGCCGCCTCCCCTTGGCCCTGAGGGCCAGAAGTTGGTAAACATGGAGGACTCGGCCTTCAGGCCGATCCGCCCCGCCTCCGACAATAGGCGTAGGGGCAGGTTTTAAACCTGCCCCCCGCGGGAAGTGAAACTTGTCGGAGCAAGGGATCCCGGCCTTGCGGGACTATACTCATGTCGGAGGGCGGGCAAAAGGGGGTCGGTGGTTGACGATGTCAACTGAGCCACGAGCCATTCTGAGGTCTTGCGATGGCTAACCATTCGCGGAAATATGATGAGACGCCCATAGAGCGCCTCGTCTCCCCCTTCCTACACTTCGCGGGCCAGGAGGCCGCGGGCGGCGTACTGCTGCTTGTCTGCACCCTTGCGGCTCTTGTGTGGGCGAACTCCTACTGGGCCGGCAGCTACGAAAGCCTCTGGGAGACACATCTGCGGCTCGGTTTCGGCGACTACGTCATCGACGAGACCCTGCATTTCTGGATCAACGACGCCCTGATGGTCGTGTTCTTCTTCGTGGTTGGTCTGGAGATCAAGCGAGAGATGATAGTCGGTGAGCTTGCTTCGCCGAGACGGGCCGCGCTGCCCGTCGTAGCGGCCCTGGGAGGTCTGGCCGTCCCGGCGGCGGTTTACCTCGCATTCAACGCCGGGACCGATAGTGTGCGGGGATGGGGAATACCCATGTCCACCGACATCGCTTTCTCGCTGGGGGTGTTGGCGTTGCTTGGCCGCCGGGTCCCTCTGGCGTTGAAGGTGTTCGTCACCGCATTCGCCATTGCCGACGACATCGGCGCCGTGCTGATCATCGCCCTCTTTTACTCCGCGGACATCGCTTGGGTCAATCTAGCGGTGGGGTTCGGGCTCCTTGGGGTGATAGGAGTGGCCCACCAGCTCCACATCCGTCATCCACTGATCTACGCCCTCCTGGGTATCGCGGTGTGGCTGGCCTTCCTCAAGTCCGGCGTCCATGTAACGGTGGCCGGTGTGCTCGTAGCCGCCCTGATTCCCAGCCGTATTCGGATCGACGCCGGCGAGTTTCTCACCAGGGGCCGCGCCTTGCTGGACCGCTTCGAGCGTTCCGGGGAAGCCGGTACGGATACCCCCACCTCCATGGAGCAGAGAGCCGCGCTGGCCGAGCTGGAAACCACCAGCAAAGAGGTGGAGTCTCCTCTCGACCGCATGGAGGAGAACGTACATCCCTGGGTAGTATTCGTGATCCTTCCCCTGTTCGCCCTCGCCAATGCCGGTGTAGTGCTGGACGAGGGATTGACCGATGCACTGACCGATAGGGTCACCCTGGGAGTCCTGTTTGGCCTGATTGTGGGCAAGCAGGTTGGCATCACCTTGTTTACGTTGTTGGCAATAAAATTCCGGCTGGTCACCATGCCCTCGAGCTTGAGCTGGCGGCATATTTACGGCGCCGCCTGGCTGGGCGGCATAGGTTTTACCATGTCAATATTTGTAACAGGCCTGGCATTTGGTGAAGGCCCCTTTGTTTCCGAGGCCAAAATCGGTATCCTCGTGGCCTCCGTCCTCTGCGGCATCGGAGGCTGGGTCGTGCTACGAGGTGCGACGCCATCCGATACGCCGGGAGCCGACGGCTAGTGACCCGTCTCTGATATACGCCTGTGACTTGTCATTGCGAGCAGCCCCGACCTGTCGGAGCGACGAAGCAATTTGGAGGAGGGGTGGACCACCGAGCCAGGGTGCTTCCCCAAACTGTCCTCCGCCTTAGGCGGATCAGCATACTGCTTGAGGAGCAGTCAAGAGCCCGCCATCCCCCTTCCCCCTACACCCTCCCCCCTTTCCCCCGTCCTTGACACCGTTTTCCGAGGCCACTAGAGTGTCGCTACACGTCAAACCTGACTCAAAGAGAGGTTACGGAAATGTTCTTTGAACTTCGGCAGTACAAGACCCTTCCCGGCGAGAGAGAGAACTGGGTGAGGTTCATGGAGGAGGAAATAATCCCCTTCCAGGTCTCCAAAGGGATGGTCATAGCCGGGAGTTTTATCGACCAGGAAGACGAAAACCATTACATCTGGATGAGGCGGTTCGAGAGCGAGGAAGAGCGGGAGCGCCTGTACGAAGCGGTCTACCAGTCCGATACCTGGAAGAACGAAATCGCCCCCAGGGTAGGGGAGATGCTTGACCGCGAAAAGTCGGTTATCACACGTATCGAGGCCACCTCCAGGTCCGTGATCAGATAACTCTAGTAGGCTGCTGAATAATGGGGAGTGCAGAGGGGCTTCGCCCCTTTGCCGGGAGTCTGGGGGTGTCCCTCAGCTATAAATTCTTCCCCCTTCCTGGCCAGGAAGGAGGACAAGGGGATGGTCGAAAGTGTTTTCAGTACCCTACTAGTCTCCGTTGCCGGGGGTCTAGAAGTGCCACCCTTAACCCATAGTCCCGGCCTGCTCCTCACCAATGCCAATGTAATCACCTTCGACGACCGGCGGCCCCGGGCGGACACGGTCTTGGTCAGGGATTCACGAATTCTCTATGTCGGTCGCAAAGATGAACTTGAACTCGCAGGTTTAGGCCGGGCCACCGCTATAGACTGCGGCGGCATGACCCTGGTGCCCGGCTTCATCGACGCCCATTGCCATGTGCTGGCCTACGCCTCCAGCCTGCTCGCCGTTGACTGCCGGCCCAGCGCCGTTGACTCCATCGACGGGATTAGACAAGCCCTCTCAGCTCGCACCGCCGAAACGCCCGCCGGGCAGTGGGTCCGGGGCGTGGGTTACCATGAATCCGAACTGCGCGATAAGCGGCACCCCACTCGTTGGGACCTGGACAAAGCCGTCCCCCATCACCCGGTACGCCTGATCCACCGCAGCGGCCACGCATGCATCCTCAACAGCGTCGCCCTGGCCCTCGTGGGGATTTCCATGGACACTCCGGAGCCGCCGGGCGGGACCATCGACCGCCACCGCGAATCGGGCGAACCGACCGGTCTGCTTCTGGAGATGGACGGCTTCCTGGATGAGCGGATCCCATCTCTGGGCGAAGATGAACTCCTCCGAGGACTGCGCCTGGCCGGCCGGTCCCTGGCTTCCATGGGCATCACCTCGGTCCAGGACGCCACCCACACCAACTCCACCCGGCGCTGGGATTTTCTACTGAAACTCAAGGCAAACGAGAATTTTTGTCAGCGGATCACGATGATGGTCGGCTCCAACCACTTGCCGGGCTTCCTGGACAGGGGTTCCCGGTTCGGCGACGGCGATGAAAACCTCAACGTTGGTGCGGTAAAGTTCATGCTGACAAGCACCACCGGAAGGATCCATCCGTCGAAAGTGGAGCTGCGAACTGCGGTCACACTGGCCCGTGAGGCGGGCTTTCAGATCGCCGTCCATGCCATAGAGGCCGAGGCCGTGGATGCGGCCGTCGAAGCATTGGCCGGCGGTCCCGATGCGTTGCCGCCGCACGGCAGGGACCGGATCGAGCACTGCTCCGAGTCCCCGCCTTCTTCCTTGAAAAAACTCTCCGCGTCGGGGCTGATGGTGGTCACCCAACCAGGATTCATCTACCACAACGGCCACCGTTACATATCCGAGGTTTCCACAGACGTTCTGCCCTGGCTCTACCGCGTTGGCTCATTCCAGGAGGGCGGTCTCGGCCCGGCTTTCGCCTCCGATGCTCCGGTCATCGAACCCGACCCTTTATTGGGGATATACGCTGCGGTCACCCGGCGTGCGGCTTCCGGTGATACCCTGAACGCCGGAGAAAAAGTAACCGCCCTGGAGGCTCTCAGGATGTACACTCTGAACGGGGCGTACGCCGCGTTCCAGGAGGGTGACAAGGGTACGATTCAGGCCGGCAAGCTGGCCGATCTTGTGCTGCTGGACGCCGATCCGACCGCCGTGGAGCCCGAGCGCATCCGTGACATCAGACCGGTGCTGACCATGATCGGCGGCAGGGTCGTGTGGGAGGCTTAGGGGCCTCGCGCCGGTGGTCTTGGTGACCTGCCCCCATCTTTGTACCACTCTTTATGTTAGTCCTACAAGGGCAGGGACCATGTCGGCAGCCAGAACGACCTGCGGTGCCGGCGGTCTGTAGCCCAGCGAGCTATGTGGCCTGATGCGGTTGTAAGTTTGTCTGTACTCTTC
>CAZEDC010000076.1:0-7217 GCA_964510985.1 uncultured Dehalococcoidia bacterium
GGGGGGGTGCGGCCCCCCCCCCCCCCCCCCCCCGCGGGGGGGGGGGGGGGGCCCCCCGCGCGGCGTAAGTCACCTCCCGTTTTGAGATAGTTTCTTAGACAGAAAAAAGCCATGATTGAGAGAGACCCAAAGGCCATCGAGTACGTCCTCCGCGAGGCCAGGGAAAACGACGTCAAATTCGTCCGGCTGTGGTTCACCGACATCCTGGGCAACCTCAAGGGGTTCGCCTCCACCGTGGAGGAACTGGAGAGCAGTCTGACCCGGGGCATGGGGTTCGACGGCTCCACCATCGAGGGTTTCGCCCGCACCGATGAGAGAGACCTCTACGCCCTGCCGGACCCCAATACCTTCAGCATCCTCCCCTGGCGACCCCGCACCAACGCGGTGGCGCGGATGTTCTGCGACATCGTCACCCCTGGCGAGGAGTACTTCGAGGGCGACTCCCGCTACGTCTTGAAGCGCAACCTCGAGAGGGCGGCCGCGCTCGGTTTCACTTACTACGTCGCGCCCGAGATAGAGCATTTCTATTTCAGGGACTCCCATGGCACCGAGCCGTTGGACCAGGGGGACTACTTCGATCAGGATGCCACCGACCTGGCCATGGAGCTGCGACGAGAGACGGTGCTCACGTTGGAGGAGCTGGGTATCCCCGTCGAGTCCAGCCATCACGAAGTCGCCGCCAGCCAGCACGAGATCGACCTCCGCCATACCGACGCGCTCACCATGGCCGATACCGTGATGACCTACAGGTTGGTGGTCAAAGAGATCGCTCTCAAGAACGGCTACTATGCCACCTTCATGCCCAAACCCGTGACCGGTGTCAACGGCAACGGCATGCACACCCACCAGTCGCTGTTCAAGGGCGAGCAGAACGCCTTCTTCGACAACGAGGCCTCCGACCACCTGTCCGAGACCGCCAGGTTCTTCATCGCCGGAATGCTTCGCTACGCCAGGGAGATCACCGCGGTTACCAACCAGTGGGTAAACTCCTACAAGAGGCTAATTCCCAGGTTCGAGGCACCTACCTACGTGTCCTGGGCCATGGTCAACAGGTCCGACCTGATACGAGTTCCCGCCTTCGTGCCAGGCAGGGGAGAGTCGCGTCGCATCGAGTACCGGGCGCCCGACCCCGCCTGCAATCCATACCTGGCCTTCAGCGTCATGCTGGCGGCGGGTCTGGAGGGCATCGAGGAAAGGTATGAGCTTCCCCCTCCCGTCGAGACCAACGTCTTCGACATGACCGAGACCGAGCGCAGAGAAAAAGGCATCGAGCCGTTACCTGGGAGTTTGTGGGAGGCGATCCAGGTTACCGAGCAGAGCGAGCTTGTGCGAAACGCTCTCGGCGACCATGTGTTCCACAGCTTCATCGAGAACAAGAAGATCGAATGGGAGAGATACCGTTCCCAGGTCACCGATTACGAGCGCGACAGGTACCTGCCGATTCTGTAGCGCCCGCGTACCACTGGCACTGCCGCGCTTAAAAACCCCTGTCTTTTTTCAGCGTTCCTGCGCCATATTACAACCTTTACCGCATTTCGCTATAATAAGCCCCACTCAAGTCGTGTGACCAACCACCACCACCACTCTCTGCAAGAAGCGGAAAACAAAGGAGGGACCCATGGCCAAGCATAAGATCGCAGCCGTCGTTCGGGCCGAGCCGGACTTTGAGATTTTGGAAAAACAGCTCGCCGGCCTCGACTACGAGATGGATATCACCATCTGTAACAGCGAAGGTGAGACCATCGAAGCCATCAAGGGCGCGGACGTGATTATCACTCAGGTCGTGCCCATGCCCCGAGAGGTCATCGAGGAGATCGACACGGCCCAGGCGATTGTCAGTTTCGGCCATGGATTCGACCGCATCGACCACAACGCGGCCACGGAAAAGGGCGTTATGGTCGTGAACTCCGCAGGGTTCTGTTCGGAGGAGGTCTCCAGCCACGCCATCATGTTACTACTGGCCTGCGCCAAGGACTTGAACCGCCTCAACAACCTCGTCAAGAGCAGGGGATGGACACCGGAAATGCGGCCTTTCGAAATACCGCTGGTAGCCATCGACGGCCAGACCGTTGGACTTGTCGGGCTTGGAAACATCGGACGCGCCACGGCACGAAAGGCCAAGGTCTTCGGCCTGGAGGTCATCGCATATGACCCTTACGTCCCGCCCTGGATCGCCAAGGAGTACAAGGTCGAGCTTGTGCCCAGCCTGGATGCCCTGGCGGGCAGATCGGACTTCGTGTCCATGCACGTGCCGCTGAACGACGAGACCCGCGGACTGGCCGGGGAAGCCCTCTTCAAAGCCATGAAGCCCACCGCCTTCTTCATCAACACGTGCCGCGGTCCCACCCACGACGAGCAGGCCCTAATCAAGGCGCTCCAGAGCGGCAGCATTGCCGGCGCGGGAATCGACGTGTTCGAGAAAGAGCCGACCTCTCCCGACAATCCCCTGTTGAAGATGGATAACGTGATCGTCACCCCGCATACGGCGGGCACGTCCGTAACGTCCACGGTGGTAGTCCATACACAGCTGGGACAGGAGACGGCCCGGATCCTGAAGGGCACCTTGCCTATGTCCCTGGTCAACCCGGAGGTACGGAGCAAGATCCCGGTCCGGCCGCTGGCGGTTCAGCATCCGAGCTGAGCCAGATTTCCTTGGGGGTAGGGAAGGGGCGGGGGCGGGAAAAAATCTAGGCATGAGACCTACCGGACCCTTTGGCGACGGCTAAGAGCGTCTAACAAAACCCAAGCTGTCATTCTGAGCCCTTCGGCTCCGCTCAGGATAAACTCCGCGAAGAATCTGGTGTGGCTGTGTGTAATAAACGATACCGACGGGAACCCAACCCAAGATTCTTCGTCGCCCCGATACATCGGGTCTCCTCTAGAATGACACAAGTGGAGGTTTTGTTAGAGGCACTAGGTATGTAACTCCAAGCGGACAGCGGCTCAAGGATGGTTTAAGGAACCGTCAGCACCAGCTTGCCGAAGAAGTTGCGCGACTCCATGGTCTCGTGGGCCCTGGCAGCATCTTCCAGGGGGAAGGTCTCGTGTACGACCCCCCGGATTTCCCCTTTGGCGGCCCGGTCCACGATCTGCCGCAAGTCTTCCTTGCGCCCCATGAATACGCCCAGCACGGTCTGGTGTTTCAGGAACATGAGTCCCATCTGGAGCTCGGCCCGATACCCTGACGTCACTCCGCATATCCCGTACCGGCCGCCCGGAGCTAGCGACGCCATGGCCGCCGGCCAGAAGTCGGCTCCCACGTGGTCCACAACAACGTCGACGCCGCGTCCAGTCAGTTCCTTAACTCGCTTGGCGACGTCCTCCTCCGCATAGTTGATCGCCTCGTCGGCGCCAAGCTCTCTGGCCTTCTCGGCCTTCTCCTCAGTGCTCGTAGTAGTGATAACCCTGGCGCCGATAACATTCTTGGCCACCTGGATGGCCGCAGTTCCCACGCCGCTGGACGCAGACAAGACCAGCACGGTCTCCCAGGGCTTCAGCGCGGCCCGCCTCATCAGAATCGACCAGCAGGGGAGGAAGACCGTCGGCATCGAGGCAGCCTGCTCGTAAGAGATCGAGTCGGGCAGCGGTTGCGTGTTGACACCGGGCAGCGTCACGTACTCCGCGTAGCCCCCGTTGGTGGTGGAACCCAGCATCCCCGGCTTGACGCAGAGTTCCTCCTGGCCCCCGATGCAGTAGGTGCACTGGCGGCATGTCAGGACGGGATGGACCACCACCCGGTCGCCGGGCTTCGCCCGGGTTACCTCCGAGCCGACTTCGACGATGTCGCCTGACACGTCCCCGCCAAGTATGTGAGGCTCGGAAGACGACCGACGGGTCCCTCTGACCCCGGCCCGCGTGAAAACGTCGAGCCGGTTTATGGCACACGCCCTTACCCGAATCCTGACGTCGTTGGGACCTACCACGGGCTCAGGCAAGTCGCCGTAGGTCAGGACTTCCGTACCTCCGTGTTCCGTAATGTAGACGGCTTTCATTGTTTTCCGATGCCCCCATGTTCGCTAACGCTTGCTTGTGAAAATACTGCGGCATTTAAAGCCGCTCGTGGTGAGCCTAGTTTATCCTGAGCGAAGCCGAAGTAAACCATACGAGCGGAGGGTTAAGTCCCGCTCATGTCCTTCGACGTTGCTCTCCGAAGAGTCGGAGTCCGCGCCAATACCGTTTAAGGTGGAGGACAGGATGAGCGGGATTTTTCAGTCACCCACCAGAGGGCGGACGCTGGTAGCGAACCGCTCCATTCGCTCCAGCGACTCCTCGACCGTATCGCTCTGGAAGTTCAGCATCAAGCTCTGCACTCCCAGTCGTCCGAAATCCCGAATGTCCTCGGCGACCTGCTCCGGGACACCTGTGAACAGCTGCCTGCCGCCGTCGGGAAGGGTCTGCGCCTCCCGGTCGTTATACCAGCCCGCGCTATATGCCAGACCGATCTCGTCCGGGTCTCTGCCGGCGTCTTCTGCGTACATCCGCAGTCGGGATAAGTACTCGGCAAGCTGTTTGGTGGTCTGTACGGGGAACCTCGGGTTGTTGCCGATGGGGAACCAGGCGTCGCCCAGACGGGCCGCCCTCCGCAGGGCCGGTGGACTCTCTCCGCCGACCCAAATGGGTGGGTGGGGTTTCTGGACTGGTTTGGGCAGGAACTTGATGTCTCGGAAGCGACAGTACTTACCCTCAAAAGATGGGTTGTCGCTGGTCCATAGCTCCTTGAAGGCGCGGATGTACTCGTCGCCCACGGCTCCGCGTTCTTCGTAGGGAGGGGCGCCGATGGCCTCGAACTCTTCTCGCATCCATCCCACACCGGCCCCCACGGTCAACCTGCCCTGAGAGAGGACATCGATGGACGCCAGGATCTTGGCGGTCAACACCGGGCTCCTGTGCGGCAGCACCATGACAGATGTCAGCAGCCGCGCAGACGAGGTCTGCGCGACAAGATAGGTCAGCGTGGTCAGTTGCTCCAGATACTCGCCGCCGCCGCCGCCGATGAATTCGCCCGTCTCGCTGTAGGGATAGCGAGAGTCAATTTCATTGGGTACGACAATATGGTCGCTGACACTCAGTAGGCCGAATCCCAAATCCTCGCCCCGACTGGCCAACGTCGTGATGGATTCCGGCTTTGCCAGAGGGCCCCGGTTGGGAATGCTGAATCCAAACTCCATCTCTTGTCCCTCCTCGCTGGAAACTATCGTCACCCTAAAGCCGGGGAAGCGGGTTGTCAATGGGAGCCCCGGCGGTTTCCCAACGGTGTGGCCAGAGCCGACCGTGGGAGCTATGGAGGTTCAATACGAAATAGTTTATAAATGTCGGGCAGGGGGTAGTTGTTATCTAGGCCGAGACGGTCTAAACTGGATGCCGTCGCAATGCCGCTCTGTTCTGGTGACGAACATGGCTCAGACAAAAGTGCTGGTTGTGGCTCTACGGCCACTGCCGCGCCCAATGACCGGCCGAAAAGGATCAACCTGCCGTCGCGACGCGAGCGTACGTACTCGACCGCTGCATCTGCGTCCATGTACGAGCCCTGTTCGGAGATAGTTCCCTCGCTCTTACCGTACCCCCTGTAGTCGAAAATAAAAACGTTTACTTTGAGGCGGTGATGAAACAGCGCCAGGTTGTCCAACCGGTGGCCGATATTTCCCGCATTGCCGTGAAACCACACCAGCGTCGTGTCAACCTCGCCGGGAACAAACCAACCATGCAGCCTGACGCCGTCCGACGCGTGGAAAAAAACATCCTCGTACGCCAGTCCCAGGTCGGCCGGGGTCTGGGCTAATTCCCGCTCGGGAAAGAATATGAACTGTCTGTCGAGCAATCCCGCCTCCCGCGCCCAGTAGACCGCAGCCATCGCTATAAGCAAGACTACGGCCGTCGTTATCAAGACTCTTTTGCCGACAATGTTCACGGGGCCACCGTCGCTCCCAGCAATCCCGCACCGAACGCCCCAAGGACCACCCGACGCCCATAACTGAAAGATATCTCTCGGGCTTCGACGACAGGCTCCGAGTCTATGCCGCCGTCTCGCATGAGACCTCCTGCTCGTGACGGTGTGGATGATGGGCCGCGGCTCGGGCTCTGCCGGATGACACCCGTGCTCTGGGTGCAATTTAGCATGAAACAGGCGTCCAAACAACGCGGCGCCCGGTCTGACACCTGGCTGCTGACACCTGATACCTGACATCCACCGGCCCTGCTATAATCTCACCGAAATCCCGGCTGAGAGGTGTCCAATGCGGTTAGAGGGCAAAGTTGCGCTTATCTCCGGCGCAGCCACCGGTGTTCTGGGGGAGCCGATGGGCTTCGGTGGGGCGTCGGCGTGGCTGTTCGTTCGAGAAGGAGCGAAAGTTGTACTGGTAGACATCAACGAAGAAGGTGGCAACAGGACTGCTGCTCAGATCCGCGAGAGCGGCGGCGAAGCCCTGTTCGTCCGGCTGGATGTAACCAGAGAGCAGAACTGGATCGACGCCATCCGGACAACCGTTGAGGAGACCACCGAGGTGATATGGGACGGGCAGATGGCCGTCCACGCCAAGGGCGTTTTCCTGGGTACAAAGCACGCCATCCCTGAGATGCGCAAGATCGGCGGCGGCTCCATCGTCAACATCTCGTCGATTATGGGTATCGTGGGAGCATCTCACGCGCCGGCCTACTCGGCCGCCAAGGGAGCGATACGCCTGTTCACAAAGGCGGCAGCTATCCAATACGCCGGACAAAATATCCGGGTCAACTCCGTGCATCCGGGTTACGTTGTGACGCCTTTGACTCAGGCTTTCTTTTCCGACCCGGTGGAAAGCGTCCCTCGGCTGGCCACCGTGCCGGCGGGCCGGTTCGGCACCGCCGACGAGATCGCCTCCGGAATCCTGTTCCTGGCCTCCGACGAGTCCTCCTACATGACCGGCTCCGAACTCGTCATCGACGGCGGCATGACCGCCCGTTAGCAGGCTGCTGAATAATGGGGTGTGCAGAGGGGCGAAGCCCCTTTGCCGGTAGTCTGAGGGCCTGTCCCTGAGCGCAACCGAAGGGGTGTCCCTCAGCAATTAATTCTTCCCCCTTCCTAGTCAGAGCCTGTCCTGAGCCTGTCGAAGGAAAGGGGGCCAGGGGGATGGTTGTAAGTGTTTTTCAATATACTGTTAGGGCTCGATCGACTATGATCAAAGGATGACTCAGAACCTCTAACAAAACTCGGCAAATGGGGGAGTCCAGAGGGGGCGAAA
>CAZEDC010000077.1:0-4315 GCA_964510985.1 uncultured Dehalococcoidia bacterium
GAAGAGGTCGTGGTCGCCATAGCTATGTCGTCCTACCACACGACACTCGTACGCTGCGAACGCATCCCCCAGGACAGGCGCCTTGACCCGAGAGCCCGGACTTGCCGTTATCTGGAAACTGAGGAACTTGTCCACCTCTCGCCCGCTGCAACCGGCCACCAGGGCCACGAGCTCCCCGTTTTCGTAGGGCATGAAGTTGACCACGAATTCCCCCGACTCCACGATAAGGCCGTGGGTGAATCGCCTCGGAGAGATGGACACGGTGTACAACGGGGGTTCGCGTGAGACGGCGGTGTGCCAGGCCACGGCCATCGCGTTGTCACGACCGTGTGTGTGACTGGTGACAATCGTCGCCCCGGCCGGATAGTGGAAACAGAACGGAGCAATATCTGACTTCACCGTCTTGTCCATGACGCACCCCCTTGGTTAGAATTCAGTCCTGGGTTGACGACAACTGAGATACCATCGTCCCTAATCTGGGACGGACATCTCAAACTTCGCTGGGTTAATTGGATTCGACCGGTTCTGGAAAATCACCGTCCAGCGCCCTTGCTACTAGATCCCTGACTTCGGGGGCGAAGTCTGCGCTTGCAAGCCACTCGAGATATTCAGGGTCTTCGTCCGCGATTGTTTTTAACCGCTTCCCGTTGTACTTCCCGAAGCTAAAGACAACCTCTCCTTCAGACCAGAGGAACTTGCCTTCCGAGTCGACTGCATTCGTCGCAATTGGGTTACAGAATTCGTGCAGCCCGACCACGTCTCGTGGCAGCTCAGGATGCGACCCGAGTTGAGCGTCTAAATCATCTGCAGCCGCTCGAACATCGCTCCCAGACGCATGTGCGTTCGCCAACTCTTTGCCACAGTACTTCTTATAGGCTGCGGTGAGGTCGCGAGGTTCAAGTCGATGGTAGATGATCAGGGCGTCCAATATCTGACGCCCCCGACGTGAAAGCTCAAGCCCAGCTCTTCTGAATTCGGCTTCCAAGATAGGTAGGTCGAACCTTGTTAATCCGAACCCTCCCAGATCACAGTTGTCCAGGAAGGCCAGGAGGCTTTTGGCATACTGACGGAATACAGGCTCGTTCTCCACGTCCTGGTCAGTTATACCGTGAACGGCCGTTGCATCCGCTGGTATCGGCATGCTGGGGTTAAGTCTCGCACTCTTCAACTCTTCGGTCCCATCTGGATGCATCTTGAGTATGGTCAATTCCACTATCCGGTCCTGGGACACATTTAGCCCCGTCGTCTCCACGTCAATGAATGCGATTGGCCTGTCCAGACGAAGATTATCCACGGCGGCCTCCCACATCGTCCATGACTATCATGTCACGTGGGATTGTACCATCCAGTCGTTCTCAACAATGGCAAGACGGCAACGAGGTTCACTTGGTTGATGGGAAAAGTTGGCCTCCGGAGAGATATGGTGGCACATCACATCGAGGGCCTGGCACCGATACCTCTCCTTGATCAGCACCCAGCGGAGGAAACCCTGGAGATATTACCATCATCAAATTACGGCGACGGTTTTCAATTTAGGTGCGTGATCGGGACCCACAGCCTGGACAGCCTTATTGATTGGCCAGCCGGTCCTCTATGTAAGCGCTCATGGACTCGAATGTCCTGGGACCGCCGTACAAGACGTCGTTGATGAAGATTGTCGGTGTGCTCCCAACCCCCAGGGCCACGGCGGGTTGCCAATCGGCCCGCAGCTGATCTAGCGGCCGACCTTCATTCACACATGACGTGAATGAATCCAGGTCAAGCCCGAGATCATCGGCCACGGCGACGAGGCCCGGGCCGGTGTATACATCGAAGTTCTCGGCTCTCGCCCGTTCGTAGACTTGGTCGTGGTATTCCCAGAACTTGTCCTGCTCAGCCGCACATTCGGATGCCATGGCTACCAATACGGACCCCTCGCCCAGGATCGGCAGTTGGACCACACCGTAGCGCACTGCTCCTTTCGCGGCGTACTTCTCAATAATCTCACGCCCTGGCCCGAGGGCGTAGTCGGTGCAGTGCGGTCACCTGAAGTCGGAGAAATCAACCACAGTCACGCTTGCATCCGCCGGTCCTATGTTGTGACGGGCGACCTCGGACGGGAGCGGTAGATCATCAGGGTTTGCGGTGGCCGTTGGCGTGGGAGCAGGGGGCGGCACGGGCGTAATCTCTGAAGCCCGTTCCGGCGTCACGGTGTTGATAGGTCCGGGCGTCGGTGTATTGGTTGACTTGAATTCGAGGACCGGGGTGGCGGTCGGGATGACCCGCCCCACAGGTTCAACCGTGGTCGCGGGTGTGGGTGCCGGAGTCGGCGACGCTGGTGGTTCCTCAGCTACCTTGGCGCCACATGCCGTTGCCAAAATGGCGCTGAATATCAACGTGAAGAGCCAAAAAGAAGTTATCCGCATTCCGCCAATTATACCGGATTCCGCTGACACGAAGCGTCACATCAAATTAGTTAGCCTCATCCCGGGAAAACAGGCTGGACCCAGGCCTTCGTGTTTCCCGAGCTTGTGACGGTCGCGCGGACGTAGCTCTCGTCACCTCGTAAGTTGTATTCGGCCTCCAAACCGGCTACCTCAGCCAGGATCGTCCCGCCTTTACCTGTGAATCTCGTTGTGTAGATATGCCTCGTCTCCTGCTCGATCGATAGCCGCACCGAGTTTTGAGAGACGTCGAGTTCGGAGAGAGTCACGCCGGTAGAAGAGTAGAATCCGCCGGAGGCCAGGCCATCTATGATGGCCTCAACGGACAATTCAGCGGCCCGCACCACCACCCAACCCCGCCCGGGGTTGCTCATACCGGGGTGGAAGTCGTAATACTTGTGTGAGTCATCGGTGGCCACGCCGGATATCACCTTGCCTGCAGTAAGCACGCCGTCCCAAATCTCTTCGTAGCTGGACTTGCCGGGTCCACCGTAGACGTTGGTCGCCGGATGGCCGTTGTACACTTCGAGCAGGCTGGCGCCGTTCACCTGGCTTATCGACTGGTCGTCGAAGGCCCACTCGTAGTTAGGGTGGTTGATGGATGCGATGCCCCCGGCCTGCAGGATTGCGTCTACGTTTGCCTGCAGAGTGGGCACTATCCCTCCGGCGTCGATGGGTTCCACAAGCCTGGTGATTCCGATTCCGTTGATATGTATCGGGATTGTGCCGTTCCGGATCCTGACGGAGACCTCCTCCCCGGGAATCATCAGCGGCTTCCTAAATCGGCGTCTACCCTTGCCGTACTCCAGGATGGTCCGGTGGTTGTGATCGCTCAGGACAAGGAAGTCATAACCGTGCCGGCGGTACCATCGAGTAACGGTCATGGGATCGGCGTCGCCGTCCGATTCGGTGGTGTGCGTGTGGATGTTTCCCTTGTACCATTTCGCTTTAGGCATAGAAGGTTCCTTTAAGGTCCGGTAACGTCGTTCCTACCACAGCTCCTGAGATGCCAAACGGGCTCCGGCGGCCAGGGCCGACAGCTTGGACCAGACGATCTCTGGCTCTACCATGGGATCGAGCCTGGCGGAGGTGCCGAAGCCGCAATCGCTGCCGGCGATAACGTTTTCCCTCCCCACCAACTCGGCGTACCGGACAATACGCTGAGCCACCAGCTCCGGGTGCTCGATGAAGTTGGTGGTCGAGTCGATCACTCCGGGGATGATCAATTTACCCTCAGGAAGCTTTACCTCTTCGAAGACCTTCCACTCATGCTCGTGACGCGGATTAGAGCCCTCAAATGAGATGGCGCAAGGCCTTGCTTTCAGGGCCACGCCGATGATGTCCTTCAGCGGGACATCCCGGTCGTGGGGACCCTCGTAGTTCCCCCAACAAAGGTGAAGCCGCATTCGGTCCGGAGGTATGTTGGCCAGCGCGTGGTTGAGGACCTCGACGTTGGCCTCCGCGACCTTCAGAAACTCCTCCGTGCTGAGGTCGGGGAATTGCAGGTGGCGCCCCATGGCGAGGTCCGGGCAGTCCACTTGAAGTAAAAATCCTGCCTGGTGGATGGCCTCGTATTCCTCTTTCATCGCGTCCGCCAGGTCTGATAGATATGCCTCGCGAGTTGGGTAGTAATCGTTCCGGAGGAAAAATGCGATGACCCCTGGAGAGGCGGCCGTCATGAAAACTTCATTGGGTGTAACACTGGACATGGCCGCTTTCAGGTTCCCAACATCTGTCTGCAGTTCTCCACTATCTTTCCGTGCGATGGGCCCGTTGCAAGCGGGCATCGCTCGAATGGAGATAGCCGTTCGCCGGGTACTGGCTTCCGGGTATTCCTGCCATGTAGGAAGGGGCGGCGTCAGGTTCTCGCCCTCAAAGCCGCTCAGACGGTC
>CAZEDC010000078.1:0-18313 GCA_964510985.1 uncultured Dehalococcoidia bacterium
GAGCTTGCCTAAACAGGTGGTTGCAAAAAGTTTGATGTCTGTCACCACTTCGGCAAGCTCAGTGCAGGCTCTGAGCCCTTCGACTCCGCTCAGGATAGACTCCGCGGAGGGTCTGGGGAGGTAGAGGTCTCATCACAGACATTAACCACCACCCAACCCCTCCTAAGATTCGGAGTCCGCGCCAATGCCGATTAAGGTGGCGGACAGATACTTCGTCGACCCGATCCGTCGGGGCTCCTCAGTATGGCGGTGTGTTAGATCAATGTTGATCGGGTACTAAGCTGGACGCCCAGTTCATAGGATTCGTCTGAATGAATTACCCAAAACTATTCTCCCGCAACCTGCCCGCGCCGGTGGAGATGCCGGCCGGACTGACCGCCGACGCCAAGTACGTTTTCTCCGTCACGTATGCGGACCCCGATGTCTTTTCGGTGGATAAATTCGCCGACTCCGTGCGCGACTCCCTGCGAGACGAGGCCCGGGACCTGGCTATGTACCCTCCACCGCAGGGCCATCTGGGGATGCGAGAGCTGATCGCCCGGGACCTCGAGAAGAATCGGGGAGTCGAGACCGGCCCGGACTCCATATTCCTAAGCGGCGGTGCCGGCGGCGCTATCCAGGTGATTCTGGACGCGTTCATCGATCCCGGCGACGTGGTGCTGGTCGAGGAGTTCACCTATCTGGGCACACTGAGAGCGCTCCTACAACGGCGGGCCCAGGTGGTACATATCCCCACCGACCAGGAAGGAATTTACACCGACGCCCTCGAGAGCACGGTGCGGGACCTGATATCTCAAGGCAAACGGCCCAAGCTCATCTACACCATCTCCGTCTACCAGAACCCCATGGGCATGACGCTGGGTCTGGAGCGCAGGAAGCACATGCTGGAGGTATCCCGGGAGTACGGCATACCCATCGTGGAGAACGAGTCCTACGCCGACTTCCGCATCGACGGCCCGCCGTTGCCCCCGGCCATGGCCGGCATGGACGCCGGTGCGGGGGTCATGTACGTTTCGGCCTACACCAAGCTACTGGGCTGCGGCCTCCGTCTGGGGTACGCCGTGGTCCCCGACCCGGTGAGGGAAACCCTGGCCAACCTGAGATTCGGCGGATCCCCGAGCCACCTGTCGGCAATGGCGGTCCACCGGTACCTGAGAGACCACGGCGACAAGCATATCCGGGCGGTATCCGAGTCCCTGAGGCTGAAGCGCGACGCCATGCTGTCCGCCCTCGGCGAATATTTTCCGCCCGTATGCACGTGGGACCGGCCCGAGGGCGGGATGATGATATGGGTCCGTTTGCCCGAGGGAGCCGATACCTGGGCCGCACTGGACAAGGCCGTCGAGGCCGGTGTCAAGTACAACCCCGGCCCCATCTTCCGAGCCGCCCGCGACCGAAAAAACTACCTGCGGCTCACTTACAGCCACAACACCTCCGAGGAGATCGGCGAGGGCATCTCCATCCTCGCCGACGTGTTCCAGCGGGAAGGCCTGTTCGACGCTAAGTAGTGAGTCATAGGGGATTAACAGATGTCACTCTAAGTCCTTCCGAGGAAGGACGATGGGTCTGGGGTGGCCGGACGGCTCCGTGCCCGCCCGCCTCCCACCGACCCCACCGTCGATAAAGGACGACGCCCGGCGTGACATACGTCGCCGACCTCCATATCCACTCGCCATATGCCCGCAGCACCAGCAAGGCACTGACATTCGATAACCTGGCCCGCTGGGCCCGGATAAAGGGCATCGACCTGCTGGCCAGTGCCGACTTCACCCACCCTGTCTGGTTCCGCGAGACGCGTCGCAAACTTCGCGACGCCGGTGACGGGCTGTACGAATATGGCGGCGTCCGGTTCGTCCTGGGAACCGAGGTAAGCTGCTCCAGCCCCCTGGGCGGCAAAAACCGGCGGGTGCACCTGCTGGTCTTCGCTCCCACCTTCGACGCCGTGGAACGTATCAATACCGCGATGGCCGCCAGGGGCAAGCTGGAGAGCGACGGCCGGCCCGCACTCCACCTTTCGCCCCGTGACCTGGTGTGGACACTCATGGACATCGACGAGCGGTGCCTAGTGGTCCCGGCCCACGCGTGGACACCGTGGTTCGGCGTGTTCGGCTCCAGGTCGGGGTTCGACTCGCTGGAGGAGTGCTTCGGGGACGCCGCCGGACACATCTACGCGGTCGAGACCGGCCTCTCCAGCGACCCTGCCATGAACTGGCGAGTCCCCGAGCTGGACGGCCGCTCCATCGTCTCCTTCTCCGATGCCCACTCGTTGCCCAGGCTGGGGCGGGAGCTGACCGTTTTTAACGGCGAGCCGAGTTACGACGGCCTCGTGCGGTCCCTCAAGACGCAGGGCATCGCTTGCACCGTTGAGTTCTTCCCCGAGGAGGGCAAGTACCACTACTCGGGGCACCGGAGGTGCGGCGTCAGCTATTCGCCCGGCCAGATAAGGGAGCAGGGCACGCGATGTCTGGCCTGCGGACGCGGCCTGACGCTGGGTGTAATGCAGCGTGTGGAGGAGCTGGCCGCCAGGGAGGTCGAAACACGTGTCGACGGCCGGGGGTTCACCGTGGCCGACAACGGCAGGCCTCCATTCAAGACACTGGTGGCCCTGGAGCCGATCATCGCCGAGAGCATGGGCGTCGGGACAAAGAGAGTGCGGTCGGAGTACATGAGGCTGGTGGGCCGGTTCGGCAGCGAGCTTTCGGTGCTGATGGACGCGCCGGTAGCCGATATAGAGTCGGAATCAAGCGAGCGAATGGCCGAGGGCGTCGCCAAGGTGCGGGCCGGCGACATCGCCATCGAGCCCGGCTACGACGGCCTCTACGGCAAAGTCAGCGTGTGGCCCGGTCCGTAATATACACTAGTAGATTCGGCCCTGTTACGCCCCGCCCTGCCGCGTCCGCTGTATCCTGAAGGCAACCAGGATAGCCACCGGTATCGCCACGATCACCAGGCCCAGGATGATGATGATCGCCAGGGGCTCCAGCCCGACGATGGCGTCGATCTGGTGCCTGATCCAGTCCAGCAGGTCCGCGTCACCCGGCTCCGAGTGGTGTGCCAGTATCGAGAGGAGTATCACGACTAACCCTCTAGTCGTGACCGCCGGCCGGCGCGACCACCGGCTCGGCCCCTGTCTGGTACCGGACCGAGTAACGCCGCTCCCTGATGGCGAAGCTGGCCAGGCTGGCCCCCACCAGCATGGAGCCGGCGATGGCGAAGGGGACGTCGTAGGAGCCGAGCCAGTCGTACATCAGGCCTGCCATGAGGATGCTCAGCGCGCCGCCTAATTGGTGCGCAAAACTGGCCAGCCCGCCCAGAGTGCCGATGTTCTTCAGGCCGTAAATGTCGGCCGTCAGGGCCGACGTCAGCGGGGCCGTGGCCACCCACGATAGACCCGCGATGAGGGCGAATCCCCAGAGCCCCATGACGTCCGGGGCCAGCAAAAGCATGGCGTACGCCAGTCCCCGCACCGCATACACACTCCCCAACAGGTACTTCCGCCCGAATCTGTCCGACATGACGCCGATGCCCAGCACGCCGATAACGTTCAGCCCGCTCATCAGCCCGAAGGCCAGCGCCGCCGTGCTCAGCGAGAACCCCCGGTCAACGGCAAAGGGCACGTAGTGGAACGAGATGATTGCGGTCGTCACCCCGCATACGAAATAGGCCCCCGTTAGCTGCCACATGGGCGTGGTCCGGTAGGAATCGCGCCAGTCGTCAAATTCCAGCGGGCCCCGCCGGGTGGAACGGGGACCTCCGTTACGGCTGGAGTCCCTTTCGTCCGCATCACCGTCGGGACGCTCTCCCACGTCCACGGGCTCGTCCCGGATCAGGATCAGCGCCAGCGGCAGCGCCAGCAGCAGGATCATCCCCCCGAGGACGCCCCAGGTTATGCGCCAGCTTGCCTCCAGGATCAGGAAAGCAGTAAAGGGGGCCAGCACCAGGGCGCCCGCCGATGCCCCGGACGTACCTAGACTCAGGGCGATGCCCCGTTTTCGGTAGAACCATTTGGCCAACAGCGCGTGGACCGTCACCATGGATGCGCCGCTGGTGGCGGTCGATATCACGATGCTGTAGACGAGGATGAGGAACCAGATGCTGTTGGTCTGGCTCAGGACGACCGTGCCACCTCCCATGACGAGGAGGCTTACCGCTATGACTTTGCGACCGCCGTATCGGTCAAACGCCTGGCCTAGAAAAGGCTGGGTGATCCCGTTTACCAGCCAGCCGAGGGCCAGTGCGATGGAGATGGTCCCACGACTCCAATCGAAGCTGTCGGACATTGGAATGACAAAAACGCCGACACCGTTCCTGGCGCCTGTTGTCACGAACATGACGAAGAAACAGGCGCCCAGGACGAACCAGCCGTAGAAGATTCCTTTTTTAGGTTTTACGTTGGAACTCATCCTGAAATTCTCGAATGGGAGAGCCCAGAGCCTCGACTCGTCGGGGCAGTTTTAATTACCACTGAGGGGGCTGGGCGGGAAAAAGCCCACCTTGTATGTCGGGCACGCATGCAGGCAAGTCCGGTGCTCCAAGTACAGAAAATGGGTTCTACGAGTCTAGCACCGACCCAACTCCACTGACAAGGAATTCCGGGCTGCCGGCGTCCGAAACTCCCCCTGGTTTGATACAATGGCCCCGGCCGATGTCCCCAGTGGGACTCGGCCCCGGGCGGCTTCCATCTCCCGGCCGGTCATGGCCGCGTCAGATCTTCAGAGTCGGAGGTTTCGCCATTGGGCAAGCAGCTAGGAAGCAAGGTCATGACGGCCCAGCAGGCCGTGGAGCGATACGTGTCCGACGGCGCCACCGTGGGTATGGGCGGCCAGAGCATCGGGCGTTGCAGCATGGCCCTGGCCCATGAGATCGTCCGGCAGGGCAAGAAGGACCTGACCCTGGTCGGCTGCAACCTGGCCCTGTCCACGGACATCATGGTCGGTGCCGGTCTGGTCAAACGCACCGAGTCCGGCACCGGCAACCTGGAACGCTTTGGCACCGCCTTCCGCTGGCGCAACGCCATCGAGACCGGTCGCCTGGAGGTCGGAGACTACAGCCACCTGGCGATGGCCTCGCGGTTCCTGGCCGGTGCGCTGGGCCTGCCTTTCATGCCCTCCAAAAGCATGCTGGGCTCGGACATCCTCGACAAGAGAGGCAATGACCCTGAGCGGCCTTTCGAGATGATCGACAACCCCTGGAATCCGGGAGAGCCCGTGGTCCTCCTGCCGGCCCTCACACCCGACGTATCCATCATCCACGTCCAGAAGGCCGACGAGATGGGGAACGTCGTTATCGAGGGCTTCACCACCCAGGAGCCGGAGATGGTGCGGGCCTCCAGGACGGTCATCGTGAGCTGCGAGGAGATCGTCGGCTCCGACGTGATCAGGAGCGATCCCGACCGGACCACGATCCCCTACATCTTCGTGGACGCCGTGGTGGAGCAGCCCTGGGGGGCGTACCCCACGTCGACCCACAGGTACTACGAGCACGACGCGGAGCACCTGCGCCACTACCAGGCCTGCGCGCGGGCCGGCGGCGAGGAGTACGAGGCATACCTGAAGGAGTTCGTCTACGGCTGCGTCACCTTCGACGACTACCTGGAGAAGGCCGCGGGCGTCAAGCGGCTCAACCAGCTTCACTCCTCTATGCTCCGGCTACTGTGACCTTCTGACCTCGGGCTACTCGGGCTGAGTTCCCGTCCGGTCTACATCCACAGGAGGAAAAACATGGGCCCAGAGTACGGGCTGGACGAGCTGATGGTGGTGGAGGCCTCCCGCTACATAAGCGATGGGGACACGGTGCTGGTCGGCACCGGCCTGCCCATGATCGCAGGTCTGCTGGCCCTGAAGAACCACGCTCCCGGCATGTGCTACATCGTCGAGACCGGCCCCATCGCACCCGAGGTAATCCCGACGCCAATCTCCGTCTCCGACACCAGGGTGATGCACCGCGCCGTCCGGCTGGGCTCGCTGCTGGACGCCCTGGGCGGCGTGCTTCAGCGGGGGCTCGCCGACGTGGCCTTCCTGGGCGGGGCGCAGATCGACCAGTACGCCAACGTCAACTCCACGGTGATCGGCGACTACGCCAGCCCCAAGGTCCGGCTCCCCGGCAGCGGCGGCGCCAACGACCTGGCCTCCCACGCCAAGAAGGTCCTCATCATCACCCGGCACGAGAAACGCCGCTTCCCCGAGCGCTGCGACTACATCACAAGCCCCGGTTACATCGACGGCCCCGACGGCCGGAAGAACGCCGGCCTGCCGGTGGAGTACCCCGACATCTTCGTCATCACCGACCTGACCGTCATGTCCATCGACAAGTCGGAGGGCCGCCTGAGAGTGGATAAGCTGATGCCCGGCGTCTCGCTGGACCAGGTGCGGGAGAACACCGGCTTCGACCCGCTGGTGGCGCCGGAAGTGCTGGACGTGAACCCGCCCGCCGAAAAGGAGCTTCACATCCTCCGGGAAGAGGTGGACCCCCAGAAGATGTACCTCAGGGGCGGCGACTAGGCCCCGAACCGCTCCCTGGCCTCCTCGTACTCCTCGGGCGTGTTGATGTCCAGCCGGACCAGCGGGTCGTCGATCTCCAACTCCACGACCTCGTCGCGGTGGGCCTGGAACACCTCTCGGACCCCCTGGCCCTCCTCCGATATGCCGCCCAGCTCACCCTTCAGCGAGGCGGAGAATATCAGCGGGTGGCCTCCCCGGCCTCGATAGCGCGGAGACGTTATGAGGGCGTCGTTTCGCCGGTGGGCCCGGACTACGGCGGATACGATCTCTCTGCTGCGGGGCTGGTCAACGGCCAGGAGCAGGATACCTTCGGCGTCGGGGTCGATTTCACCCAGGCCGGCCCTGACCGAGGTAGACCTACCCAGGCGGTAGTCCGGGTTCGTGATGCAGCGCACTTCACGCCCTATGGCGTAGGGGACCGCGTCGTCGGCCCGATAGCCCAGCACCACCACGACCTCCGAAACGCCCGAGTCCAGCAGCGAGCGCACCTGGTACTCCAGCAGCGTGACGCCATGCCATGTCAGCAGCGCCTTGGGGCGCCCCATGCGGCTGGACTCACCGGCGGCCGTGAGAATCGCTGAGATGCCTGCCATGGACTAGATATCTCCTGGTATCTGAAGGGTGTCGGCCCTATTGACATTGTCAGCCACGGATGCCTCTTTGCCCACCCACCCGCCCGCAAAGGTTTTTGTAATTGGGGGTGCCCCCCAAACCCCCACCAGAGGGGGTTGAACCCCCTCTGGACACCCTCGTTACAGTGGAAGTCAACAGGGGCCAGTCTGTCTTTATTTCTGGGGGTCGGATGTGTCGGCCCGTTTCGACCATGAGATTTTTTACGCCAAGGCTTCTTCTTATTGGGTGGGGAGTACATATTCCACACGAAGCGTGGGGAGGGCTGGGAGGGAACAAACCGGGGGTGGGGCGCATCCAGTAGGTCCGGGGGCTTGATTCCTAGTCCGCGGAGGGTACCGGCTCCCCGGCCTTCTCCCGTATCCGGTCGATCCGCCACTCCTTCAGCTTCATGGGCGCCCCCGTGCCGCCGTACCGGAACATGAGCACCTCGGCCATGATGCTGACCGCGATCTCCTCCGGCGTCCTGGCCCGGACGTCCAGGCCGATGGGCGACCGTATCTCCTTGACGCGCTCGATGGGCATGCCTCCGCGGATCAGGTCTTCGTAGATGAGGATCGTCTTCCGCCTGCTGCCCATGAGCCCGACGTACCGGGCCGGCGTGGCCGCCGCCGCCGCCAGTGCGACGTTGTCGTACCGGTGGCCCCGCGTGGCCACGACTATAAAGGTGTTGGCGTTGATGGGTAGCTTGGGCAGCGCTTCCTCTGGCTTCAGCGCCATCAGCATGTCGGCCTCGGGGAACCGCTCGTTGTTGGAGAACTCCTCACGATCGTCGGTAATAAACAGGCGGAACCCCAGGGTCTTGGCAACTGGCGCGATGGCCTTGGACACGTGCCCGCCCCCGCATATGACAAGCTGTGGCGGGGTCGTGTAGGCCTCGACAAAGTACTCGACGCCATTGTCGGCCACCACGTACTCGTTGGTCCCGTGGGCCATGAGGGCGCCGGCCCTTCTGGCCGCGTCGCGGTCCAACTCGGGGTCTCCCAGAGTGCCCTCCGTCGTTCCGTCCTCGTGGATGAACAGCTTGGCGCCGGTGGTCGGTCCGCCGCCTTTGGCCGGGATGACCACGCTGGCCAGGGCCACGGGCCGGCCGCCCTCGTAGGCGTCGTCGATGCCCCTGGCGTAGTCGATGTACTCCTCGGGCCGGTACACCGGGTCGATGAGGAAGTACATCGTGCCGCCGCAGACCAACCCGTCCTCGGCGGCCAGCTCCTCGTTTAGCTCGTACTCGTTGTGCTGGGCTTTGCCGCCGCTCTTCAGCAGCTCCTTGGCGGCGAACCAGATATCGCCCTCTACGCAGCCGCCTCCCAGGGTGCCGACGCCGCTGCCGTCCTTGCGCACCAGCAGCTTCGCGCCCGGCTTCTGAGGCGTGGAGCCCTTGGTCCGGACCACCGTGGCGACCACGACGGGGTTATTTTCGTCCAGCTGATTTACGGCCTCGTGGAAAACGTCTTGCATGGCGACACCATCTGATTTAGAACGTCCTGCAACTTGGAAACGGGTACTCCCAAGCTTATCAATTAGGCCGGAGTTAATCAATGAATAGGCCGATGCGGTGGATGCTGAGGGGCCACAGCCTCGACCACTCACACACTGTCATCCTGAGCCCTTCGGTTTCGCTCAGGGTAAACTCCACGAAGGATCTTGGGCGGGGTCCACGACGGCACCGTTCGTTGCGCCCAACCTCCCCAGATTCTTCGTCCTTCGGTGGAAGGACTCAGAATGACAGGGTGGCGGGTCGCCAGTCTATTCTGCTGGTAACAATATGCTATCATCGTGCCCAACTGATGACGTAATAGAAACGCTGTCGCCCTCAGATTGTCTGGGACGGAATACGATGGCTAAGTGGGTATTCGCAGGATTCGTTACTTTGTTGCTCGCGGCTCTCGCGGCGACCGCCGAATGGTGGTTGTCTCCGTTGCTAGACGACACGAACCCAAGCAAGGACTCGATCTTAGTCGTCGCCACCGTCGTCCTGGCGATAGCTGCTGTCATCGCGCTCTTTGTACAACCTCTGACCGCGTTGTTTGCCCATTGGCTAAGTCAACGTCCTAAAGGAGAGCGTGTCGATATATTCGGCCCTGATGGAGAAGTTATTTCCACTACACATGGCGGTGTTGGTGCAGGTCGTGATATTCCTGGTGTTGCCACTGATGGAGATGTCAGGGACAGTAACATCGTCACAGGTGATCGGCCGATTGTCGCCGATAAGGTAATCTACGAAGCCTCCGGAATAGCACCCACAACCACCGCACTCCACCAGCTACCGACTCCACCAGCCGACTTCACCGGGCGGCGGGCCGAGCTAGACGAGCTACTGGACAAGATCGGCGAGGGCGGCGTCACCATCTCGGGCATACAGGGCATGGGCGGCATCGGCAAGACCGCCCTGGCCCTGAAGCTGGCCGAACTCCTCACAGGGCAGTATACCGCCGCCCAGGTTTACCTCAACCTTCGGGGAGCCCACGAGCAGGAGCCGTTGTCCCCGTCCGACGCCATGGCCCACGTCGTCCGTTCCTTCGACCGCCAGGCGGCGGTTCCCGAGAGCGAGGACGAGCTTCGAGGGCTGTACTTGTCCGTGCTCAGCGGCAAGCGGGCGCTGCTGCTGATGGACAACGCACGCGACACGGAGCAGGTCGAGCCCCTCATCCCGCCACCTGGTTGCCTGCTGCTGGTCACCTCCCGCCGGCGCTTCACCCTGCCCGGGCTCCACCCCATCGAGTTAAAAACCCTGCCGCCCGAGGATGCCCGTAAGCTGCTACTTAAAATAGCGCCCCGCATCGGCGACCACGCCGACGCCATCGCCGAGCTGTGCGGCTACCTGCCCGAGGCCCTGCGCCCGGCGGCTTCCGCCCTGGCCGAGCACAAAGACCTGAGTCCCGTCGATTACGTCAAACGACTGGAGGACTCGCGCACCCGCCTTGAGTTCGTAGAGGCTTCCCTGGGCCTGAGCTACGATCTGCTCGGTGAGCGGTTGCAGGCGCGGTGGCGGACGCTAGCCGTGTTCCCGGACACCTTCGACGTCGCGGCAGCGGCGGCGGTGTGGGAGGTGGAGCCGGACGAGGCCCGGGACACACTTGGCGAGCTGCTGCGCTACAGCCTGGTGGAGTGGGACGAGGCATCCGGCCGCTACCGCCTCCACGACCTGGCTCGCCTATACGCCGGCTCACGCCTGAGCGAAGACGAGCGTGCCGCCGCCCAGCGGCGCCACGCTGCGCACTACAGAGCGGTCCTGGCGCTGGCAGGCGACCTCTACGAGAAAGGTGGCGAGTACCTGATGCGGGGACTGGCCCTGTTCGACCTGGAGTCGCCCAACATCCAGGCCGGGCAGTACTGGGCTACTGCCCACGCCGATAAAGACGATGAGGCGGCACGGCTGTGCAACAGCTATCCGAACGCAGGGGCCTATGTGCTTGCCCTGCGCCAGCACCCACGCCGGCGCATCGACTGGCTGGAGGCTGCGTTGGCCGCCGCTCAACGCCTGAACGATCGCGAGGCTGAGGGCAGGCACCTGGGCAACCTGGGTATCGCATATGCCAACCTGGGAGAGCCGCGCCACGCCATCGAGTATCACGAGAAAGCCCTTGCCATCTCCCGCGAGATCGGCGACAAGCAGTCGGAAGGCCAGAACCTGGGCAACCTGGGTATCGGCATTTTAACCTGGGAGAGCCCCGGCGCACTATCGAGTATCAAAAGCAGGCGTTGGCTATCTCTCGCGAGACCGGCGACCGCAGGTCCGAAGGCCAGGAACTAGGCAACTTGGGCATTGCGTATCGGCAACTAGGAGAACCGCGACAAGCCATCGAGTATATTAAACAGGCCCTTGCCGTCCATCATGAAATCGGCGACCGTCTATTTGAAGGTACCGACCTGGGCAACCTGGGAAACGCCCATGCCGACCTGGGTGAACTCGAGCGTGCCATTGAGTACTTTGAGCAGCACCTTGCGATTACCCGCGAGATAGGTGACCGGCGCGGTGAGGGAAACGCCCTGGGTAGCCTGGGCGTTGCTTCTCGTCGCCTTGGAAAGCCACAGCGCGCTATCGAGTTCTATGAGCAGCAACTTGAGAATACACGCGAGATCGGCGACCGTTCCGGTGAGGCCATCGCTCTCTGGAACATGGCGCTGGCCCTGTACGGACTCGGAGACCGTAGAAAGGCCATCGCCAACGCAGAGGCCGCACTGGTGATCTTCAAGCAGATCGAAGACCCCGATGCCGCCAAGGTGCGTGACAAGCTGGAGGAGTGGCGCAAGGGCAAGTAGGCCGCCCTCCAGTCGAGGGGAGCTTGTCTCGCCTACAGTTTCAGCAGCCGCTGGAAGCGGCTCCGGCCTCGGGTTGGGCCGACCACGGCCAGGTTGAGCTTGTCGGTGGCCAGCAGGTCGTTGGCCGCCCGCTGCACCTCGTCGGAGGTGACGCTGTTGACGCTATCGACGACGTCGTCCACATCCTGCATGCGGCCCAGCAGCGACTCCTGGCTTCCCATCCACGCCGACACCGCCCAGGTGTCCTCCATCCTCAGCATCAGCCGGCCGGTGCTCAACCGCTTGGCCTTCCCCAGTTCCTCTTCGGGCACTATGTCTCGCAGGCGGCCCACCTGGTCCAGGATCGCCTGGACCGCGTCGTAGACGCGCCGGGGGTCCACGCCCGCCGTGATGACGAACGCGCCGCAGTCCTGGAAGTGGGCCACGCCACTGTGCACGTCGTAGGCCAGCCCCCTGGTCTCCCGCAGCTCGACGAACAGACGGCTGCTCATGCCCTCGCCCAGGATCACGCTGAGCAGGTCCACCGCGTACCTGTCGGGGTGCTCCAGCGAGACGCCGGGGACGGCGATGGACAGGTGGGTCTGCTCGGTCTTGCGGTAGTCCGTCCGGAACTGAGGGGCCGACTGGGTCGCAGTGACCGGCGTCCACGCCGACGGGCCGGCGTCGGGCCATCCGTCGGTAAGTACCTCCAGTTGCCCCACCACCTGCTCGTGGACGATGTTGCCCGCCACGCTGACCACGATGTTGGACGGGGCGTAGTAGCGGGCCATCTGCTCCAGCATCATGTCGCGGGTGATGGCGGCGACCGACTCTTTGGTGCCCCCGATGTCTCGCCCCAACGGGTGGTCGGGCCACAGCATCTCGTCAATCAGTGCGGCCGCCTTGGAGTCGGGGTAGTCGTTGATCATGGACAACTCTTCGAACACAACCAGCCGCTCTTTCTCGATGGCGTCGGGGTCGAAGAGCGAGTTGCGCAGCATGTCCACCAGCAGGTCCAGGGCCTCGGGGAAGTTGGGCTCAGCGACCTTGCACCAGTAGACGGTCAGCTCCTGCTCGGTGCCGGCGTTGAGCACGCCGCCCGAGCCCTCGATGGTCTCGCTGATCTGGACGGGATTGGGAAGGCGCTCGGTCCCTTTGAACAGCAGGTGCTCGAGGAAGTGGGATATCCCGGCCCGTTCGGCCGGCTCGTACCTGGACCCGACGCCGACGAAGACGCCGATGCTCACAGAGCGGGTATGGGGGACCTCGCTGGTCACCACCCGAAGGCCGTTGTCCAGTGTCGTCTTCCGGAACGTCGCGGGTTTTTTTCCTGTGGGGTTGGTCACACCTTGATTCTAGGCGACGGCCCCGGGGGCGTCAATCAAAAAGTCTCCGCGGCTTAAGTCCTCACCTCGACGCCGGCCATCTCCTCCTGGACCAGGGCGACCGCGTGGGCGGCACGCGGGCCCAGACCACGGTTCTGGGCCTGTATGTAGCGCTGCTGCGCCAGGTTGGCCATCGCCATCGGGACCCTCAGACCGCGCCCCAAATCGGTGGCCAGGCCCACGTCCTTTGCCGCCAGGTCCAGCTGAAAACCGGGGTCGAAATTCCCCTTGAACAGGTCCCCGGGGAACGGCTGCATCGCCTGGGTGTTGCCCGAGCTTTTGGATACGGCGTCGAACAGCGTCGCCGGGTCAACTCCCGCCTTGGTCCCCAGAGTGAAGGCCTCGGACAGCAGTACGCCGACGCTGAGCCCGATCACGTTGTTGACGATCTTGCAGACGGCGCCCGAGCCCGGACCGCCGCAGTACATCGCCTTGTCGCCGATCAGGTCCAGGACCGGCTTGCAGCGGTCATAGGTGGCCCTGTCACCGCCGACCATGACACAAAGGGTCGCCGCCTCGGCTCCGCCGGTTCCGCCGCTGACGGGTGCGTCCAGCACCTGGACTCCCTGGTCCTGGGCCGCCCCCGCGATCTGGCGGATCGTGTCGGGATCGGTAGTACTCAAGTCGAAATAGGCCGTCCCCGCCGACGCGCCGCTCAGGATGCCGCCCTCGCCGGTGGCCACCTCCACCACGTCCCGGGGTTCGGGCAGGCATGTGAAGACGATCTCGCTGGCCGCTGCCACGGCCCGTGGCCCATCGGCCCAGGTGGCCCCCAGCGATAGGACCTCGTCGGCCGCCTCCCTGCGGATATCATACACCGCCAGGTCGTGGCCCCCTCTCACCAGGTTCCGCGCCATGTGGCGTCCCATGTGACCGATGCCGATGAATCCTAGCCTCATTGGTCTCTCCTGTCGGTGTTATTCCGCTCGTCCGTAAAATGCGCCTTTGTCGATTGCCCCGATTGTACACCCTTCGTGAAAGTGAGGGGATGTCGAAATCATAGCTCGCGCAAACCAGGGGAATCGTTGCGCACGTAAGTACTGTAGAATAACCAAATTGCATTAGTCCGGGCACAGACTAGTAAAGGAGTCCTCGTGACGATAAGACAGCGCCTGATATCGGCCCTGGGGGTCTCGCTCCTGCTGGCAGTAGTGGCCGCCGCGTGCGGAGATGGAGGGGGCGACTCAGGGCCGGCGCCTGCCTCCACCGCGACCGCCATGCCGCAGCCAGCAGCGGTCCAGACCCCGCGGGCGGACGATACGCCGGGCCCCGACGCCACCGCGGCAGTCTCCACACCGGTAGCGGAGGCCACGCCGGTTGAGGTCAACGGCGACGTCAACCTCAGTGCCACCAGCCGCACCGGCGACGAGCGTCCCGCACCGGAACTCACCAACATCACCGGTTGGATCAACTCGGAGCCCTTTACGCTGGAGAGCCGGCAGGGCAAGGTCGTATTGATCGACTTCTGGACCTACACCTGCGTCAATTGCATAAGGACACTCCCCTACTTGAGGTCGTGGCAAAAAAAGTACGCCGACAAGGGCCTGGTGATACTGGGGGTGCACTCGCCGGAGTTCGAGTTCGAGAAGCTGCGCGAAAACGTGGTCAAGGCCATGGGGGAGCTTGGAGTAGAGTACGCGGTGGCCCAGGACAACGAGTTCGGTACCTGGAGGGCCTTCAGGAACCGTTACTGGCCCGCCAAGTACCTTATAGACAGGGACGGCTACATCAGGTACAGTCACTTTGGAGAGGGTGCCTACCAGGAAACCGAGCAGAAGATACGCGAGCTGCTGGGCGAGATCGGGGCCGATCTGAGCGATGTCTCGCCCGACACCGAGCCGGAAGCCGTGGTGGACCCCGTCTCATTAACCAACAATCCGAAGGTGGCTAGGACCCGGGAGCTGTACGCCGGATACGAACGCAACAATAGCGCACTTCAATCCCAGACCACGCCTCCATATATCCTGCACAGCGAGTACTACGAAGACCAGGACGTGGACATCCTGTACAAGGACCCGGGGGGTCACGAGAACCACTTCATATACCTGCAGGGGATGTGGACGAACAATGCGGAGCGACTGGTCCATGCCCGTGAGACCGAAAACTACGAGGACTATATCGCGATACGCTTCTACGCCACCAGCGTCAATGCGGTGATGGCCCCATTGAATCCGGGGACCTTCCCCGTGCGGTTGACGCTGGACGGAGGCCCTGTGATGCCCAATATCGCGGGCGGGGACGTGATGTACGATGAGGATGGCAACAGCTATATCACCGTCGATGAGGCGCGGATGTTCTTTCTGGTGGACAAGGAACGGTTTAGCGGCCACGAGTTGGTCCTGAGCGCCAACTCGGCCGACTTTTCTCTCTTCGCCTTCACCTTCGGCTCCTACGAGGGTGGAGAGCCGGGGTTTTAGGTGTATCTCCGGTCATGAAGCCGTTGAACCTGACAATAACGGCGGCGGTCCTGATACTTGCGGCGATCACCTGTGGCGGCGGTAGCGATGAGGAGGCGTCTCCCAGTCAGGGCACGAGAGTAGACGAGTTCCCCTTGATCAGGGGCCCGGTCTCGCCGGACGGGGCGCAGGCCGTTTTCGGGACCCCCGACCTCGGCGTCGGAGAGAACCGCTTCGGCTTTGTGCTGACCTCAGCCACCCAGATGCTAAGGGGGCCCGCCGCCACGGTTTCCTCCCTGTATTTTCCCGATGACGACTCAGAGGGTCAGCCAAAACAGACCGCACTGGCGGTCTTCCGCCTATGGCCCTACGGGACACGCGGCCTCTACACGACCACCCTGAACTTCGACAGGCCGGGGCGCTGGGGGATCGAGGTAAACACCGTTGACCAGGACGGTGCTCCGCGTACGGCGGAGCTGTTCTTCGAGGTCAACGAGTCCACGTCCGCGCCGTCGGTGGGCACGCCCGCCGTGCCCACTAATAACCGGACCATCCGAGATGTCGAAAGTATCACCCAACTCACAACCGGGTGGACTAAGGACCCGGACCTGTACCAGATTTCGATCGCGGATGCGGTCGCCAACGGCCTGCCCACGGTGATCGTGATGGCCAGCCCGGCATTTTGCACAAACGAGGTCTGCGGACCCCAGGTCGAGGTACTACAGGAGTTGAAGAACAAGTACAAGGGCCGGGCCAACTTCATCCACCAGGACTTCTACGACAATCCCGAGGAGATTCAGGGCGATCTGAGCCGGGCCCGCCTCGCGACCGCGGTGGTGGAGTGGGGCCTGCCCAGCACGGAATGGACCTTTGTCGTCAACGCCGACGGCATTGTGTCCGCAAGATTTGAGTCATTCGCCACGCTGGAGGAGATCGAAGAGGCCCTCCTCAAGGTCCTCTAGGCCCGCCGCCCTCCCCGGCGCCCGCGCAAATACCTCAACCAGAGACCCTCAACCTCATTGTACGGTCAAATCCAGGCCGCTACTCTTGTTATGGAAACCGTGGTGCCACGGGCCCAAAGTTTGTCCTGGCCCGAAGCCGGGGCGGCCCCCGGGCTTCCGTGACACCTGGGAAGAGGTGACGACGGTGTTCTCGCCAACCAAATGGATAGCCCCGGCTCGCTTTTCGAAGTCCGCTGGGATAGACTGGCAGACAATGGGGTACCTAGCACCGGTTAAATGGTTCTGGCGGTGGTTGAAAACGTGGGTGTGGGCGCTGATAGACGCCATGCCGCCGTACAACAAAGTTGAGGGCCTGCTAGAGGCCAAGGAGTCGGACGCCGGCGGCACGTGCTACATCTGTGTGGGTTCGGCCTGGATCGAGGTGGACAAGACGACGTCCAGCACACTGGTCGTGGGTGAGAGCCTGCGGGTCCGCTACACCAGGGGCCACCGGGCCATCAACATAGACAGGGTGCTGCCCGCCAGGGGCCCGGGGTAGTTATCTAAACCTATTCACCGGAGGGCAGGGACGGGTCGTTCGGCAGTCAGGAGCCCTGGTCGTCCCGAGCCTCGTCTTCTTTGCCGAATTCCCGCGCCTTTTCAGCCATGACACGGAGACGTTCCTCGACGAGGTAGTGGACTGTCCCCTCGGGGTAGGAGCCATCCTCGCCCTGCTCACCCGCGGGCACCCCGGTCAGTATCTCGATGCCCTCGTCCACGTTTGAGACGGCGTAGATGTGGAACCGACCCTCCCTCACCGCGTCGATCACCTCTTCGTCCAGCACCAGGTTCCTGAGGTTGTCTCTGGGGATCATGACCCCCTGTTTATCCCAGTCCCCTCTGGCCTTGCATATCTTGTAATAGCCTTCGATCTTGTGGATAGCCCTGCCGATGGCCTGGACCTCGCCGGCCTGGTTCACCGACCCGGTGACCGCGATGCCCTAGTCGATGGGCAGGCCGGAGATCGCGGACAGCAGGGAGTACAGCTCGGTAGAGGACGCGCTGTCGCCGTCCACCTCCCCGTAGGTCTGCTCGAACCCGATGCTGGCGGACAGGGACAGCGGCTTGTCCCGGCCGTACTCGCCCTTCAGGTAGCCGGTGAGGATCATAAAGCCCTTGTCATGAATCCTGCCGCTCATCCTGGTCTCCCGCTCGACGTTGATAACCTGCCCCCGTCCCAGAGACACCCGGGCGGTGATGCGGCTGGGCTTACCGAAGCCATAGTCTCCCACGGAATAGACGGCGAGTCCGTTGACCTGCCCGATGGCTTTGCCCTCGGTGGCTATATGGATTGTACCGTTCTCGATAAGCTCCTGAAGGCGCTCGTCGGTCAGGCTGGCCCGGTACCGGCGCTGCTCGATGGCCTTGTTGACATGATCGCCCATCACCGGGGCGCCGTCCTCCTTACCCGCCCAAAAATCGAACTCGGTGATGATGTCGGCGATGTCCATGAAGCGGGTGGTCAGCCGCTCCTGGTCCTCTACCAGCCGGCCCGAGTACTCGATGATGCGTGCCACCGCCATCTTGTGGAACGGCCGGAGCCCGCTCTCCAGGCAGCGCGCGGCCACGAACGCCGCGTACTTGGACATGTTCTCGGGCGTCCGGTCCATGACCGTGTCGAAGTCGGCGGTGACCTTGAAGTACCTTCGGAAATCCTCGTCCAACGTCTGAAGCAGCCTCAGGAGGTCGGTGCCGCCCACCAGCACGATCTTCGTGTTAACGGGGATGGCCTGGGGTCGCAGGGTCGCCGACGGCAGCGGATTGTACTGCTCCCCAATGTTCTCGATCCTCACCTCCCTGCCTCGCAGGCTTCTCTTGAGGGCGTCCCAGGAAAGAGGGCTCGTTAGGAGGTCGCGCGCCTGCAACACCAGGTACCCGCCGTTGGCCCTGTGTATGGCGCCGGGTTTTATCATGGTCAGGTTGGTTGTCAGGGTACCGATGCGGGCCTGGTAATCTATGTGGCCGAACAGATTGTAGTAGGTGGGGCTGTACTCAATTATCACAGGCGCCCCAACGCACATGGTGTTGTCCACCAGCTCGTTGACGCGGTACCTCACGAACAGGTCCTCTTCGCCGGGTCCTGTCGGCGGAGTTGCCGAGGGAGCAGCCGTCTCCTCTCGTGGCTTGAAGATGTCCAGGCGTTGGACCATGTCGGCCTC
>CAZEDC010000079.1:0-10810 GCA_964510985.1 uncultured Dehalococcoidia bacterium
CAAAACGCCGGTGAACCAGCAAAACAAAGCCCCCGGGGACAACAATCTCGGGGGCTTGTTTATGCCTGTATGCAGCTGGCGGGAGCGAGAGGGAGTCGAACCCACCGCCCCGACCGAAGGGCCGGGGCCAACGGATTTGAAGTCCGCGAAGCCCACCAGGACCCATTCGCTCCCGTGTTTTCTCAGGCTTTCAGGTGGTGGTCAGCGGCAGGTGGAAACTCGGGTTTGCCGCCGATTACATCGTCGACGTTAGCCGGCCGGCGCACTGAAGTAGGCAAGAGGTACCCGGCTCCAACACCAGGCGCCGACGAAGAAGAGGCCCGGTGAACCGGGCCTCTTCGCTTCAGGCTATGGCTTCCTCTAAGCGCCGCTTGAGGACTGACTTGGGTACCGCCCCGACCACCTGGTCGACGGGCTGTCCGCCGTTGAAGATAAGCAGCGTGGGGATTCCCCGGATCCCGTAGTTTGTGGCCGTCTTGGGGTTAGAGTCAACGTCCAGCTTGGCGAACCGGACACTGCCGTCAAACTCGTCTGCCAGCTCTTCGACGATAGGCGCGATCATCTTGCAAGGCGCACACCAATCGGCCCAAAAATCCACCAGGACCGGGGTTTCAGCCTTGATCACGTCGTCTTCGAAAGAGGCGTCAGTTACTACAATCGGAAGGGCCATTAATTCCTCCGTAACCCAGTTTTTGTTTACAGGTCACTACTCATTGGATGCCTGTAGTCTTTTCCAGATTCCACTATAACATCCTTATCCACCGGCGTTTCCAATGCCGAGGGCAAGATTCGTTAGGGAGTAAGGTGGCGCTTCCGCCAGCGGTCCGAGCCTCAACGAGTTGGTCCCCGGTTTAACCTCGCGGCTCGTAGTCCACCACCATGTTATCGACCTCGCCCCACCATACAGTGCCGAGACTCAGGCCTTTGGGGACATCGAAAACCATCCACCCCTCGACCTGGAAGTTCCGACCGAGTTCGAACTCGCCCCAGAGCAAGGGCACATACTTGTTTTCCTCAGGGTCTGCGGAATCAAGAGACTTGGCAACCTCGAAAGGATCAGAGGCGTCGATCCTGTCGGTCTTCCGGTCGCCCAGCTGGGCCGCATCCGAGTCCACCAGCAGTGGGATGACGGTGGATGTCCTATTGACTATGGTGACATTAACCAGCGCGAGCAGGCGGTTTGAGGCCTTGGGCCTCATCACCCGGTGCTGTCCGTCGAGGTCTAAGAAGGCCAATTTCTCGACGATCTCGACCGGGCGGATATGGATTTCCAGGGTCCTGCCGACCTGGCCCCTGATCTCAGGCTCGCCACCGCCGCAAGCTGCAATCGCCCCCACCGCGGCTAGAGAGAGAATCAATGCCAACGCGTAAACCCTGGGCCTGAGGAGATGTCTCTTAGTTGAGGTCATCAGAGAGAATAGAGGAAATCTGAGAGTAGTTTTCTGTTCCATCACAGGTTGTTTTGTCCTATTGTCACTCTGCAACCGAAAGCGAGGGCATGGCCCTGAGTCTACCGACGAGGCCGGGCAAGACCGAGAGGAGGTAATCGACCTCTTCCTCGGTGTTGTCGCGGCCCAGTGTCATTCGCAGGCTTCCCTGGGCCAGGTCGGCCGAACGGCCGATGGCCAGCAGAACGTGGGAAGGCTCCAGAGAGGCCGAGGAGCAGGCGCTTCCGCTGGAAGCGCAGATACCCGCGAAATCCAACCCTAATAGTATGGACTCGCCTTCCACGCCCTCGAAGCAGATGTTCACGTTGTTGGGTAGCCTTGTTTCCGGATGGCCGTTGATGTGTGCCCCTTCAATAAAGTCGTAAATCCCAGCGATTATTCTGTCCCTCAAGTACGTGCAGCGGGCGGACACGGATTCACGCTCCTGGGTGGCGAGTCGAAGCGCCTCGGCCAGACCGACGATACCGGGTACGTTCTCCGTTCCCGACCTTCGCTGGCGCTCCTGTCCCCCACCCGTCTGTTGTGACTCAAATGGTATCCCCCTCCTGACATACAGGGCGCCGACGCCCTTGGGGCCGTGGAACTTATGGGCCGAGATGCTCAGCAGGTCCACGCCCAGGTCCCGGACGTTGATGTCTACGAGTCCGGCCGCTTGGACCCCGTCCGAGTGGAATACAATCGTCTGTCCACGACTCCTGGCCTGCTCTTTGACCACCGTCGAGATGTCGGCCACCGGTTCGATGGTGCCGATCTCATTGTTGGCCAGCATGACGCTGACCATTATGGTCTGGTCGGTGATGGCCCGGCCCACGTCGTCTGGATCGACCATGCCGTACCGGTCCACTGGGAGGTAGGTGACCTCGAATCCGAACTGTTCAAGCTGGTGGCAGGTGTGTAGAACGGCGTGGTGTTCGATGCTGGTAGTGATTATATGGTTGCCGAGGTGGCGGAGGGCGAAGGCGACGCCCTTGAGAGCGGCGTTGTCCGCCTCGGTACCACCGCTGGTGAACGCGACCTCACTGGTCCGCCCACCCAGGAGGTGCGCGACGGTCTCACGGGACTCGTCCACGGCCTTGCGGGCATCCTGCGCCACGGTGTAGATACTGGAGGGGTTCCCAAAGCTCTCACTGAAATAGGGGAGCATGGCCTCCAGTACCTCGGGGCGCACCGGTGTCGTTGCCGCGTGGTCCAGGTAGATCATTTTCCCTGGCGCAGGCGTTGTTCCCAACCCATGTTGACTCAGGAAACGGACCTCCTTCCTTTTCGGTCGTTATATTCTAGCATGGACTCCCCGGGGTCTAAAAGCACCGATGACGGGAGGTCTACGTTCGCCCACGACCAGGGAAGGACAGGTTTCAAACCTGCCCCTACGACGCCCATGTTTAAGTCGAGGTGGCGTAGCCGATGAGTTTGTACGCCAGCTTGGCCGCGGTGAATGAACAGGCCTCGGGGCCTTCGCCGGGGCTCAGCTCGGTTATGTCGAAGCCGACGATCTTCCGCCGCTCCGCCACTGCCCGAAGCAACCCGGTCACCTGGCTCCAACTCATGCCCCCCGGCTCGGGCGTGCCGACGGCGGCCATCAAGGATGGGTCGAACACGTCCAAGTCTATGCTGAGGTACACCGGGTCGGACAGGCGCTCCAGTACCGACTCCGCGACCTGTGAGATGTCCGGCGGCTCCGGACTCCAGAAGTAGGCTGGGAGCCGTGTTTCCCGTATGAAGTCCCTTTCTTCGGAGCTCAGGCTACGAACGCCCACCTGGACCAGGGGGCAAAGTTCGGACAACCTTCTGGCTACCGAGGCGTGACCCCATTGCGTGCCCATGTATGACTCTCGCAGATCGGCGTGGGCGTCCAGGTATAGGACAGAGAGGCCCGAATGCAGCCCGGCCATGGCCTGCACCGCCCCGACGGCGATCGTATGCTCGCCGCCCAGGAGAGCGGGCATTTTGCCCTGCCGGGCCACGGAATGAACGACCCGCCGTACCTGGTCCACCATGGCCCTGGGATCGACGTCGGGTGCCAGCACAGGGGTGGTGTGGATGCCTATCAGCGAGATGTCCCTTTCCAGCTCCAGATCGTAGTCTTCGAGGTGCCGGGAGGCACGGATGATGGCCTCGGGACCCAGGCGCGCGCCTCCCATATAAGATGTGGTCCTGTCGTAGGCGACGGGGATTACGGCGACCTGGGCTGCGCTGAAATCCGCCTCGGCCGGAGGGGTGTCCAGAAAGGTGGGCCAGCTGATCGGCGTCCCTTCCGGCAGGTAGCCAGCTCTATCGGGCATCCTGGGACCGCCGGTCCGTTATCAGGTGGACCCGCTCTCGCACGGCGCCCTGATACGCGGCCCTGGGCGTGGAGTACTCCACGCCCCTATCAAGGGTCCAGACCTTGACTTCCGGCAGGGAGAAGGTCGCCTTGACGTCTTCCAGGGAGTCACCGGGATCAAAATCCTTGCAGGAGAATATGTCGATGTTCACGTAGCCTCTGGCCGGGAAGGTGTGGACGCTGATATGGCTCTCTGCAATCAGCACGAATCCCGAGACCCCCCAGTCTTCCGCCACCTTGCCACGGTATGTGTAGACCTGGGGTGAAATAATCTTGGTCATCCCGATGGCGGCCGGGTACTCGTCCAGGAACCTCTCCACCAGACGGGTATCCTGGAGCTTATCGGCGTTGGCGCAGTACCCGTCGATTATCAAATGCAATCTGTTGTCCCTTCAAGAGCGAACTGTGTCCGCCGGGGTGCCGCGCGGGGGGGGATTACCGGAAGTTCGAGTGTCCAGATTACCATCGCTGACATTTTCGCACAATACGGCGGCGGATCTTGGATGGCCCGTCAGCATCGGAGCGCGGGTTGCGGCAATATCTTGGTTCAATTGGATGTAGCCCGCGTCTCTCACGGGACTCCGGACTGGGATGAAAGAGATTGGCAGACCACTTGTGGGCGTGACTGCCGTGTTATAGAATTCTTTCGTTGCCACGTGAGAGCCGCCGTACAATGAATCTTTTTGCAAATACGCATCGTAGTTACAGATTAGAAAGAGGTGGAGACTGGATGGGCCCGGACGATAGGTTGAGCGACGCGACATGATAGAGCTAGACGGCGTCTCTAAATACTTCGGCAGCTTTCCGGCGATCACCGACCTTTCCTTCAAGGTGGAGCAAGGAGAGATCCTTGGCTTCCTGGGTCCCAACGGGGCCGGGAAGACCACCACCATGAAGATTATTACCGGCTTCATGCCCCCGAGCAGCGGCAGTATTACCGTGGCGGGCTACGACATCGTGAACTCTTCACTGGAGGCCCGCCGCCATATCGGCTACCTCCCCGAGACCGTACCGCTCTATACCGACATGAGCGTAGAGGACTACCTGGAGTTCATGGGTAGAATCCGTGGCATGTCCGGCGAATACCTTCGCCGGCGTATCAGGGAGTCGATAGAGACTTCCCGGTTGCAGGAGTACCAGTCCACGCACATCAGCAAGCTGTCCAAGGGCTTTCGGCAGCGGGTCGGCATCGCCCAGTCCATTCTCCACGAGCCGGACGTCCTGGTCCTTGACGAGCCCACAATAGGCATCGACCCGATTCAGGTGGTTGAGACCCGGCAGCTTATCAGGAGCCTTGCCGGGGAGCACACCGTTATTGTCAGCACCCATATACTCCCCGAAGTCAGCGAGATCTGCGAGCGGGTGATCATCATCCACGAGGGCCAGATTGTGGCCGTGGACCGGCCCGAGAACCTGGCGTCGCGTCTGAGAGGCGTCGAGCGGATCGAGATCAGCGTCCGAGGCCCTCGAAGGGTGGTGACGCCTGCCCTGGAGGCTGTGGAAGGCGTGCATACAGTGAAGCGTACGTCGGGCGAGGATACCGGTGTCTCAACCTATCTGGTGGAGGCGAGGCAAGGTCACGAGACGACGTCCAAGCTTGCCACCACGGTTGCGGGTCAGGGGTGGGACTTGCTCCACCTTGAGTCGGTCGGGATGAGCCTGGAGGAGATATTCCTGCGATTGACTACCGCCGACGAGGTGCCTGGAGCTTGAGGAACACATACATTATCGCCTGGAAAGAGACCAAGGGGTACTTCTCAACTCCGATGGCCTACGTCGTTGGGGCCATGTTCCTGGTCCTGACGGGGATATTTTTCGTCGAAGACGTCACCAGCGCCTTCCCCGAGGCCAGCGTCCGTGCCCTGATGGACTGGGCTAGCTTCTTCATGGTGTTTTTGACCCCGTTGTTAACCATGCGTCTGCTGGCAGAGGAGCAGAAACTGGGTACGATGGAACTGCTGCTGACCGCCCCGGTCCGGGACTGGGAGGTCGTGATGGGTAAATACATCGCCAGTTTCCTGATCCTGGTGGTTACCATCGCCCTGACCCTGTTCTACGTGTTCCTCCTTTACTGGTACGGTGACCCCGACACCGGGCCGGTGCTCACTGCCTACCTGGGTCTGGTCCTGTACGGAGCGGCGGCCCTGGCCATCGGGTTGGCCGCGTCGTCTCTCTCCGGTAACCAGATCGTGGCGGCCGTGGTGGGCATGGCTGTCCTGTTGACACTGACCTTCCTCGACCGGGTCGCGGACCTCCTCTCCGGAGTGGCGGCCGATGTGTTCGATCGGATGGGAGTGGACGCTCATCTGGTGGACTTCACCAGGGGTGTTGTGGACATGAGCCACGTGGTCTACTTCGTGAGCATGGCGGCGGTGTTCCTTTTCCTGACGGTCCGGTCCCTGGAATCGCGCAGGTGGAGATAATTGGAAAGCCCAACTAGAACCGGTGAAACCCTAAAAGAGGTCCTGCTCTCCTCCTTTCGCTCCACGGCGTTCTGGAGCACTGTCGCCGTTGCCGTCGGCGTGTTGGCTATTATTGTTGGCGGGGTCCTCTTTCTAACCGTCGATGAGTTTCACGACTTCTCCATCAGCGCTCTGATCATCGGAGTGGTGCTGCTCTTCGTGTCCCTGGTCCTCTCGCCCAGGGCCGTGGGAGAATTCCTGATCGGCACCAAGGGCCGTTTCGGAGCCAACATCATGGTAATGACGGCGGCGTTTATCGCCATCGTCGTCCTGGTAAACTTCCTGCTCTTCCGGGACACGGCGAGGTTCGACTTCACCTACACCCGGATATTCTCGCTGTCACCACAAACGGAGCAGGTCCTGGACGGCCTCGACACTCCGATTCGGGCCAATTTCTTCGTCGTTCCATCGGCCGCCAACGACATCTTCGTAACACAGCCCGCCGAGGACCTGCTGAGCGAGTTCGAGAGACGGGCAGGAAAGTTCACGTATCGTATAGTGGACCCGGAACTGAACCGTACTTTGGCCCTCCAGTACGACGTCACCAGGTACCCGGCCATCGTTTTCGAGGACGTCGACACCGGTGTGAGGCAGCATGTGGTCTGCGCGTCGCTTACCGGGATCCCAGGCTGCCTGAATTTCAGGGAGCAGGAGTTTGTAACCGGCATTCTGGTGGCCACCGCCCAGGAACAGAAATCTGTATACCTCCTCACCGGCCACGGTGAACGGTCCGCCAGTGGTGGTGGTAGTTCTGGAGATGTGGATGATGAAGGGTTCGATTTTGCGATCGAAGGGCTGCGCAGAGACAACTACAATGTCCTCCCCTTGAACCTCCGGCAGATCCAGGGGATTCCCGCCGACGCCGCCGCGCTGATAATCGCGGGCCCGGACCAGGACCTTACCGACTCCGAGGTGCTGCTTCTGGAGGACTACATCAGGAGCGGCGGTAGAGTGGCGGCGCTGTTGGACCCGGGTACCCCGCGTTCTTTCGTTGACTTGTTAGCCCGTTGGGGGATCGCTCTGGGGGGACACAGCCTCGCCGACGCCATCAGCAACGTGGCGGGCCAGAGATTCACGCCGCTGCTCCAAAATTCCAACGGCCAGTTCTCCAGTAGCCCTGAGATTCCCATTACGGAGCAGCTTGATACCACGTTCTTCCCCGGCGTCACCTCGGTGTTGACGACGCTGTCTCCGGCTGACATACCGCCGTTCATCGGATTCTATCCCCTGGGCGTCACGACCCCGGCCAGTTGGCTGGAGTCCAATCCCGAAAGAGCCGTATACGACGAGGATCAAGACTTCCTGGGATCGTTCCCGGTGGTTGCCGCTTTCGAGATTTCGGGGACCGTGGACGAGACGGAGCGGCATGCCCTGGCCAAATTCGTCATATTCGGTGACTCGGATTTTACAAAGAACTTCTTCTACGCCAGCGACGATAACAATGACCTATTTCTCAACTCGGTCAACTGGCTGGCGGATGACTTTGAGTTGATCTCCATACGCCCCAAGCTCAACCAGCCCCGGCGACTGGTACTCACCTCCAGAGAGGCGGACCTGATCAAGTGGTCCGGCTGGCTCCTGCCCCCGTCGTTCATGCTGCTGCTCGGGGGGGTCGTGTGGTGGAGAAGAAGGTAGAACGGGTCTGAAAGTATGAACCTGCGGATAACTGGATTCCTCGTACTGGTGGCGATAGCGGTGGGCGTGGTGGTGATCATCAACCCATTCGAGAAGGTGGAGGTTCGGGAGCCGGACGACCCATGGTTTTACCAGGTTGCCATGGAGGATATCATCACAATCCAGGTCACCCGCGAAGGCAAGAAGGTGGCCTTCTTCAAAAACGAAGAGAATGCCTGGGAATTCGAGGACCCGGGCAACATCCCGCCTTTCCATAACCGATGGGCAGGGATAACGCTCCTTCTCAGCGGGCCGCAGACCCGCCGAGATCTGACGATTGCGGCGCAGACCATCGACGATCCGGCGCAGTACGGTCTCGACGACCCCGACACGATAGTAGACGTCGGGCTGACGGCGGACCGAAGCCTCCAGTTCCGATTGGGAGACCTGACCACCGATGGCGGCAGTTACTATGGCCAGGTTATAGGTTTCCCACAGCTCTACCTGGTCGTCGAGATCTGGGGCAGGGTCATATCGAGGCTGGCCACCGAGCCGCCAGTGCCCAAGTGGTACGTCGAGCGGACCCCGGAGAGTATAAGGGAACTCAAGCTGTACCGGGGGGACTACGCGCTCAACGAGACCGATAGACTCCGGTACCGACAGGACGACGGCCTGTGGACGGTGATAGACCTACCGGAAGAAACCGAGCCCAGGCCCGTCGACGGCGAGCGGTTTGCAGAAATAGTACAGATGCTCGATAGGCCGGACGGCATCACGACCGCAGTATTCCGCGTCGAGGACCAGGACTATACGCCGTGGGGGATAACCGACGATTCCAGGGCTATTGAGGTCAGGTTCGACGGGGTTACCGATCAGGGCACCGAGTATATCGACGGCGTGCTGCTCAGGTTGGGCGATAAGACAGAGGACGGCACCAGGTACTACGCGTTGTCCGAGTCGACCCTGGTTGTCAGGCCGGTCCTTTACGTGGACGCCGACTGGGCCGATAAGATATTCACTCTCTTCGACGACTTACACTTAGCCCCGTAGTCAGGATCTCAGCCCTCCAACGACTCCCCGTGAGTGGAAGCTCAGTCGGAGCGCCTTAGTAAGCCGCGAAACCCGGTCCACGCCTCTTACTTTTCTCTTCGTATCCTCAAGCGGTATTGCGGTCGAAACGACCGCGGAGTTATACTTCCGTCCAGTCCGATCCAACGTTGACCCCGGAGCAAGTTCATGCACGCCGAAATCGTGTCCGTCGGCACCGAGATACTGATGGGCGAGACTGTCGATACCAACTCTGCCTGGCTGGCGTCGAATCTGGCCGCGGTGGGAATCGAACTCCGCTGGGTCACCAAGGTAGGAGACGACCCTCAGCGGCTCTTCGATGTCGTGGACCGCGGGCTCCGCCGTTCGGACATCACGCTGACAACCGGTGGCCTGGGGCCCACCTCAGATGACCTTACACGGGAGACCATCGCCAGGGCCCTGGGCGAAAAAATGGCGGTGCGAGAGGACCTGCTGGAACACCTGAAACGCCAGTTTGCGGGACGGGGCACGCCGATGCCCGAAAGTAACCTCAAGCAGGCCACGCTGATACCGTCGGCCGAGACGATCGCCAATCCTCTTGGTACCGCCCCCGGATGGTGGGTAGAGAATAATGGCCACGTCATCGTCGCCATGCCCGGCCCGCCCATTGAACTCCAGCACATGTGGACCCGCGAGGTGGCGCCGAGGTTGCGGCGGAGGAACTCCGACGTGGCCATCGTAACGCGGACACTCAAGACATTCGGCATCTCCGAAGGAGGGTTGAACGAGATGGTCGCCCCTCTCTTCGGGGTCGACAACCCCTACCTGGGCATCTACTCCAAAGAGGACGGGATACATTTGAGGGCGATCGCCAGCGCCCCAACTGAGGAGGAGGCCTGGACGCTCATCGAGCCCGTCGAAACTAAAATAAGGAACGCAGTAGGAGATGCGATATGGGGTGAGGACGACGAGACGCCCGGCACACAGGTTGCCTCTCTGCTTCTGGGACAGGACCGTACCCTGGGGGTCATGGAATCCTTTACCGGTGGACTGCTCGCCGCCGGCCTCACGGGCGCGAACGGTGCCAAGGAGTTCTTTCTGGGTGGTGTCGTCGTCCAACGAGAAGACGTACTGGAGAGTCACGGAGTGGACCCACTGCTGGTCAGAAAATTCAGCGCCGCTAGCAGGGAAGTGGCCGAGGCCCTGGCCATGGCCGCAAAACGGCGGTTCGGCGCCGATGTCGGCATTGGTGTCAGCGGCGTCTCCGACGAATCAACCCAATCGGGAGATATTGCCGGAACGTGCTACTTTGGGTACGCCATAGGCGACAGCGTAAGCTCCACTTCAGGCCACTATCCCGCCCGGCGTCTCAGAACGAGAGCCCGAGCCGTGATCCATGCCCTGCTGGGCCTGTCGCGACTTTTAAATGGCCAGGAGGCCCCGGAGGTTGTCTGATCCGGCCGTCCCCGACGCTCATATCTTCCTCATGCCTTCTTCATGCACAATACCCGATAATGTTAGTGAACCGTGTTGAGAAGTACCCCCGGTGGTAAGGTTAAAGTACCGCCGTTCCAACATTGCGTGGATTAAATCCTGGAGGTCGAACCATGTTTCGGAAAATCCTGGTCCCTCTGGACGGTAGCGAGCTAGCCGAAGGGGTCCTCCCCTTTGTGTCTCAACTGGCCCGTTCCCCCGATGTCTCGCTGGTACTGCTCTCCGTTCTCGATCCGGGCGCCGTTGAGCCCTCGGATAATCCGCCGCCGCTGGAGTCGGTAGAGGGCAAGACGCGCCAGCATCTCGAGGAGGTCGTCCAGCGACTCGTCGGTCAGGGAGTGAATGCCCGTGCGGTTGTGGCCGTCGGCAAGCCGGACGAGGAGATTGTCCGCTCCGCTGAGAAAGAAGGCTGCGACCTGGTCGCCATGTCGACACGCGGC
>CAZEDC010000080.1:0-5230 GCA_964510985.1 uncultured Dehalococcoidia bacterium
GCTGGCCGTCTTGCACGGCTCGCTGGCCCCCGAGGGCGCAATCATCAAGCCGACCGCCGCCTCCGCCAAACTTATGACCCACAGGGGCCGTGCCATCGTCTTTGAGGACCATCGGGACATGGGACGCCGCATCGACGACCCCGACCTGGACGTCCGCCCAGACGACGTGCTGGTCATGCGAAACTCGGGTCCCGTCGGCGGCCCTGGGATGCCCGAGTGGGGGTTTTTGCCTTTGCCTCAGAAGCTATTGCGGCAGAGAATCCGGGACATGGTCAGGATCAGCGACGCCCGCATGAGCGGTACCGCCTTCGGGACAGTAGTAGTCCACGTCACGCCCGAGTCGGCTATCGGCGGACCGCTGGCCGCCGTCCGAACCGGCGACCTCATCAAGCTTGACGTACCAAATCGCAGGCTGGACCTTCTGGTGGAACCGCCAGAAATTAAGCGGCGCCTGGCCGAGACAACCAGGCCGGAGCCGCACTACAGCCGGGGCTACGGCTGGCTCCACGCACGGCACATCCTCCAGGCCGATAAGGGCTGTGACTTCGACTTCCTCCGAGCGGAGGGACCGGCTGCCGTCCAAACGGATTGATCTGCCGCAGTGATCGCGGGGGAGCACGGCGAGGGCTCGGCGGGTACCAATATTGGGATCGAGTACCCCGAATCAGTTACGGGCCCCCGACCTTATGATGTCATTCTGAGGACACCGACTGGTCGGGGGACGAAGAATCTGGGGCGGGGAACCTGAAAGCACCAATAATCAACCGTTACTCGGCCACGAGGGCCGTAACCTCTTCCCGCTCCTCAGGGGTGAGCAACCAGTCGGCCGCCTCCACGTTCTGCTCCATCTCGGCCGGGTTCCTGACACCCGTGAGCGCCACGCTCACCACCGGGTTTGACAGCACCCAGGCCAGCGCCAGTTGCGCCACCGTCCGACCGGTTTCAGAGGCGTATTCGCTGAGGTTGTCCACCTTCAGCAGGTTGTTTAGGAAATGCTCCCCCTCGAACAGCGGCTGGCCGAAGGCGACGAGATTGCGACGCCAGTCGTCGGGCCCAAACTCGGTGTCCGGCGTCATCGCGCCCGTCAGAAGTCCATGGGCCAGAGGCCCGTAGGCCATCACTCCCAGGCCGTTCTCCCGGCAAAACGGGAAGACCTCCGGCTCCGGTCTCGTGTCGAAGAGGTGATAGCCCACCTGGTTGCAGATAATCGGGAACGTCTCCAGCGACTCCCGCATCTGTTCCATGCTGAAGTTGCTGACGCCCCCGTACCTGATCTTGCCCTGGCTTTGGAAATCAACTAGCGCCTCCATGGGCTCAGAAAATGGCCGCGACTCGTCCGGCCAGTGAATCAGATAGAGGTCGAGATAGTCGGTCTGAAGCCGTCGTAGACTTCCTTCAAGAGCCTTTGTGAGTTGTTTTCGGGAGCTGTCTCGGTCACTCCGGTTTTTGGATTCATTCCACGGAGTGCCACCCTTGCTTACGAGCACTACGCGGTCTCTTTTCCCCCGGAGAAGCTTGCCCAGCAGCTCCTCGCTTGCTCCCCACCCGTACACTTCGGCCGTATCGAAGAGAGTCACGCCACCATCGATGGCGAGGTCTACTGCACGGGCGATTTCGTCCTCATCGAACGCGCCAAACATCCCTCGACCCATCGGCCATGTGCCGAAACCAATGACCGAAGTGACCAGATCGGACTTGCCGAAGTTGCGGTACTGCATGGCAGACCTCCAGAGAAAGGGTTTTGGGTAGAGGGTTTGGGGTCAAGGGATGACTTTATACCCCACACCCTACACCCCAGACCCTTTCCCTTCACCCTACATTTGGAACTGGACCTTGATAGAGCCCGTGGACTTGTCGTAAGCCGTCTCGAAAGCCCGCTGGGCCCCCTCCAAAGGGAAGCGGTGGGTGACCATCTGCTCCACCGGCGCCCTGCCCGACGCAATCATCTCGATGGCAAGCTCGTAGTCGTGGCGCCCGTCCATAATACTGTAACAGGAAGAGAAGATGATGGACTGCTCCTTGAGCAATGGCTGGAGCCAGTCCAGTGTCAGTGGCGCGCGGAACCCGCCCAGTATCACGATCCGTCCCTGGTGCCTGGTCACCTCGATGGCCTGCTCCAGCGTGGCCGGGCTCTTCCCTCCCACCGTCTCCAGGGCCACGTCCGCTCCTCTGCCGTCGGTCACCTCGGCCAGGGCTTCGGCCAGCGCGGGTCCGTCGGGAGGCAGCGCTTCGTCCGCCCCAAGCCGCTTGGCCATGGCCGCCTGCTGCTCGTGTCTGGCGGTCACAAACACCTTACCGGCCCCGAATGCGCGGGCCGCCACCACCGACGTCAGTCCGATGTTGCCGGCGCCCAGGACCACGACGGTCTCGCCGCCCTTTAGTTCGCCCCTTCGGACACCGTGGACCGACACAGCCAACGGCTCCACCAGCGCGGCCTCCTCCCACGACAGGGAGTCCGGCACTGGGTAGCAGCCCACTGCGCGTCGCTTGATAAACTGAGCAAATCCCCCACCCTCCAGGGGCGCCATGTCCGGACACCGGACGAATTGCCCCATCCGGCAGAACCAGCAACGGCCGCAGGCCCTCCCCTGGCCCACCGTCTCTATGGCGACCCTCTCTCCCAGTCTCGATGGGTCCACGCCCTCCCCGACCTCGACGATCTCGCCCGCCACCTCATGACCGGCAGGCAGCTCGTCGGGCCCGGTCTTGTCCGCGTTCATCAGCAGGTCCGAGCCGCAGATACCCACGCACCGTACGCGGACTATGGCGTCGCCGGGGCCGGCCTCAGGCTTCTCCACCTGGGCGACCCGCATACGGTTCGGGCCTTCGTAGAGCGCCGTGGTCATGGTTGCCATCTATTTCTCTCCTCAGGGTCTCTAACAAGATTTTTGAAGCGGGGGGTCTAACCCCGCGCTGTTATGTCCGTTTCCCAAACACAAAAAAGATCGGTATGCCGAGAACAGAAAAACCCCAGATCAGGAAACGGGCTGGTAGGGCGACACCACCCCTCGAATCCAGGGCGTCAGGTCGTTCACGACATCCTGGCTGACCTCGTGGCCCATGGGATACTCCCTGTACTCCGGCGCGTACCCCTCCTCTTCGAGAAACTGCCGCGACTTCCGGGAGTCCTCCACCGATATCATCGAGTCAGCGGTGCCATGGGCAATGAAAATCGCCTGTGTCCGGCTGGCGGGCAGCCGCTCTCTCAGGGCCTCGTGGTCCGCGACGCGGGAACTCAGCACCACCAGGCCGCGGAAAACCTCGGGGCTCATAAGCCCGCACCGGTAGGTCATGAAGCCGCCCTGCGAGAATCCGCCGAGAATCACCCTCCTGGCCTCGACGGCATATCGCTCCATCACCTCCTCGAACAGGCTCGCGAGTGCTTCGCCCGACCTGTCGGTATCCCCCAGGCCGCCGCCGCCATCGGCCGGGCTCCACGAATATCCCACCATGCCGGTCCCCACCCTTACCGGGTACGGAGCGCTGGGGCATATATAAATATAACCCTGCTGGTCGATCAGCGGACAAAGCCGCGCCAGGTCGCTCATGCTGGAGCCATAGCCGTGCAACAGGATGACCATTGGATAACGGCTCGAAGGATCGTACCCGTCGGGTTCGATAGCCAGGTACTTCAGTGTTTCGCCCTGGTGCTCTGTGACCTCCACGCCTAGACCTTCTCCCTTCTGGTTAATCACCGTGGGCACACCGCGTGCCCTTCGCGCTACCCCTCCGGCGTATACACGGGCCTGACCATCTCGAACACGTCCAGAGTGCGGCAGTACAAGGATCCGGCCAGGCGGCCTGTCGGGTTTAACGCCTGGTGGTCGATCCGGTGTCCGTCAACAATACCGTCCCTGATATGCACCAACAAGACCTCGCCCAGGACCAGCGCGGATTCGCGCTCCCCTTCCCCGATGGGGATAATTTTACTCACCCTGCACTCCATGTTCACGGGCGACTCGGCGACTCTGGGAGGGTCTATCGTATCAGACGGTACCGGAGTCAGCCCGGCCACATCGAACTCGCTGACATCGGAGGGGTAGTCGGCCGCGGTGTCGTTCATAGCGCCGGCTATTCCATCGACCGTAACGTTGACCACAAACTCTCCAGTGGCCTCTATGTTGGCCAGCGTGTCTTTGGGCTTCCATTCGGCGTTCCGAGAGATTGCGACGGCCAGCGTGGGAGGTTTGTACGACACTGCCATGAAGAAAGAAAATGGGGCCAGATTCGGCACGCCCTCGGCCGATATAGTCGAGACGAAAGCGATAGGCCTGGGCACGACGATCCCGGTTAGAATGCGTCCAAAGTCGTCGAAGTTTTGCGGACGTGATTTCACAAGGTCTCCTTTTAAAAACTCCGCTACCGTCGTCATATGACGCCTCATCCGGCGCCGGTGACAGCGTAATACCGGAACCCTTCGTTTGCAAGGTAGGCGGTTGATTCGGCACCGGCATTGGACTAAAATCCAATGGGTCAGACGACCAACGGCCACCACTCAAGCGGCCGCTTCCTGTTCTCGAGGAGATTTCGCACCGCTTCACAGGATCGCCGCGACACAGGGCTTGCGTGGGAAGACGCCACGATTCCAACCATTATTGAGGTGAAAATGAGCAAGTTCATAGACCGGCTGCAAAAGACGGGCACCCAGTCGCCCACACCACTGGGGTTCGGGGCAGCCACCGGAAAGTTCGAGATCACACCCAGCATGCTGCTGCTTGGCCGGACCGACGGGGCCGATGTGAAAGACGCCGCCGATCTGTCGAGACTCGATGCCGTGCTTGTGTCGCTGAAGTCCTGGGAAAAGCGGACGATGAACGCCGTCGGCAACTCCCTCAAGGACAAGCTATGGGGTGTCACCGGCTCGGGCATCGGCCGGGACCAGGTCGAACTGCTCAAAGAGAAGGGTTGCGACTTCATCGTCTTCGACGCCGAGGATACCGCCGCCGCCGTCCTGAACGACGACGAACTGGGTAAGATCATCTCCGTGGACTCAGACCTGGACGAGGAGACCGCCCGCGCCATCCAGGAGCTTCCTATCGACGGGGTCTTGTTCTCGTCAGCCGACAGCATGCTGCCACTTACTGTTCAGAAACTAATCGAGTTCCAGTTGACCCGCGGACTCGTCGATAAACCGTTCGTCATGGTCGTCCCGCCCGGTTTGGGAGGGTCGGACCTGGGGATACTGCGGAACGTCGGTGTGAGCGGCCTGCTGGTCGAGGCATCCTCGTCC
>CAZEDC010000081.1:0-2829 GCA_964510985.1 uncultured Dehalococcoidia bacterium
CCGTGACTGGGAGGGTGTGTACCGAGACCAGTACTCCTACGACGACAGCTTCACCTGGGTCTGCTCGCCCAACGACACCCACGCCTGCCGGTTACGGTCATTCGTGAAAAACGGCGTGGTTCTTCGGACGGAGCAGAACTACGACGCAGACCGGATCGGCGACCTCTACGGCAACCGGGCCACCAGGGCATGGAACCCCAGGGGCTGCGGCAAGGGCTACACCATGCACCGCCGCGTATACGGCCCCTATCGGCTGAAGTACCCCATCGTGCGCAAGGGCTGGAAGGCGTGGGCCGACGCCGGTTTCCCATCCCTCTCCGGCGACCCGGCGGCGGGAGACACCTCTATTATGATGGGGATCAGAGGGAGGGGCGTTGTCACCTACCATTGGAAAAGTGACTGGCAATCTAGTTCGTTGTATGATGTAGATGAGGCATATCCCAACATGTACGGGGACCTGTACCAGTACTCCGGGGTCGAAGCCGGGGAGATGCCCGAGGCCACCGACTATCTGGCCAACGGGCGCCCTGAGTTTCTAACGGCCGCCGCGGTGGGCAACGCGCTGGCCGACCCGAGAACACAGGAGAGGATTGGGCCGGTACAGAAGATGCGGGCCGAAGGGTTCGGGACGATCGAGCCCCACGACACGCAGGACGGCCAGGGACTCGGAGTGTGGAAAGACGGTGCATGGAAGATAATCATCTCGTTGCCCCGGAGGCAGGCAAACTTCTCCTTTGAGGAGGGCGCCCAGATACCGATGGGGTTCGCCGTCTGGGACGGCTCCCGTGACGAGCGCAACGGGCAGAAGGCCTTCTCCGATTGGCAGGAGACGCGACTCGGCCCGCCGATCCCGGGTGCTGCACCGGTAGGCGGCGTATCAGGAGCGGAGGATGGAGGAGGAAGCGTCCTCTTCCCCGTGCTGGGCGGAGTTGGAGGGGCGATAGCAGTGGCCGTTGCCGGACTAATCGGACTGCGGATGCGGGGCAAGAAAACACGAGAGCAGAAGACAGAGGAATAAAACCGAGCGGTATAGGATACCGGTCGGTTTCAAGGAGGAGCACCGATGCCGTTCAGAATGGGTGGACCTGAGTTGATCATCCTGCTGGTCGTGGTGATGATCATATTCGGGGTTGGCAAGCTGCCGCAGGTTGGAGGGGCAGTCGGCAAGGCTCTCAGAGACTTTCGCCGCGCCCAGGACGGAGAGGACGTGACCGACCTGGCCGCTCCGCCCGATAAGATCGAAAAAGGTTAGACCCGTTGCGACCAATCGCGGAGCTGCTGGATGAGACGGCGGCTCTACACGGGCATATGTGCCCGGGGCAGGTGCTCGGCGTTCGACTGGCGATGATCGGCTGTCGGGAAGTGGGTATAGAAGAGCCCGACAAGTCCAAGAACCTCCTGGTTTACGTGGAGATTGACCGGTGCGCCACCGACGCCATACAGGCGGCCACCGGTTGTAAGCTGGGTAAGCGGACCCTCAAGTTCGTGGACTACGGTAAGGTGGCCGCCACGTTCCTGAACAGCGATACGGGGGATGCCGTCCGGGTGGTGGCAAGGGACGATTCCCGCGATGCCGTTGCCGACTACGCTCCACCCAACCTCGACAAGTCTGCCGCCCAGCTACACGCCTACAAGCTGATGCCGGAGGAGGCGCTCTTTACGGTAACGCCCGTCCGCGTGGAAGTCCCAGAAGCCGACCTGCCGGGCCCCCCGACAAGCCGTGTCCCATGCGACCAGTGCGGGGAGGGTGTAAACGACCACAGGGAGGTCCGCGTAGGTGGGCGAACGCTGTGTAAGGCCTGCGCCCACGGCGCATACTATCGCACCGCCGAGCCTGCGCCAACCGACACCGGGCACTAGACTCTGGTCGGGTCTAATCTCATCCGGGTTTCCCGCAGGCCAGGTAAACGCTTCACGACGCCTCATATGTCTCCAGCGAACGATCCCAAATCCCACGGACCGTCCTTACCAATGGGCGGCCGTTCAATACGAGGGCGGCGATGTTTCCAGTTGTAACGGTCGTCGGTACGTCGGACAGCGGCAAGACCACGGTGGCCTCTTTCCTGGTGGAGTCGCTGACCGAACGGGGCTATCGGGTGGCGGCCGTCAAACACTGCCCCCACGGCCACGACCTGAACCGAACGGGAAGCGACACGGACCGCCTGTACGAGTCGGGCGCCGGCTCCGTTGTCGCCAGCTCGCCGGGCAAGCAGACCAGGGTCGACGAGGTGGACGGGGACCCCTCGCTGGAATCGGTGGTCGCCGGCTTTGGGACCGACGTGGACATGGTGATAGCCGAGGGCTTCAAGAGAAGCGCGGCGCCGAAGGTGCTGGTGGTGGACCCGGAAAACGCACCGCCCGATGTTGACAACGTCATCGCCACGGTCAGCGCCGATCCGAAGGTGCCCGGAGTGCCCAACTACCACCTGGAAGAGCTTCAGAACCTGGCCGCTCAGATCCGCAAGCAGTTCCTGGATGCGCCCCAGGAGACTCCGGCGGTCTCCCTGGTTGTAGACGGCGTTCCCATCCCCATGTCCCGTTTCCCCACCGGCTCCCTGACCAGCACGGTGGAGGGATTCGTGTCGAGCCTCAAAGGCATACCGGATGACCCTCAGGAGATCCGGCTGACCATACGGTTACGACCGAATGAGCCAACGACGGACTAGCCGCCCGTCGACCGAGTTTCCGCCGCCGAAATTTAAACCGGAGGTCTCGCGACCATGAACATCGGAGGGATGGGGACACTGGAACTCATCATCGTGTTCCTGATCGCCTTCATCTTCCTGGGACCCCAGCGTATGAGCGACGCCGCTAAGTTCCTCGGCAAAC
>CAZEDC010000082.1:0-3985 GCA_964510985.1 uncultured Dehalococcoidia bacterium
GAAGTAAAAATCCCTGCGGGTGGGTGGGTGGGAAGAACCAACCTTGGTTATTGGGACACCCTCTAGTGTCCCGTCTCCGAAATACACTTACAGATGTCATTGCGAGGCCCGACGAAGGAGGGCCGTGGCAAACTGGCTACGGGGTCTACCCTTCCTCCGGATTACTTCGTAGTCCTTCCGCGGAAGGACTTCTCGCGATGACATTGGCGCCGGACCTCTATCCAGAGGTTGGTTCCGCTCCATCGCGGCGTTCCCCGAACGCGAGACCGGACAATTTGTTAGTATAACCGTGGCATCACACCCATCGGAGACCTGTCTATGCTGGCCAAATGCAAGAGCTGCGCCGTCGTCGGACTGGACGGCTTCGTGGTCGAGGTGGAGGTTGACATCTCGCCCGGCCTGCCCGCCTTTACCATAGTGGGTCTTCCCGATACCGCGGTCCAGGAGGCCAGGGAACGAGTCCGAGCCGCCATACGCAACTCGGGCTGCGAGTTCCCCATGCGACGCATCACCGTCAACCTGGCTCCCGCCGACCTCAGAAAGGCCGGACCCGCCTACGACCTCCCCATCGCCCTGGGCGTCCTGCTCAGCTCGGGCCAGGTTCCTGTTGGCAACCAGCGACAATGGGACTGCGTTAATCTTTCCCGGGCCTCCTCGGCTCGGGTCTGACCAGTCTCGGTGCCGGCACGGTCCCTGCCCTTGTGAGACTAATTTAACGAGTGGTACGAAGAAGAGAGGCAGGTCAACCGAGTTGGAAGCCAATTGCATACTGCAGGTGCCTGTGCCCGGTGGCTCTTCGACGTAGGTCAGGTTGACACCAGGGGTGAAGTGTGGGTATGAACGGAGCTGGCAGAGATTCAGTAATTGCATAGACGGAGGATTTGCCATGAACGGTGCCACTGCGGTAGCCAACATCCTGAAGATGGAGGGCGTGGATCTCATCGGCTGCATCCCCATGAACTCTTTGTTGGAGGCCGTCGCTATCGCCGGCATTAGGCCCATCCTCTTTCGCCAGGAGCGGGTTGGGGTACACGCTGCCGACGGATTTAGCCGGGTCACCAACGGTCGCCGGATCGGGGTCTTTACCATGCAGGCACAGGCTGGAACAGAGAACTCCTTCGCCGGCGTGGCTCAGGCGTACGACGAGTCGGTACCCATTCTCGTCTTACCTGGAGCAGCAGCCCGACACCGCACGGGGGTACGCCCTACCTTCAGCCCGACTCGAAGCTACGCTGAGGTGACCAAGTGGGCGGACCAGATCAACATGGTGGAGCGAGTGCCGGAGATGATGCGGCGCGCTTTCAACCACCTCAGGACAGGGCGACCCGGCCCGGTCATGCTTGAGCTTCCTGCCGACGTAGCGGAAGAGGAGTTGAAGGACGGGGCCTTCGACTATGTTCCGGTGAAGCCCAGAAGAACGGCTGGTGATCCTCAGGATGTGAAAGAAGCGGCCAGGGCTCTCCTTGCAGCCAACCGTCCTGTTATCCACGCCGGGCAGGGTGTACTGTACGCCGAGGCGTCGCAGGAGTTGCGTGAGCTGGCCGAGTTGCTCCAGGCTCCGGTCATGACCACCCTGCCGGGTAAAAGCGCTTTTCCAGAGAACCACCCCTTGTCCCTAGGCTCGGGCGGAGCAACTACTACCGCGGCGGTGGTGCACTTCGTTCGAGAGGCAGACCTGGTCTTCGGGGTCGGTTGCAGCTTCACTGTGACTTTCTACGGGGTCACCATTCCCAAAGGCAAGATCATGGTGCACTCTACCAACGACCCGGCGGACATCGACAAGGATTACCGCATCGACCATGCCGTTATTGGAGACGCCAAACTGGTTTTGCAGCAACTTATCGAGGAGGTGAAGGCTCAGGCGGGACCTGCCGGCAAGAAGGGAGAATCCCAGGTGGTCGGGGAGGTGAAGGCGGTGAAAGAGGAATGGTTAAACAGGTGGATGCCCAAGCTCACTTCCGACGAGATCCCAATCAACCCCTACCGGGTCGTCTGGGACCTGATGTACACGGTGGACCGGGAGCGAACCATCATCAACCACGACTCGGGCAGCCCTCGGGACCAGATGTCCCCCTTCTTCGAGACGTTGGTTCCTCGGGGTTTCATTGGATGGGGCAAGTCAACTCAGTTGGGCTACGGTCTCGGCCTGGCAATTGGCGCCAAGCTGGCAGCACCGGACAAGCTGGTTGTGAATGTGATGGGAGACGCCGCCTTTGGCCAGGTTGGGCTAGACTTTGAGACCGCCGTACGGGAGCGGATACCCATCCTTGTCATCGTCCTCAACAACTCGGGAATGGCCATATACGGGCCAGACCGATTCCCGGTAGCGCAGGAGCGCTACGGTGCCAAGAACCTGTCCGGGAACTACGCCAAAGTGGCCGAAGCCATGGGGGGCTACAACGAGCGGGTGGAAAGACCGGAGGAGGTAGCCCCGGCGATACGCCGAGCCCAGCAGGTGGTAGCTTCGGGCCAGCCTGCGCTCCTTGAAATCATGATTGCGACAGAATACGCCATGTCGGACAGGCTCCGGTGAGGCCCGAACCTGGTTCTGTAGGACGTCAGAGATAATCTTTCCTGGGCCTCCTCGGCTCAGGCCCGACCTTTTCGGTACTGACACTATCCGTGCCATTGCCGGACAAAAATAACGAGCGGTACAAAGATGGGGGGCAGGTCATAGGCGCCAGGGTCATCGCCAACGTACGGGAAAGTTAGGAGAAGAGATATGACGACTCAAGCTACCCAATATGACACCGTGATCGCCGGTGGGCGAGTACTCGATCCGGAATCCGGCCTGGACGCAGTGCGAAACGTGGGCATCAGAGGAGGGTCCGTGGAGGCTGTCACCGAGGCTGCCTTGAGCGGCCGAAAAACGGTTGATGCTGCCGGGATGGTCGTCTGCCCTGGCTTCATCGACCTACACTCCCACGGCCAGGACGCAGAGAACTACCGGGTCCAGGCTATGGATGGGGTGACGACAGCCCTTGAACTGGAGCTCGGGACGGACGACGTGGACCGTTGGTATGCGGACCGGGAGGGTAAGTCGGTTATCAACTACGGCGTCAGTGCAGGGCATATCCCGGTCCGCATGTCGGTCATGCGTGATCCGGGCGATTTCCTCCCGGTAGGCGACGCCGCTCATCGGGCCGCTTCAGACTCCGAGGTCGCCGAGATGGCGCGAATGTTAGAGCACGGCCTCGAGCGGGGAGCCCTGGCGGCGGGATTCGGCTTAATGTACACACCGGCAGCCACACGCTGGGAGGCCCTGGAGATGTTCCGCGCTGCGGCCCAGCACGGCGCATCCTGCCACGTTCACCTGCGCGGCCGGGGGACGCGCGAGCCCAACAGCAGCATCGAGGCGTTGGGAGAGGTGATCGCCGCGTCGGCAGTCACCGGCGCTCCGCTCCACGTGGTCCACCTTCAGAGTACCGGACAAGATGCCGTTTCTCGCCTGCTTCAGATGATAGAAGGGGCAGAGGCCCGTGGGCTCGACGTAACGACCGAGTGTTACCCCTACAGTGCCGGGATGACTCGCATAGACTCCGCCATCTTCGACGATGGGTGGCAGGAGTCCCGGGCGATGGCCTACGAGGACCTGGAATGGCCGGAGACCGGCGAGCGGCTGACGGCGGACAGCTTCGCCAAATACCGGAAACAGGGCGGCATGGTCATCTCACATACGATCCCTCAAAACGCTGTGGACGCCGCGGTCACCAGCCCCCTGACCATGATCGCCAGCGACGGCTATCTGAAAGATGGCAAGGGCCACCCCCGTACCGCGGGCACCTACTCGCGGGTCCTGGGTCGGTACGTCCGGGAGCTGGGAGCGATAGGTATGCTGGAAGCTATTAGAAAGATGGCCCTGATGCCGGCCCAGCGGCTCGAGCACCTTGTGCCGATGATGAAAAAGAAGGGCCGCCTCCAGGTGGGCAGCGACGCCGACTTGGTGGTGTTCGACCCAAACCATGTCATAGACACATCCACGTAC
>CAZEDC010000083.1:0-7175 GCA_964510985.1 uncultured Dehalococcoidia bacterium
GGGCGCCTATATCAACCCGCGGGACATGGCGCAACTCTTCGTCAGGGCCATCGAGGCACCCGACATCGAGAACGAGCACGGGGCCCCCTGGCAGGTCGTATACGGCATCAGCGACAACACCCGCGCCTTCTGGTCGCTGAATAACGCCCGGCAGGTCCTGGGCTACCGGCCGGAGGACGACTCGGAGGTCAAGTTCGCCGCGGACATCCAGCGGTTCCTGATGGGCGAGAACGCCGCCGGTGCCGCAGGCAGGGTGGGCCCGGCCTGAAATCCATTGGGACGCCTAACCGATGGACCATCTGACAGGCAGACCGTGCCGCCATCGCGTCCAAACGAATGCAGCCATCAGTAGGGCGACTAGTATACCCAGGCCGATACCGGTGGCTCCCGGCACGTTTGCCGGTGGTGTGCCGGCCGTGGACATCGAATCCGTCGGCGTCAGGGGCAGCCCGAGTGTTACCGACTGTATTTCGTACGAGGCCGTTGCCATCTGACCGAGCGAGGCCGAACTACCTATCTAGTAGCTGATGCTGAACGTGCCGGTTGACGCGAAATGTTCGGCTGTGGCCGGTACAAACTGGTGACCGCCTTGTTCGGCCAGGACAAGGTGTGACCCGGTCGCTAGCATCAACGCGGCAATGGCGGCTCCAAGGATTGTCCAACGGACTCCCCTTCTGGCTGTTTGTGCTAGTCGCTGTTTCATTGGGTTTCGCATGAGATATTCCATTCATATAAGGGTCTTGACCTTCATGTCGGCTATGGGCACACACTGGGATGCTCTGCACAGAGAGCTGCGAGGGTCGCGTTAATCGAGGCCAGCAGAGCGCTAACCTCCTGGTCCGTGGCGAAGGTCGGGCCACCCGTGACCAGGGCTACACCAGTGTCGTCCGATAGCTTGATCGCAGTGACGTATTCGGACGCTGAAGTGCCGCCCAGGGACTGCGCGTTCATTGCAGCGGCTGCGATTGCGCCTGCGGTCAGGCGCCGGCGAGGGGCGAGTTCCTGGCTGTCGCCTTCTATTTGCATCGTCAGGTATCGCTCGTAGGTGGCGTCGCCGGAATCAAGGGAGAGGGCAGCCACAAGGTCGTCGGATATCGTTCCCATCCCCGCACCGATGAGGAGGTCTAGCGCACCGGCGGATATCGACTGGTTAAACGACTCGGAGTAGACGGGAGTACCGCCGGATGCGGCCTTGTAAATCCTGACGGTGACGGCAAACTGCCCATTGAGCGGGCTCCCGCCCGCATCTGACAGGCTCCCTTGAAGTCGGACCCCGGCGAAGGGCGCCGAGACCTGGGCCGATGGTCTTGGAGCGGGTGCGGAAGACGACCCGGCGTTGGCCAGGTCCATACCTAACATGGCTACCATGGTTGCAACGGCGATGGATAATAGGGATAGAATGCGGTTCACGGGGTACCTCCACGGTGGAAAGTACCCCGCATTATAACTGGTGTGGGGAGGGTAGCAAGTGATCCGACGGCAGAGAGGTCGAAATCACTTGCGTGTATCTAGCCCTATCCCGTGGGACGAGCGTCGGAGAGGAACTGGCCACTACCGCCAGAACTTGGGGACGTTCTCCTCCTCCTTGGTAATCGCCTCCAGAAGGGCGGGGCGGCCCTCCTGATTGGCGGCGATGGCCCGTTTGATGGCCGGTGCCAACTGGTCTGGCGTGGTCACCTTCTCGGCGTAGGCGCCCAGGCCCTCCGCAACCTTGGCGTAGTCGCCGCCCAGCCGGTTGCTCTGCCATCTCTCGGCAGCGTAGGGGAAGTGATCGTGGTAGTGGGTCATCACACCGTTGTTCAGGATCACCGTCAGAATAGGGATCTCCGCCCGGGTGGCGGTCTCCACGTCCATACCGGCCATGCCGAAGGCGGCGTCGCCCATGACGTTGATAACCTGCTTGTCTGGTTCGGCCAGCTTGGCGCCCATTGCCAGGCCATAGCCGTATCCCAACTGTGTTGACTTGCCCCAGCCGACGTAGCTCCTCGGGGTCACCGTATCCCAGAAGGGGACGAGCTGATCGCGGGGGTAGCCCGAGTCGTGGGTGATGATGGTGTTGGACACGTCCACGGCGTTAGCCAGCTCCGTGAAAACGCGATAAGGGCTTATGGGGACCTCGTCCGACCGGAGGCTGGGGCCCCACTCGGCCATCCACACCTCTCTCACCTTGTTGATCTCGTCCACCACACCGTGAACGTCGCCGCGGCCGTGCTCTCCTAGCTGGCTCTTGACCTCCTCGATCATCTGGCGCAGAACCAGTTTGGCGTCACCGATGGCGCCGTAGCTCACCCTGTAGTCCTTGTTCAGGTCCTCCGGGCAGTTGGTGGCCTGGGCGATTGTTGGCCCGGCAGGTATCGGAGCGTTGAAATTGGAGATAGTAAAGCTGGTGCCTATCCCCAGGACGAAGTCGGTCTTCTTGAGGAAGTGGTCGACCATCAACGTTCCGGAGTTGGCCCCGGTGCCCAGCGCCAGCTTGTGGTTCTCCGGGAACGCGCTCTTGCCCGCCAGGGTCGTGAACACCGGGATGTTGGTCAGCTCGGCGAACTCCACCAACTCGTCGGTGGCCTCGGCGTAAAGGACGCCCTGGCCTACGTCGATAGTGGGGTTGGAGGCCTTCAGCAGCGCGGTTATCAGGTCGCGGACATCGCCGGGGTCGGCCCCCGACCGATAGGGGGTAACCGGCGTGTAAGAGAAAGCGTCGTCGGGAAACTCCTCCTGGGCCACGTCGGTCGGTATCTCCAGGAGCACCGGACCGGGCCTGCCATGCTTGAGCTGGCTGAAAGCCCTTCCCATCAGCTCGGGAATCCGGCTGGCACTGTTGATGTAGCCGGACCACTTAGTGATCCCCCGGTAGTTTTCGACCGACTCGAAGTTGGGGGGCACGCCCGCCCGGCTCCTGGCATGGCCGCCCGGCAGTAGCAGGATGGGCACTGAATCGGCGAAAGCCTGTGCTACGCCGCCGAAGGCATTTTCCGCTCCCGGTCCCTGCTGCATGCTGAAGACGCCGATGGAGTTACCGTTCTTTATCCGGCTGAAGCCGTCGGCCATGTTCACCCCGGCCCGCTCCTGGCGGGAGATGATGGGCCGGATACCCTCCCGTGCGGCCACGTCGATCAGCGTCTGCGCCGGGAAGCATGCGAGAAACTCGACCCCTTCCGCCTTCAGGACCTTTGCGATAGCAGTGTTGCCGTTCATCAATGTTCCTTTCCTGTACGAGCTTTTTCTGACTCAGTGTTGATTAGCTGGCGTATCCACGTACGTTTTTTATCCGTGGTCTTACCAACCGGGCGTAATATACGGTGTTGAAGGGTAGGGGTCAAGGGCGGGCGACCGTGGAGTCTCCTGCCGGCGGTGGAGTGCCCTCGTTGGAGGACTTCAGACGGCCCCGAGGGCGTCCTCGGCGGCGCTGGAGCCCGCGATCCGGCCGAACACGGCGCCCGCCGTGAGACCGGCCCCGCCGGGGTAGTTGTTGTAGAACAGCCCTCCCACCAACTCTCCGGCCGCATAAAGTCCGGGTATCGGTGCGTCCTCCGTATCGCAGGCCTGGGCCCGAGTGTCTATCTTCAATCCGCCGAACGTGAAGGTTATTCCGCAGGTTACGGCGTAGCCGAGATAGGGCGGTGTGTCCAGAGCCTGAGCCCAGTTGGACTTGGGCGGGTCTATGCCCACGGTGCCTTTGCCGTCCAGGACGGTGGGGTTGAACTCGCCCTGCTGGACTGCGGCGTTGTACTCCTTTACCGTGCTCGCCAGCCCTTCCCGGTCAACTCCGAGGCCATCGGCCAGGTCCTCTATGGACCCGGCCCTCACCACGGACGCCTGGGGGATGGAGTACTCCTCGCGCAGCAGGTGCTTGGTCTTGTCGTCGAATAGCTGGAACGCGGCCCTCTGGGGCTGGTACAGGATCTCCCTACCGTATTTCACGTAGGTGTAGTTGCGGAAGTCGGCGCCCTCGTCCACGAACCGCTTGCCTTTGACGTTGACGATAAGGCCGAACTGGTAGGAGTGCTTCTGGAACAGGTCGGCGATGACCCGGTCACCGTAGGGCGGGGCGTTGAGGTCCCACGCCACCGCGTGGCAGCCACTCCAGTGGCCGTAGGGCTGTGCCCCGATATCCAGCGCCATGCGTATCCCGTCGCCCGTGTTGAACTGGGTGCCCCGGACCTTGGCCAGCTCCCAGCCCGGGCCCAGGTAGCGCGCTCGCATCTCCGAGTTAGCCTCGAATCCGCCGCAGGCCAGAACCACCGACCTGGCTTTCAGATCGCGGTCGCCCTCGGGTCCGCGAACGGTCACCCCGACCACCCGGCCTCGCCTGTCGGTCAGCAGCCTGGTGGCTTTGGTCCTGGTCAAGACCTCGACGCCGGCCCGCTCCACCAGCTCGAACAGCCGGTCCGATAACCCCTTGCCGCCCCCCACGGCCTCCACAGTCAGCCCGCCCCAAAAACGCAGGACGCCGTCCTGCCGGAAGGCCTGACGCCCGTAGGCTAGAATCCAGGGCGTTCCCTTGTCACCCATCCACTGCATGGTCGGGTAGGATTGTGAGACCAGCACCTGTACCAGACCGGGGTCGGACAGCCCTTCGGACAGGCGCATGACGTCGTCGTAGTACCGGGACTGGTTGTAGCTGCCCACGTCCAGCGACCGCCTCTCCTCCTCGGAGATGTCGGGGATCAGCCCGAGAATATCGTCCAGGCCGTCATAGGCGAACCGGAAGAGCGCGCCTGAGAAGTAGGAGTTCCCGCCTCTCAGGTGCTCCGGGGCCTTCTCCAGTACCAGCACGGAAGCCCCTCGCTCCGCGGCGGCCAGGGCGGCGGTCAGCGCCGCGTTCCCGGCGCCGACTACGATAACGTCCTGTTCTCTCTCGGCGGCCATTCCTTGTTCCTCTACACTGCGGACCGTTCCTCTGGAGACCGTACCCCAATCCGGGATAGGTGTAAAGCCGTCCGGCGCGGCCTCTATTGCCCGCCGGGGTAAATCGAGATAAACTCCCGTGAGGAGGAAAAACGATGAAAGTTGTGATGGCCGCGCTACTCAACGACGAGTACATGTCCGATCTCCAGACAACCTTCCCGGAGGTGACGTTTGTCCCGGCGCCGTCCGCTGAGGACCAGAAGCGCCATATACAGGACGCCGACATCTTTTTCGGCGCGATAACCCGAGAGGTCTTCGCGGAGGAACGGCGGCTGCGGTGGGTACAGTGGCCCGGGACAGGCATCGACAAGCTCATGGACATACCGTCGTTGATCGACAGCGACGTCGTGCTCACCAACTGCCGCGGCCCCCACGCCAACCCCATGGCAGACCACGTGTTCAGCATCGTCCTGACCTTTGCCCACCGCACCCGCGACCTGTGGGAGGATCAGCGGGCGCATCGATGGGACATGGCCAAGTACGACCGGCGCATGGTCGAACTGAGCGGACGGACCATGGGCATCCTGGCGCTGGGAGACATCGGGACCGCCGTGGCCCGGCGCGCCCACGGTTTCGGCATGGAGGTCTACGGCGTGGACAAGCAGCCGATGTCTCCTCCGCCCGGAGTCAAGGAGGTCTGGGGTCCCGAGCGTCTGGAAGACCTCCTGGGCATCTCCGACTGGTTCGTCGTGACGGTGCCCTTCACAAAGGAGACCGAAGGGATACTGGACAGGCGCAGGATCGGCCTGCTCAAGCAAGGCGCCCACCTCATCGTGATGTCCCGCGGCGGTATCGTCGATGAGACAGCGCTGATGGACGCGCTGCGTTCCGGACGCTTAGCGGGCGCCGGCCTCGACGTCATGGACCAGGAGCCGCTTCCCGCCGACAGCCCGCTGTGGGATATGGAGAACGTCATCCTTTCACCCCACTCCTCGGCCATGACCGAGGAGATGTACGAGGGCCGCCGCCAGATCTTCAAGGAGAACCTTCGGCGATTTCTGGCCAACGAGCCCTTCCTGTACGTCTGCGACAAACGCGCCGGCTACTAAAGACCCTGAAATACATCAAATCCTGTGTAGACCGGGGACACAGAACCAATCCTGCCCTGTCATGCGTACTTAGGACATCTAACGAAACCTAATAACTTAGGGGAGTCCAGGGCCCGACAGGTCGGGGTCAGGTGGAGGTCTGGGGGTGAGGGTTTCTTACAATGAGCGCGACCCGATTCCCCATCGGGACGAATCCGGAACTCCGGCTTCGCGGGACGGCCCTTCGGAGAATTTGCCGAATGCCATAAGACATTAGACGATTATCTGTCTTTTCTCTCCGTCCGAAACCTGTCAGATACTTATATCGAGGGAAATCGAGTCTTTCTTAAGGGTTTTGTGAACACTCACTCTAATCCCTCCCCCCAATCGGCTCTCGCTTACCTATCGAAATATACTCATCTCAGTCAGAACAGTAAAGCTAGGTATGCTGGTTATCTGAAGAGCTTTCTTAAGTATCTGGGGTATGACTTCGATCTTTCCATCAAACGCCCCCATCTTCTACCTAAACGAGTCACAGATGAGGAAATCCGTAGGCTGAAGAAAGCCATTAGCAACCACAAAACCCACAAGTCATCTGCATTCAGGGACTTGGTGCTGGTTGATACTGCCATCAAGACAGGGATGAGACGGTCTGAACTGGCAAATCTTCTGGTGAGTCATATCAACTTTGAATCTAACAGGCTAGTTGTCGTAGCGGGTAAGGGTTCCAAAGACCGAACCATTCCGATATGCAGTAGGCTCAAACTCGACCTACAGATGCTGTGTTCTGACAAGGACGCTGATGAAAGTGTCTTTGGACTTAATTACCGCAGTCTTGGGATGAAAATCAAAGAGTGGGCAGACAAGGCAGGAGTGGCTATCCATACCCACAGCTTCAGACACTATTTTGCCACCACGCTGGTAGAGAAGGGGGCGAACATTAGGGTAGTACAGGAGTTACTGGGACATTCCAGCCTGAACACCACCCAAGTATATCTATCAGTTACAGCTAATCACCTAGAGGAAGCGATTGGGCTGTTGGGTGAATAGCGAGGATGCTATTAAGGCCTATAAGGCTGTTGTGAGGTAGGGGGTGGGATATATCTCTATGCCCCCCCTTGCACCCAATCCCCCATGGGACTCCTAGCCGTTAGGTTCCATCGTTCAATTGTAGGATGCTATAGGGATTACAAATCCAGAGATACTTTACCGTTGTTGATTAATGGCAATATTTTATTC
>CAZEDC010000084.1:0-12695 GCA_964510985.1 uncultured Dehalococcoidia bacterium
GAGGACATCCTGGGTGAGCTGGACGACATCCTGACGGTGAAACTATTTGCATCCAAGGACCCTCCCGTGGAAATCTCGGTGGTGACGCGGGATGTTAAAGACTTTCTTGACGATTTCTCCGAACGGTCAGGAGGCAAAGTAAGGCTGATACGAAGGTTCCCCAGCGACCCGGAGGAAGACCAAGAGGCGCTGCTGGCGGGTGTTGCCCCCAAGCAATTTAGTGTGATCGGGCAGCGAGTGACCACGCTCGAAGAGGCCTACCTGGGCCTGGTTATGACCTACGCCGACAAGCGTGAGACCATCCCCTTTATCGGTAATTCCATCGAGGGATTCGAGTACCGGATCGCCAGCCTGGCCAACAAGATGATAGGCGAAAGGGACCGCAAGACAGTAGCATTTCTCACCGGCCACGGCGAAAAGAGCAAGGACGTTGATCTGACCATATTCCAGTCCGAGAGGGGGAAGCAGTATGTGGTCACGGACCTCCCGGCCAGCATAAGGCGACAGGACCTGGCAGGTGTGGACGTCGTGATAATCGCCGGGCCAACCGAGGAGGTCCCTCGGGACGTCCGGGGTATCATCGCCGATTACCTAGCCGGCGGGGGCAAAGCGATGATCCTGGTGGACCCGGTGTTCGTGACCCAGAATCCTACAACAGAGGACATTATAGGGTTCCCGAACCAGTTCAACTTCGGCGATTTCCTGGAACCCTACGGGGTGTTGGTCGAGGACGACGTGGTCTTCGACCTTCAGGACAACCTGCCTATATCCGGCCGGGACCCATACGGAAGCGTAGTCTTCCAACCCAACCCTTACTGGGCGCGTGTCCCCACGGCGGACCCGAAGGTGGCGGGCGCAGTGGAGTCGGTTGTTTTCCCGTGGGCGAGTTCGATGGGCATAGCCGAGTCACAGGTCGGAGAGGTGGAGTTCATACCGCTGCTCAGAACTACCCCCGGCGGCGGCGTCGATACCTCCTACCAGGACCTGAACCCCGACTCACCGGCACTGGCGGTGACGTCCGGGCAACTGTTCGCGGTAGACATCGGTGTAGCCATCGAGTCGCAGGGGCGAAGTGGCTCGGGCGACGAGCGCGAGGGCGCATTCCGCCTGGTTGTGGTGGGAGATTCAGATTGGCTGTCAGACTCGTGGGTTAGCCAGAACTCGGACAACCTGGTATTGGCGTTAAACCTGATCGACTGGCTGGCCCAGGAGGACACCCTGGCGGAGGTCCGCTCCAAGGTGGTGACATCCAGGCGCCTGGACTATGACTCTCCGACAGAACGGAACTTCATCCAGTACGGCAACGTCGCCGGACTGCCCACCTTATTCATCCTGATAGGTTTCGCAGCGTTCTTCAGACGGCAGGCCATGGCTTCCAGAGAGTACGGGCGTGAAAAGTAGACAGGTCGGCTTCGTCCTGGCGGCGCTGATCGCCATCGGAATCGCGGGACTGATAATTCGGTTCGTCTCCGTCAACCCGGAGGAGGAGGTCCTCTCGGGCCTGTTGCCCATGGCTGGTAATGTCGTCACACGGATCACCCTCCACGATAGCGCCACCGAAAAGGGTGCAGACCTTGTCAGGATCGGAGAAATCTGGACTATAAATAACCGTCCCGTGTTCCCGCCCAAGATGGACCAGTTCTGGCTGGCGGTATCGGAGATCGACGGCGCCCAGCTAATAGCCGAAAACCCGGATAACCACGGACGCATGGGTGTGGCGGACGGTCAGGGAACCGTCGTCTCGTTCTACCTGGATGAGTTCCTCCAGGAGAGATTCATAGTTGGAACGTGGTCACAGGAGGTGCGCCTGTGCTACCTGAGGCGTCCCGAGAAGACCGATGTCCACGGCATCGAATGTCCAGTAGCGATGTCGGGTATTTTCGATATCGAGCCCGATGGATGGCGCAACCCTGTGGTGTTAGCCATTCCGGGGGAGGAGGTGGCATCGGTCACTTTCACCTACCCCGACGAAGAGTTTGTCCTCAAGATCAGCGAGGCGGGATGGGTTGTGTCCGACGGCACGGTTGAGGTACCCGCCAACCTGCTGCAGGTGGAAACCGTACTGTCCGTGCTGGAGCTGATGGTGGCCAGCGGATTCGCCACCGAGGAAGAAGCTGAGAACCTCAGCTTCGATCCTCCGGACGCCTCCGTGAGGATCGAGACGACTGAAGACTCCGAACTGCCGGCTACACGTATAAGGTTCCTGGAACGAGACGCCGTTTCTTACTACCTGAGGTCTCCGGCCCAACCGACAACATTCATCATGGACAGGGAGTTCATGGACGCTCTTCTAAAACGGGGACTCGACTTCCTTACCGGCCGCTAGGTGGCCCGGTCCGCCCGATGGCGCTTGTTACCCTCGGGCAACAGGCCCTCGTGCGACCTTCTGGAACCGGCCCGGAGCGGCTACGGCACGGGAGTCTCCGGCTACAAGTCTTGCCCCAGGGCGCCCGTAACCTGTATGCTTGTCAATGCCCGGTCGCAGCGTTTCGTCACGTTGAGAGGGATGTCGGCACCCGACGACATCGGAGCAGATACATCCCTGATCCGCCACCAGACCAGGAACACTCCGGGCGTTTGAATCGATAGCTGATCGATAGCTGAAGGAGGAGCGCCTTGGTACGAGCGTACGTCCTGATAGAGATGGTGGCAGGGCACTCACGGAATCTAGTGGATGAACTGCAGAAGCGTCAGGTGGTAAAAGAGCTGGACAGGGTCACCGGACCCTATGACGTGATAGCAGTCCTCGAAGCCACCGATATCAACAGAATCAGCGATATCGTCGCCGACGAGATCCACTCGCTCCCGGGGGTGGTCCGGACGACCACCTGCGTCTCCCTGGAGTAATCTCCGGAATCCAGACCAGCAACGGACGCGGCTACGTTCCGGCGCCTAGTGTCCGGTACCTTCAGCGGTAGCGTCGGCTTCGACCACGTCGACCCACGTCTCGCCACGGCGACGCAGCATGTGGCTCCGCATAGCTCGGGCCAAGACCAGGGCGGCCAGCCCCCCCGCACCAAACGTCAGCGCAGTCTCTCCGTAGTAGGCGAAACTTAGCGTGGCCAGGGCTATATACCCCAGGACGATGCTCAGCAGCGAGGTGTAAGGCATTTTCTGGCCGCCGAGAGACACCAGCCCGGCAATAACGGCGCTTATCAGTCCGTAGAATCCGAACAGCGCGAGAGTCACCCCCCCTAAGGTTGCCAGGCCGTCTCCTCCACGGAAACCGGAGAACACCGAGCTCCAGTGGCCTATCAACACGGCGACGGCGGGCAGCAGAATCCACGGACTCTCGATACCCAGCGATCTGGCCGCGAAAATGGACAGCATCCCTTTGGCAAAGTCCCCGACCAGCACGAGGGCAGCGGACCGGTTGCCGACGCTCTTACGGACGTTGGACGCACCGGCCTGACGTGTTCCGACGTTGAATATGTCTATACCATTACGCCGGCTGATCCGGTCGGCCAGGGGTATGGCCCCGATCAGATAACCGGCCACAACGGCTAAAATTAAGAAAGGGAATGGACCTAATGACTCGCCCATACGATGACCTGCCTACCATACAGAGGGATTTGCAACCTTGATTATAAGACCTCGCGGTCTCAAATGTAACTATTCGTTGTTGCGGACCCTGGCGGGGCGGAATGCATCTGACCGTGGAGGAAGGACAGGTTCAGTCCCTGGTCAATCCGATCGTCTCGTAGACGGCGTCCATATCCAGGCTATGGCGGACTAGATCGGCGAGCTTGTCATACTCACGGGACTGGGAGAATGTATCTTCGCCGAATTGTAGGGTCACACCTTTACGAACTGCCACCTGTTTGAGGATTCCGCGGCGCAACTCCTCGTTGTGGAACAGCCCATGCACGTAGGTCCCAATAACCCAGCCTTCCGGGCTGGTATGGCCGTCGCCTACATCGATCTCACGGCCCGACCGTCTCATCAGGCGCAAAGCCGGCTCGGGAGTAGCGCCCGCGTCGGAGCGGTCCGCGACAGTGTCTCCCATGTGAATCTCGTAGCCATCGAAGGAGAGCCCTTCGGACCCCTGGAGCAGCCCGGTCCCGGCCAAGACGCTTCCTGACACGAGATGGGTCCGCTTCCGAGGGAAAAATTCCGTCACCACGGGCAATAGACCGAGTCCGGGTACCCTCTCCTGGTCCGATTCCACTCGCAAAGGGTCTCGTATGAGGCGGCCCATCATCTGGTAGCCGCCGCAGATGCCGATTATCGCTATCCCATGACCGGCCAGGTACGGCAGTCTTGCTGCGATACCGGTCTCTCGTAGGTGCTTCAGGTCAGCCACGGTGGTCTTGGTGCCAGGGATGATGAGCAGGTCCGGCTCGCCCAGTTCGTCCAACGTACGCACATAACGCAGACTGACGCCGACCTCCCGTTTGAACGAGTCGAAGTCGTCAAAGTTCGCGATGTGAGGCAGCGCCAGTACTGCGATGTCTATCAACGTTTTGTCGGTGGGCCCTTCAAGGGAGTTCTGAGTGGCCGGTGAGTCCTCTTCCGGTATATAGATGTCCCTGAAGTAGGGGACGACGCCGGTGACGGGCACACCCGTCAGGTCCTCGAGCTGTCGAAGGCCCGGCTTGAGGATAGACACGTCGCCGCGAAATTTATTAATGATTACGCCTCGCAAAAGTTCCCTCTCCTCCGGCGCGAGCAGCAAGACCGTGCCGTAGACTGAGGCGAACACGCCACCCTTGTCTATATCCGCCGCCAACAGGACAGGGGCGCCGGCGTACAGGGCAACCTCCATGTTCACGATGTCGCCCCGCCGCAGGTTGATCTCGGCCGGGCTGCCTGCACCCTCGATGACCACAACATCGAACTGGGAGCGCAGGCTATCCAGAGATGATGCAACAACCTCCCAGAGACCGTCCTTGCGCCTGTTAAAGTTGCGGGACTCCAGGACACCCACCGGGCGCCCCATGACGACGAGCTGAGACCTGTAGTCCATCTCGGGCTTGAGCAGGATGGGGTTCATCTCGCCCACGGGCAGGACACCCGCCGCCTCGGCCTGGACCGCCTGGGAGCGTCCGATCTCGGCCCCACCGGGGGTCACGTGGGAGTTGAGGGACATGTTCTGGGCCTTGAACGGCGCCACATCGTGGCCGTCTTGCCTGAGGATCCGGCACAGGGCCGTAACCAGAAGGCTCTTGCCGACCGATGAGCCGGTGCCCTGGACCATGATGGTCTTGGCCATTGGGGACACGTGTCAACTCCAGTCAGGATTTGCCTGTTTGCCCGCCGTTCCGCCGCTGCCCCTCGGACACGGGCAGCACCACCGGTGTCGCGCCCTGGGGATGGGGCAGGATAAATACCTCTGCCCCGTACACTCTGGAGATATTCTCTCGGGTGAGGACGGCGTCCGGGGTCCCCTGGGCGAAGCAGCGGCCTTCGGACAATATGACTATCCGGTCGCAGTATTGAGCGGCCAGAGTGAGGTCATGCATCGACACGACTACGGCGCCGCCCTGGTCTCGCTGTACGTTCCTCACTAGGTCCATTATGCCGGTCTGGTGGGCTAAGTCCAGGCTGGAGGTGGGTTCGTCCAGCAACATTACCGGGGCTTCCTGGGTCAGTGCCAGGGCGACCAGTGCACGCTGCCTTTCCCCACCGGACAGACTCCCGATATGCCTGTTCGCCAGGGACCAGATGTCGGTCATCTCCATGGTCCTCCTGGCTATTTCCAGGTCGCGGGGTCCCTCCCACTGGAGTAATTTCAGATGGGGTGTCCTACCCATGAGCACCAGGTCCAGTACCCTGAAGCTCAAAGGAAGCATGGGGCTTTGAGGTACGACTGAGACGAGGCGGGCCCTCTCTGCGGCGTTGAGGAGCGCCAGATCCTTACCACAGACGTAGACTCTCCCCTGCGATGGGCTGAGCACACCGCTGATTAACCTCAGCAGTGTCGTCTTGCCGGTTCCATTGGGACCGACCACCCCTACAATATCGCCGTCCAGCGCCTCGAGGTCGAGGCCTTGAAGCACCGGCGAGCCGCCGTAAGCGAAGTGGATGTTTTCTGCCTTCAGCATTTAGGCACCATCACATGGCGACCGGCCTGCGCCGTCGCAGCAGGTACAGGAGGAATGGAGCGCCGCAGAAGGCGGTAACGACGCCGACCGGCAACTCGGCGGGACTGGCAATCGTCCTGGCCGCCAGGTCGGCCAGTATCAGGAAGGCCGCCCCGACGATGGCGGCCATGGGTACCAGGAATCGGTGATCTCCTCCCCAGACCAGGCGCACGACATGAGGAGCCACCAGGCCGACGAACCCGATGAGCCCGCTGAATGAGACGGCCGCCGCGGTGGCCAGCGTTGCGGCCGCAATCAACAACACCTTCGCACGCTCAACATTGACGCCCAGCTGCGCCGCGTGCTCATCTTCAAGCTGGAATACGTTGAGAATCCGGCCGTAGGACAAGACCACCAGCACGCTGGGCGCCAGGTAAGGCAGGATCATCAGGCTGTGCTTCCACTGGGCGGATATGAACCCCCCAAGGAGCCAGCTCAACACCGGCCGCAGGTCGGGGTCGCTGCGTATCATGAGCAGGCTGGTCACGGCGGTGGCCAAAGACCCGATAGCCACCCCGGCCAGGATGAGTGTGGTCAGCGGCAGACCCTCTGAATTCCTGGAGACAATATAAGCCGCCGCGACCGCGCCGACCGCACCGACGAAGGCCGCTATCGGCAGCATACTAAAGCCCAGGTAGTAGGTCGGTACACCGGTCACCAGGACGATAGTTGCTCCCAGTCCGGCCCCCGACGTCGCCCCAATCAGCGATGGGTCGGCCAGCGGGTTCCTGAATAGCCCCTGGTAGGTGGCGCCCGCGACGGCCAGGGCTGCGCCTACCAGCGACGCCAGTACGATGCGGGGAAGCCTGAGCTGCCAGAGGATGGTGTCCCAGGTCTCGGGCCGGTCATGGGTGATGTCCAGCAGCGGAAGCCGGGCAACCAGGATTTCCAGCACCGCTAGGGGCGGTATCCACACCGACCCTAAACCGGCCGCGATTACCCCGATCAGCTGCAGGACGCCCAGGCCCGCCACGATCCGTCGCCAGGGGTAGGCCAATGACAACACGCTGACATGGGACCCGGCCGGGTGGCGACCCCGTCCGCGGACCGCGGATATCAATCTGACTGAAGGCAGTCTGATCACGGACTCAACCTATTCGATAATTCCAGGGTAAACCCATCTGGCCAGTTCCTCGATACCCGCAATGAATCGTGGCCCCGGAATGCTCAGCGCGTCGGAGCTGGGCACGAAAATCCTGTTGTTCCGTACAGCAGGAAGGTCGCCAAACGCCGGGTTGCCGCTGATCTGGTCTCCATAGGAGGCGATGATTATCTGGGGGCTGCGCTCGACGATGACCTCCGGGCTCAACTGGACGTAGCCGGAGACGTCGTGGGCGATGTTCTGGAGCTTGAGGAGTTCGAACACTTCGCCCATGAGGGTGTCCGGGCCGGGTGTCCAAAGCGCCCCCTCGTCCTGGAAGACCGATGGACCACCGGCGTAACGGGCCATCACGCCAATGACCTTTTCGAGCCGGGTCTCAAAATCTACGGCGACCCTCTCGGCCGCGGACGGATTCCCCACGATACGGCCCCAGAGGCGAATGTTATCCGCTATCTTGATGAAGTCGCCCCCTAAAGACTGCAGATATAACACCTTCAGTCCGGCGCGCTCCAGGTCGGCCTGGTTGGCGTCGAAGAAGATGAAAACAAGGTCGGGCTCGAGAGTGACAATGGCCTCGAGGTTCATGTTGAATGCGCCGCCTACCCTGGTGACCTCGTCGGCCTCTGGGGGGTAGGTCACGAAGTCATGAGTCCCGATTACGCGGTGACCTTCCCCGATGGCAAACAGGGTTTCCACCACGGCCGAGTCGAAGGCGACGATCCGCTCGGGCGGCTCCTCGAAGACAACTTCGTTTCCGTTGCTGTCGATTACAGTCAGCGGGAACACGGCCGGGATTGGAGTTGGGACCGGCGTGGGCGTGATTTTCCGTGCGGCGGTTGAGGCCGGTGGCGGAGTTGGGTTGGGGACGAATGTTGGCGCGGGCACCGAGGGCAGGCTGGTGGCCGCTGGGACCGGTGGTTTCGGGGTGGCCTGGGCCACCGGCGCTATCGCCGTCTCCGAGACCTGGGTAGGCGCAAGAACCGCCGGAAGCGGAGTTGCCGGCGGGGATGGTTCCTCGGTTTCTCCACATGCCACCACGGCCAACAAGACCGTAGACACAAGCACGACAGAAAAAAACATACCGAGACGGGTCATCTGGATCGCTCCTTTCGTCTTCGAGGAGCGGTCCCAACTGCGCGAACGCAGACAGGGATGCTTAGCATGCGCGGCGCAGGAGAACCCCATTGTAGGGAGACTAAAAAAAACCCTGCTCCGAGTTAGGGATGCAGGGCCGTGCACGAACGCTCATGCAGTGCCTTTCCTCGAAGGCCCAGAACATGGACGATGGCAGTGGACCGGGCTCACCCGTTGAACTTTACGAGTCTACCGTTGCGGGACAGCGCCGGACTTTGACCGGCTTCCCCTTTTAAGCCTGTGAGAGCACCTTCGCCCTAATAAGTTGTAAAACAGCCAGCAAAGAGTCGACTACAAATTTTATAGCACGATGCCCTCGGGTTGTCAATGTAGGGTTCGCTGGCCAGTTTTCTGTCCTCTCGCCATGCCGTCCGTGGTTCGACAGGGCCCGCCCTGCTCAGCGTATGTAATTGCCGACCGCCCGGAACCCGACCGAGGACATACAAAAACGGAAACGGGTCGAACCGCGGTATACCGGCGCCGAGCGCCAGGACACAGGTTGACATTTTAGGGTATCTATAGTATATATAGAGACACTATGAGGACACTAAGGTACCTATCGTGCCCCGTGTGCGACTATTCGATGTCTTCGGACTCCCTGTCCAGGCGAACCGTCGGCAGGTTCAGGGTGGACATCCGTCTATGCCAGGGTCGCAAAGGGTTACCCCACGTAGCCTACGAAGACATGAATACCGCTGAGACGGAGCTGGTCCGCCAGCGTCTACTCACGTCGGTGAGGGCCGCTGTGCAGGAGGGGATCATCACCGAAAACGATCTTCGGCTGTTGACCCCGACCGGCGGCGTCTCGTCCGGTCAGATTCCCATGTCGATGGTGTTGGGAACACCGGCGGCCCAGTAGCAGAACGGCCGGAGGGGATTTGCGTAGAGGTCGGACAAAGACTTGACCGCAGAAGAAGAGAACCCTGGAGACCAGAGCCCGCCCGAGGAGCGGCGAGGGATACCGGCATTCGTCGGGATGCCGACGTTCCTCTGGGCCCCCTCGGCACAAAGCGGTCAGGAACTCGAAGAGATGAATACGGACGTGGCAGTCATCGGTGCGCCTCTGGACATCGGAACGACCAACAGGCCGGGAGCCAGGTTCGGCCCGCGGGCCATTCGGCTGGCCCACTACTACGGTAGCCCCAACGATAACATCTACCACCTGGGACTGGACGTCTATCCGACCCGGGTGCTGAAAATCGTGGATTTCGGCGATGCGAACTGTCCGCCAGGCTCCATCGAGCTTGGCCATGAGGCCATCCAGGCGAGAGTCCTGGAGGCTGTCGAGGCGGGTGCCGTTCCAATCGTTCTGGGCGGCGACCACTCCATCACGCTGCCCAGCGCGATGGCGGTGGCCCAGCACTACGGTTTTGGCAACGTCGGGATGATTCATTTCGATGCCCACGCCGACACAGCGTTCTCCAGCTTCGGAGACGTGCTAGTCTCTCACGGTACTCCCATGAGGAGGCTGATTGAGAGCGGCGCCATCCCCGGCAAGAACTTCGTCCAGGTGGGTTTGAGGGGGTACTGGCCCCCCAGAGCCTATTCGACTGGATGAGGGGCCAGGGAATGCGATGGCACTTGATGTCCGAGATCGAGACCCGGGGCTTCGACACCGTTCTTGACGAAGCCCTGCGAGAGGCCCAGGAGGGACCTGAGCACATTTACCTGTCGGTGGACGTAGATGTCTTGGACCCGGCTTTCGCCCCCGGTACGGGCACTCCAGAGCCCGGTGGACTGACTTCGACGGAGCTGTTACGGGCAGTGCGCCGGATCGCATCAACCGTCAATCTTGTTGCGGTGGACATAGTCGAGGTCTCGCCGCCGTACGACGGTCCTGGCGCTATCACCGCGGAGGTGGCGCACCGGGTCGCACTTGAGGCGATCAGCGCCCTGGCATGGCAGCGATCAAACGGCCGATCTACAAGTCCACATAGGCGTGCAAGTGGTTGAGTTTATCCCTGAAAAATGGTAAAATGAGCACAAGAAATACCTTGCATTTGTCCAGGACATTTGTTCCAATTACCCCTGAGGTCCACCGTGCGACTCAGTGGACCTCCACCGTACCCATCAGGACCGAACCACGAGGCCTCTTTTGCCCTTTCTCCAGCGCGGGCCACAGGGGCAAAACCGTGAGCCGGACCGTAGATTGGGGTTTGGCATCGCCGGGGCCGCGATTACGAAGGAGCTAGACAGGATTCGGTCTGGAAATCCAGAGTCCGGACCGTATCAGAGGGCGTAGTCCCTCATCGATTGCCGGAGGAGGGCGGAATGGCAACGAAGCGAAACGAAGTGGAAACCGAAACGTACACGGCTGGCGATATCCAGGTGCTGGGCGGCATGGAGGCCGTTCGGCGCCGGCCGGGTATGTACATCGGCAGCACCGACCAGAGGGGGCTCCACCACCTGATCTACGAACTGGTTGACAACAGCGTGGACGAGTTCATGGCCGGTTACTGCTCCAGTATAGACATCCATATTTTGGAAGACGGCACGGTGCGTGTCGCCGACGACGGACGGGGGATTCCCGTGGACATCCACCAGGCCACTGGTATCTCCGCCGTCGAGACGGTGATGACCACCCTGCACGCCGGAGGTAAGTTCGGCGGCAAGGCATATTCGGTGTCCGGCGGCTTGCACGGAGTCGGGGCCTCGGTAGTCAACGCCCTGGCACTGAAGCTGACGGTCGAGGTCTACCGCGACGGTAAGGTTTACCACCAGGAATTTTCTCAAGGGGAGCGCCAGACCGATCTGGTCGCGGAGAAGCTGGACACGTCGAAAAACGGGCATACCGGGACAATGGTGTCGTTCGCACCCGATCCCGAGATATTCGCGGAAATCGATTACGACTTTGCCGTCCTGTCCCAACGCTTCAAGGAGATGGCCTACCTGAACAAGGGCATGAAGATTAACTTCCGTAGCGACTGGCACTTCGAACTCTGGCCAAACAACCAGGTCTCGTACTACTTCGACGGTGGCATCTCCAGCTTCGTCCGTAACCTTAACGAGAACCGGGAGGTGGTGCACCCCGACCCCATATATATGGAAAAGCAGGTCAACGGGACCATCGTGGAGGCGGCTCTCCAGTACAACGACAGCTTCAACGAGTTCGTCCACTCATTCGCCAACTGCATCAATACCAACGACGGCGGCACGCATGTCACCGGGTTCCGCGCCGCCCTTACCAGGGTAATAAATGACTATGGCCGCAAGCAGAAGCTGCTTAAGGACTCGGAACCGAACCTGGCCGGCGAGGATACAAGAGAGGGGCTGACGGCGGTCATAAGCGTCAAGCTCACCGACCCCCAGTTCGAGGGCCAGACCAAGGCCAAGCTGGGTAACCCCGAGGTCAGAAACCAGGTCGAGACGGTCATTGCCGAGGGGGTCCAGATATACCTGGAGGACCACCCCAAGGAAGCCAAACGGATCATCGAGAAATGCGGCACGGCCCAAAGGGCTCGTGAGGCGGCCCGGAAGGCCCGCGACCTGATCATCCGTAAGAATGCCATGGACGGCGGCGGTCTGCCGGGCAAGCTGGCCGACTGTTCGGAGAAGAACCCTGAACTCTGCGAGTTGTACCTGGTGGAGGGTCCGTCGGCCGGAGGAACGGCCAAGATGGGCCGGGACCGAACAACCCAGGCCATACTGCCCCTGAGGGGCAAGATACTAAACGTGGAGAAGGCCAGGGTAGACAAGATGCTGGCCCACGAAGAGATCAGGGCGATGATCACGGCCCTGGGCGCCGGGTTGGACGAGGAGTTCGATCTCGAGAAGCTGCGTTACCACCGTATCATCATCATGACAGACGCCGACGTAGACGGCTCTCACATACGGACGCTGCTCCTGACCTTCTTCTTCCGGCACATGCAGCCGCTTATCACCAACGGCCATCTGTACATCGCTCAGCCGCCGCTCTACAAGATATCGGCCGGTAAGCAGGCCCACTACGTCTACAGCGAGGGTGAGCGCGAGGGAGTCCTGCTCCAGCTTGAAGGAAAGCGCAGCGTTAGCACCCAACGGTACAAGGGTCTGGGTGAGATGAACGCCTCGCAGCTCTGGGAGACCACTCTGGACCCGGAGAAGCGTACGCTGCTGAGGGTCTCGCTGGGAGATGCCGCCGCCGACGACTCGATATTCACCGTCCTTATGGGCGACATGGTGGAGCCGCGGCGCAACTTCATCCAGGCCAACGCCCTGGATGTCAAGAACCTGGACGTCTAGTATTTAAAGTCGTAGATCAGCGTGCGGAAGCACACAACCTGCGTTCCCGCTCATCCTGAGCTTGTCGAAGGACATGAGCGGGTCTCACCCTCCGCTCGAATGGTTCGACAGGCTCACCACGAGCGGAGAATCGTGACCCTCCTTTTTGCAAACAG
>CAZEDC010000085.1:0-13511 GCA_964510985.1 uncultured Dehalococcoidia bacterium
CGCGTGCCCTGTTCGGCGATCCAGTCGATGTTGGGTGTGTCGATGAATGTCGCGCCGTAGCAGCTCAGGAAATCGGGCCTGAGTTGGTCGGGTAGGATGAAGACGATGTTGGGTCGGTCGCTCACGCCCTTGGCAGGCCCAGTCCTCGACGGGCGATGATGTCGCGCTGTATCTCGGACGTGCCCGCCGCGATGGTAGCCGATACGGCCGTCATATAGCCCCGCTCGATCCAGCCTCCTAACGGCGCGTATTTTGATTCGGGCTCCAGCTGACCGTAGAGTCCGAGAAGGTGCATGCCTGTACTGGCTACGTGCTGCTGGAGTTCCGTACCGAAGACCTTGCCCATGGACGCCTCTTTGTTCGGTACCTGCCCCTGGCTTTGCATCCAAGCAATGTTGTAGGAGATCAACCGGCTGACTTCGACTTCGACGGCCAGGTCGGCCAGACGCCGACGCACCAGGGGATCCTCGGACATGGGACGCCCGTTTCGGCCGTTCTCCTTACTGAAGGCGGCCAATTCCTCGAGGGTGGCTCTGGCTCCGGCCGAGTTGTCCACGCCGGACCGCTCGAAGTCCAACAAGGTGGCGCCTACGTACCATCCCCGGTTTAACTCACCGACAAGCGAGTCCTTGCTGACCCTGACGTCGTCGAAGACGACCATGTTGAACCGGTGCTGCGAGGACATGTCAGCGATGGGCTGAACCTCGATACCCGGGGCGTCCATGTCCGCCAGCAGGAAGCTGATGCCGCGGTGCTTGGGAGCGTCCGGATCGGTCCGAGCAAGCACCATGATGTGGTCGGCGCGATGAGCGAGCGAGGTCCAGACCTTGGCGCCGTTGATTACGAAGTCGTCGCCGTCCTCGACCGCCCGGGTCTGGAGGGAAGCCAGGTCCGACCCTGACTCGGGCTCAGAGTATCCCTGGCACCACTGCACTTCGCCTCTGGCAATCGGAGGGAGGTACCGGAGTCTCTGTTCCTCGGTCCCGTGAATCAGAAGGGTGGGCGCCAGCATTCTGGTGGCGAAGATATCCCGGCCCGGGGCCCGTTGATACGACATCTCCTCGGCGAAGATCAACTGCATCATCAGAGATGCGCCCATGCCCCCGTACTCTTCGGGCCATGCCATGGAAAGCCAGCCTTTTTCGGCCAGCTTCTTGCGCATCTTCAGTGTCAGGTCCCAGTCCTCATCCCCTTCGTCCAGCGTTCCGGTGCCCTCGGGAAGCTCTTGCTTCAGGAAATCGCGGAGTTCCCGTCGGAAGGACTCCTCTTCGTCGCTGAACTTAAAATCCATGTCCGAATGTCCCCTGGTCCGCTCAAATGTTCAAACAGGGTTGCCAGAGGTGTTCAGGCGGTACCCACCGACAAACATGTCACCGTGCGTACAATCCCGCTGATGGTGTGGATCTGGCTCGTGACCATGTCACCCACGGCGTTCAAGTCTTCTGCCGCAACCACGGCGATAATATCGTAGGGGCCGGTGACGGCGTCTACCGTCTGAATACGCCCCAACGAGCGCAGGGTTTCGGTTACGTCCCGTGACTTACCCACCGCTGTTTCGATCAGAATATAGGCTTTGGTCGGCATGGCTGCTCTCCCAGAAACAGGCGTTGATTAGGTAGAACGAATGTCTAACAAGGGCCAGGTCGGAACCTCTGCATTCTATGAAGATTAGGAAGTCATGTCAAACAAGTCGGCGGTTCCTCGGTAAGGTTTACGGTGCCGTTACGACACTTTTATTATCCGGCTGGCCGGACTATAATCATCGAAATTGCGGGCCGCTAAATCGGCCCGGCGTCGGTGTGACCCGAAAAGCTTTTACTGACGCACCGATGAATTCGTAATCTCCTACCGGGCATGCCGATGCGGTGGAGGGCGGGAACAGGCCTGATGGTTGATGCAATACAGTTCCGGCAACTGTGGGGGAAATTCGCGACGGGTGTGGCCGTCGTAACCACCATCGAACCCGATGGCGGGGTGCACGGCATGGCGGCCAACGGTATCACTTCGTTGTCCCTGGAGCCGATGCTGGTCCTCGTCTGCGTGGGACACGAGCGGCAGTCCTACGGGCTGATGAAGACCACCGGTCGATTCGCTATCAACCTGCTGGCCGAGGACCAGAAAGAGATAGCCGAATACTATTCCAGGCCCACCGAGAAGAAGGTTGGAGACGTGAAGCCTTCGTTCAGCCTCACCCGGCAGGGGTCGGCGATCCTGGATAGCTGCCTGGGTTCCGTAGATTGCCACGTGGTTGCCGAGCACGAACACGGAGACCATACGATATTTATTGGCGAAGTGGACGAAATCCGTGTGTCTGGGGGTAAACCGCTTGTCTTCTTCGAGGGTAAGATGGGCGGGCTGGACTGGGGTGCTTCCCAGGCGTAGATAGTCGATTTATGGAAACGAAAACGGGCAGACCCGTTCCGTTCGGGCCTGCCCGTGAATTTCCTGCCGATGATAAGGGGGCGTGACCGTTACCCGCGCGCCGCCTTGGTCAATTCGGCTCCGGCCGTGAAGCCTACGCGCTTGTGGGCCGGGACAGTAACCAGGGTCCCGGCCTGGCCTCCGCGGATGGGCCGGACTCTTCGAGCCTTGACCTGCCTCACCTCGAAGGAACCAAATCCGGTTAGAACCACACGGTCACCGGCGGACAGTGAGTCTTTTATACTGTCCAAAACGGCCTTGAGTGCTGCCTCACCCTGTGACTTGGACCCACCGAGCTTTGCAGCGACGCTGGCACTTACATCGCTTTTCCTTATTGTTGTCATTGGCGCCGAAACCTCCTTCTTGTGTTGTTCCCAGATTCGGACAAGGGAGGGTCAGGATTCGTCCTTGTCTGTACGAAGGTATATACGATGATTACCGCCTGTGTCAAGCCCTCCAAGAGGAATTTGGCCGCTATACCGCGTATCGACAACAGGAATGGCTCGAAATACAGGAAGAAGCCTTCTCATTTCTACTCGATTTAGTCTGGCGGAATCATAATAATAGCGACCTACGTTCGGACCGGTTCAGTCTGTCCTTAGGGTGTTCCCATGGAAGTGATCCTGGTGATCGGCGCCCCTGTAGGCACCGGGCTCCATGGCCAGGCAAGCCTTTTTGACCGCCTATTAGGCCCGTGTGCTAGCCCATGTGCTAGAATGAACCTGCCGGTAGGCAGCTGCGCAATCCTGGGAGAAATATCATGTCAGGCCATTCGAAATGGTCCACCATCAAACATGGGAAAGCGATTTCCGATGCTCGCCGTGGCCAGCTCTTCACCAAGCTCGCCAGGGAGATTATCAGCGCGACACGGCAGGGTGGCGGCAGCGAGGACATGAACATTCGTTTGCGGATGGCCATCCAGCGTGCAAAAGACAATAACATGCCTGCCGACAACATCGAGAGGGCTATCAAACGGGGTACGGGTGAAGGCGTCGACCAGGACCAGATGTCAGAGGTCCTTTATGAGGGCTACGGGCCGGGCGGCACGGCCATAATGCTTCAGACACTGACCGACAACCGTAACCGTACGGTGTCCGATATCAGGTCCACGCTGACCAAGGCGGGGGGAAACCTTGCTGAGACAGGCGCCGTTGCCTGGCAATTCGAGCAAAAAGGGGTCATCGTCGTCGAAGCCGATCAAGAGACGGCCGAAGAACTGGCTCTAGTGGCGATAGACGCGGGCGCCGACGATTTCGAAACGTACCAGTCAAGGTTGAACATCTACTCGGCGCCCGAGAGGCTGGAAGGCCTCCGCAAGTCGCTGAGCAACCAGAATGCCGTTATCGAATCATCTGAGATCTCGATGTTGCCGACAAACACGATCTTCCTGGAGGACAAGGGAGCTATACAGACCCTGCGGCTTCTGGACCGTCTGGAAGAGCTTGACGATGTCCAGCGCGTCTACTCCAACGCCGACTTCCCGGACGAGATTCTGGAGCAGTACCGCGACGAATGAGCGGTGCCATCGGCAGCGCGCCACGAATACCCTCCAGCACATCCACCTCCAGACCTTGTCCAGTAAAGTTGATTCCTGGAGGGCCGAAGTATCAAAGTGCGTGTTTTCGGTATAGATCCCGGGACTTTCATGATGGGAGTGGGAATCGTAGAATCCCATGACGACAGCGGGATGTCGCTCGTGTACTCCGGCGTCCTCATTCCGCGCAAAGAGGCCCCGCTTTTTGAGCGCCTCCACTACCTTTACCAGCAGCTACTTTTAGTGATACAGGAGTACCAACCCTCGGTCATGGCGATCGAGGAGCCCTTCGTAGCACGCAATGTCCGAGCCGCAATGGCCATCGGTCAGGCCCAAGCGGTGGCGATGGTGGCGGCCGCAGACCAGGGAATGTCGGTTAGCGGCTATGCTCCCCGCGAGATAAAACGCTCAGTCACCGATTATGGCGGGAGTTCCAAGGAACAGGTGCAGGAGATGATACGGGTGCTGCTGGGGCTACCCGACGAGCTGGTCCAATCTTCGGACGCAGCCGATGCACTGGCGGTGGCGATATGCCATATCAACGCCAGCCGCATTGACCGGTTGGAAATATCCGAGTAGGTTTACGGCGAAATGGTTTCATCGCTGATTACGTCGGTCAGAGGGACGCTTGAGAGCGTCGGCCCGGACTGGGCCGACGTCTCGGTGGGCGGGTTCACTCTGCGCCTGAGCATCCCGACTTCCGCGGCCGAGCGTCTCGGCTCGATAGGCGACCAGATCCGTCTCGTCACGTCTCTACAAGTGCGAGAGGATAGCCTGACCCTGTTCGGGTTCCTCACCGAGGAGGACCGGCTTACCTTCGATGCCCTGATTGGGGTCAACGGTGTGGGGCCAAGGGTCGCCCTCAGCGTGCTCTCCCGGTTCACGCCGGCGTCGCTGGCCACGGCGGTGGGCTCCGGAGATACCGACGCGTTTGCCGGCGTATCCGGCGTGGGGAAAAAGACTGCCAGCCGTATTGTCCTGGAGCTGAAGGGCAAGCTGCAGGGAGACTGGGCGGTCCCCGCCGAGGCCATCGGCCACGCCGAGGTCATCGAGGCGCTGACGGCCCTTGGTTACTCGATCTCAGAGGCCAGGGATGCTGCCATGACGCTGACCCCCGACGACCCGGCGCCACTGGAAGAGAGATTGCGGTTGATCCTCCAACGCATGGGAAGTCTCTGATCTGCGCATGGAATCCATCTACGACCAGTGGGCCGGCATTTACGACGCTGTCTACTCCTATCTACGGGAAGACATCCCCTTCTACGTGGAGGAGGCCCGGCGTGCCGGCGGCCCTGTCCTCGAACTCGGCTGCGGCACAGGCAGGGTTTCAATACCGATAGCCGAGGCAGGTATAGACATCGTGGGACTGGACAGCTCCATAGCCATGCTGGACGTTGCGCGTGGCAAGCTCCAACGCCTTCAGGGACGCGGAGGCTCGCTGGCCCTGGTGAACGCCGACATGCGGGATTTCGGGCCCGAAAACGACGCGGACTCGCATCTCCTAGACAGGAAATTTAATCTGGCCTTAATCCCGTTTCGCGGGTTTCTATCTCTATTGACGGTCGAGGACCAGATACGGACGCTCCGCAGCGTGACCGAGCACCTTGCGCCCGGCGGAAAGCTCATCTTCAACATCTTCGTGCCCGACCTGAACATGCTACTCCAGGAAGGGGATGTCCCGTACCATTTCCGCGATGTCACCGACCCCGACACCGGCGAGAGGCTGGTCGTGTGGCACCAGAGCAGTTACGACAATCATAACCAGATAATCAACGTCCGCACCATCATCGAGGAACTGGACGTGACGGGCGAGGTGTCAAGACGCCTTTACCGCGACTTTCTGCTACGGTACGTCCACCGCTGGGAGATGCATCACCTGCTGCGGGTGTGCGGCTACGAGACCCTGGACCTATATGGGGACTTCGACCGCTCGCCCTTCGACGAGACCAGCAGCGAGATGGTGTGGGTCACTGCCCCCGCAACGTGACGCCCTGCCACCCGTCCGTGTACAATATCGTATCCATGCGTCGGAACTTCTCGGCCCTGCCCCTAGCGCGTGGTCGCACGGCCAGTCCTAACGGAGTGTTCCCAACATGCCCGATTTCAAGATAGCCTCCGATTTTGTGCCGACCGGTGACCAGCCCAGGGCCATCGACGAGCTTGTTGACGGTATCGCCCGGGGCCTTCGGCACCAGTCGCTGCTGGGCGTCACCGGGAGCGGCAAGACCTTCACCATGGCCTGTGTCGTCGAACAGGTGCAGCGTCCCACGCTGGTCATCGCCCACAACAAGACACTGGCCGCGCAGCTTGCCACTGAGTTCAAGGAGTTCTTCCCCACCAACTCAGTCGAGTACTTCGTCAGCTATTACGACTACTATCAGCCGGAGGCCTATGTCCCACGGAGCGACACCTACATTGAGAAAGATGCCGACATCAACGACGAGCTGGACAAGCTGAGACACTCGGCCACACGAGCCCTGCTCACCCGCCGGGACGTGCTGATCGTGGCGTCGGTCTCCTGCATCTTCGGCCTGGGGTCTCCCGAGGAGTACCAGAGTTTCGTCGCCTATATCCGAAAGGGCGAGCGCCGGAACCGGAACCGGCTGGTCAGGCAGCTCGTGGACATGCAGTACGAGCGCAACGACTTCGACCTGGCCCGGGGCCGGTTCCGCATCCGTGGCGACACCCTGGAGATACTGCCTGCCTACGAGGAGGTCGGGGTCCGCATAGAGTGGGGTTGGGACGACGAGGTGGAGCGTATCTCGCAGTTGGACCCGCTGACCGGCGAGATGCTGGGCGACCGCCAGGACATCGAAATCTTTCCGGCAAAACACTTCGTGACCCCCCAGGAGAAGCTGGAGTACGCCCTGGTAAGCATCGAGACGGAGTTGCTGGAGCACCTGGCCGAGCTTCAGTCCCAAGGAAAACTGCTGGAGGCCCAGCGACTGGAGTCGAGGGCCCGCTACGACATGGAGATGATGCGGGAGACCGGCTACTGCTCTGGCGTGGAGAACTACTCCCGACACCTGGACGGCCGTCCGGCGGGCAGCACGCCGTACAATCTCCTCGACTACTTCCCAGATGACTATCTGCTGTTTGTGGACGAGTCCCACATGACGCTACCCCAAGTACGTGGCATGTATCATGGCGACCGGTCTCGCAAGGAGACCCTGGTCGAGTACGGATTTCGCCTCCCGTCGGCCCTGGACAACCGGCCGCTCAACTTCGGGGAGTTCGAGGAGCGTGTGGTCCAAGCCGTGTACGTCTCGGCCACTCCGGGACCCTACGAATACGAGCACAGCCAGCAGATCGTCGAGCAGGTCATCCGCCCGACGGGGCTGACCGACCCAATAATCGAGGTTAAGCCCACCAGCGGGCAGATCGACGACCTGTTATACCAGATCGGGCAACGAATCGAAAAAGGAGAGCGCTGCCTGGTAACCACGCTGACCAAGCGCATGGCCGAGGAGCTGGCCGACTATCTCAAGGAGATGGGAGTGAAGACCCACTATCTCCATTCGGAGATCGACACGCTGGAGAGGAGCGAGATCCTGCGCGACCTGCGTTTGGGGGTGTACGACGTGGTGGTGGGCATCAACCTGTTGAGGGAGGGGTTGGACCTGCCCGAGGTGAGCTTGGTCGCTATACTGGATGCCGACAAGGAGGGGTACCTGAGGTCGTGGACAGCGCTTATCCAGACCATCGGCAGGGCGTCAAGACACGTGGACGGCCGGGTGATCATGTACGCGGACGTGGTCACCGACTCCATGCACCGGGCCATCAGCGAGACGGAGCGCCGCCGGGACATCCAGTATGCCTACAACGAGGAGAACGGTATCACCCCGGAGGGGATACGCAAGACGGTCCACGACATCACAGAGAGGGTCAAGGCCATCGCGGAGACCAGAAGCCCCTACGTCGTCCAGGGAGACATGCCCAAAGACGACCTGCTCCGTCTGATCAAGGACCTGGAGTCCCAGATGAAGGTGGCCGCCCGTAATCTGGAGTTCGAAAAGGCAGCCTTACTCAGGGACCAGATCGTAGACCTGCGTAAGGTCATTGCCGACTAATTTTCTGGGTGATCGGCTCGTCGCCTGCGTAAGAATTGCCTGTCATGTAAGCCCTTTTAAGTTGTTTTAAATCGCAAATTCGCATAAAAACGTGTAAATTGACACAGACCATTGGCGAATATAAAATGAGTAGACGTGTAATCAACGTGTACCCATAATACGGAGGAGAGGCTGATGGCCGAAACAGCGACCGTTACCCGCGATGAAATCCTGGGGGCGCTCAAGGAAGTGTACGACCCCGAGATTCCCGTTAACGTGGTCGATCTTGGACTGGTCTATGATGTCCAGGTAGAGGACAACGACGTCGCAATCAAAATGACCCTGACATTTGCCGGGTGCGGCATGGGGCCGTACATCGCGCAACAGGCTGAGTGGCGTGTTGCGGAGGTCGACGGGGTGGAGGACGTCAACGTGGAGATGGTATACGATCCGCCCTGGACTCCGGAGATGATCACCGAGGACGGGAAAAAGCTTCTCGGCCTGGACTAAATCTCCGCACGGTCCCACAGATTTAATCCCCCTGCCGTCGAATGCCCCGAACACCTGGGAAGGAGCCCTTTTGACCAACAAACCGCAATTGAGCCAGTCACAGACCGCCGAAGCACGGGCCAAGATAGAGGCTATGAAGCACCAGTTCGAGCAGAAACGTGCCATCGCGGACAGCCTCGGTAAGATCAAAAACAAGATCGGCGTTTACAGTGGCAAAGGGGGGGTCGGGAAGACCACGGTTGCGGTGAACCTAGCCGTCACGCTGGCCCGGCAGGGTGTCAACGTCGGTATCCTGGACGTGGATATCGACTGCCCCAACGTGGTCCGGTCCATGAAGATCGTCGAGCCTCCTGTCGTCGGGGCGGACCAACGGATGATCCCTTCGGAGCGGTACGGAGTCAAGGTCATGTCCATGGGGTTCTTCCAACAGAAGGAGGACGAGGCGATAATCTGGCGGGGACCGATGATCCATAACGCCATTCAGCAGCTTCTTCAGGCCACGGACTGGGGAGACCTGGATTACCTAATTATCGACTTGCCGCCCGGGACCTCCGACGCCCCGCTTACGGTCATGCAGTCCCTGGATATCGACGGCTTTATAGTCGTGACCACATCGCAGGAGCTTGCGAAGATGGACGCCAAGCGTTCCATTAACATGATAAAAACCATGCACGTGAGCATACTGGGCGTCGTGGAGAACTTCTCAGGGGAGATATTCGGGTCCGGAGTCGGAGAGGAGTTGGCCCAGGAAATGGGTCTCAGGTTCCTGGGCCGGATCGAGCTGAGCCCTGAATACCGGGATACCTCCCAGCCAGCGGCCCTCGGCAGCGAGAAGGTGCTGGCTGAGTACCAGCAAATAGCCGGTGCGGCCAAGTCGGCACTCGCGGAGGATGCCGCCTAGTCACCCCTAACAGACCGCGACCTCACTACCGGGCCTCGTGCAGGATAGGCGGTCCCCGAGAATGAAAAGGCAGGCTTTTCACCTGCCTTTTTTATGTAGCGGACACTCACCCGCCACGATCAGCACCTCTATTTGTACCACCCGACGAGGCTACTTGACCGCCTGCAGGGCCTGGTCTACGATGTCCAAGCCGACTAACTCACTCCAGGCTGCCAGCAACTGCTTGCTGATCGGTCCGGGGACCTCCCCCATCGGGCGCCTGTCCACACTCCTTACCGGGAGAAGCTGGAAGTAGGTATTGGTCAGGAAAGCCTCGTCTGCGGTGTAGGCATCGTAGGGCTGGAGGTCCTCTTCGACGACCGGTATGCCAAGCTGTCCGGCCAGCTCCAGAACGGACATCCTCGAAATGCCTTGCAGGACACTCTTGTCCGAGGAGGTCCTCAATACCCCATCGGTTACGACAAAGAAGTTGGCGCCCATGTTTTCGGTTATGTTGCCGTCCTGGTCCAGGAGGACCGGGAACGCGTCAGGATCGAGGTCGGCGGCCTCTAGCTGGGCCTGGACGAAGTTACCCCTGCTGTAATGCTTCGCCTTCGGGTCGAAAAAGTTGCTGGAGTAGCTTCGCGTCTTAGGGATAACCACGGTGGCCCCGGGCTCGTAGAACTGGGCGTAGGCCTCGAAAGCTACCATCGTCACGAGGACTATTACGGTCGGAGTAAGTGGCTCTAAAACGCCTCCTTGCGTCCCCGATACGGGTGTTCCTCGGGTCACAACCTGGCGAATCGAGAAGTCGCCCCCGGACGGACGCATGGGCTCGTTACGCCTCACGGCCTCCTCCGATATGGAGGCCATCTCGTGCATGGCCAGGCCGGGGTCGATGCGGTTGTACTGGAGAGAACGGTACAGTCGCTCCATGTGCTCTTTTAAGCGGAAGATCTTTCCGTTAAAGGTGCGTTCGACATCGAACACCGCGTCGCCCATGGTGAAGCCGCGGTCAGCGGGGTCGATCCTCAGATCGCTCCTGGGGACCCACTCCCCGTTAAAGTACGCCAATAGTTCGGGCATGTCAGACCCTTTCGCGGGAGGAATTCCGCCGGTCCAAGCCCTCGGACCTGTCGATTCCGAGCAGCACCGGCCCGGCGGTGGGGAGATTATAGATAAGCCCCAATTGAGTGTCAAACGGACCGGAGGAGGTCGTCCATCGCCCTGCATCGGGCGTGAAGTTTGCCAAAGGCGCTCGCAACGTGCTGGACAACTTAAGGGGAGGCGTTTAGATTATTACCAGCCTCCGAGCAGCAAAGGTGTGTATGACGAGCGACGATCCGCCCCGGGAGCATCAGCCTCAACGTTCCGCGGTGATGGCCTGGATCATTTACGATGTGGGCACCACCATGTTTTTTACCGGAGTTGTTGGCCTCTTCTTTCCCATCTGGGTGACCCAGGTTATGTCAGGCGACGATGCCACGGTCGGCTTTACGCTGGCGGCGGCCATGGCGTTGAACCTGGTTGTGGGCCCAGTTGTCGGCACCATGTCCGATCAGGCGCGCCGGAGAATGCCCTATCTGGCCGCAAGCACTCTCATCAGCGTCGGGGCGACCCTGGCCCTGGGAGGTGACAACCTCAATTTGGCCCTGGGGCTGTTCGCGCTGGCAATAATTGCGGCCAACACCTCTGTCATTCTCTATAACTCCCTACTGGCCGAGGTCAGCAACGAGCGAAACAGCGGCACCATCGGCGGTCTTGGCGTAGGCGTGGGCTATCTGGGCGCCATCACTGCGGTGGCCATCGGCCTGATTTTCGTCGAGTCCCAGGGCCACGTATTCGGCTTCCGTGCCGTCGGTATCCTGTTTCTGCTTGTGTCGATTCCACTTTTCGTTCTTTTAAAGGAGCGCCCCAGGCACCCACAGGCTGACGCCCTGGGCCACCGTACAAGCGGCGTGTTGAATCAGTTCAGGACAACGTTGAGTAACATTCACCGATTTCCTGGGTTACTGCGGTTCCTGGTAGCGCGGTTCTGGTATATGTGGTCGATCAACACGGCCGCTAGCTTCGCCATCCTGTACGGCACAGATACCGTCGGATTCACCGAGCGCCAGGTAGAGCTTGTGCTCCTCTTGGTAATTGTCGTCGCAATTCCAAGCGGCCTACTCTTTGGTTTGGTGACCGATAGGTTCGGTCCCCACAGGACCCTGAGTGCGATGCTGGTGGGATGGGTCCTAGTCCTCCTATCGGCGGCGGCTATCCCGTGGTTTGGACTGCCCGACCCCCTTTGGTTGGCCGTGGGGATCGTTAGTGGAATCCTCCATGCCGGAATCTGGACAGCTGACCGGCCATACATGCTCCGGCTGACCTCATCCAGAAACCTGGGGCAGTTCTTCGGACTGCATAGCTTCACCGGCAGGCTATCGGCGGTGGCGGGTCCTTTCACATGGGGGCTCATCTCGGTGACGCTAGGCATGGGGCAGATAGCCGCCGTGCTGAGCCTGGCCGGGTCCGCGACGATCGCCTTAGTGCTGATACAAGGGGTTAGCGACCGGCGCCAGGTGGAGACCGAGAGCGTGCTGGTGGTCCAGGGCGAAAACCCAGACTGATAGAGGGGTAAGTCGGGCCCACGCGACTGGTCTTCCGGGCCTGATGAACCGAGGAGTCCTTCCATGGCAGCGGAAACAGAGTTGCATTTTGGCGCGACCGTCCCCGACGACGATGCAGGTACGGCCGCTCAAGCACGGTTGATGGAGAGCCTGGGTTACGAGTACGTCGGCTTGGGCGAGCACTTCGTCCGAGGCAATCCCCCTGCACCGAGCCACGCGGCGTTGCCGCTGCTGGGAGTCGCTGCCGGCGCCACTGAGAAGATCCGGCTTCTATCTGCGGTCTTGTTGGCGCCGTTCTACCATCCCACTGTGCTTGCGAAGATGGCGACCGGCCTGGATATCGCTTCGGGCGGGCGTCTGACACTGGGTCTGGGCATCGGTGGAGAGTTTCCTGTCGAGTTCGAGGCCGTCGGCCTCGACGTGAAACAGAGAGGACGCCGCTCCGACGAGTGCCTAGAGGCGCTTCGTAGACTCTGGACCGAGCAGCACGTCACTTACCATGGCCGCCACTTCCACCTGAACGACGTTACGCTCAACCCGCCGCCGACCCAGAGACCCCACCCGCCGGTATGGGTTGCAGGCCGGAGAGAGGCGGCCATGGTAAGGGCGGCCCGGCATGGGGAAGGATGGTTCCCTTATTTTTACAGCCCAGACAGGTACCACGACAGCGTCGAAAAGACCCTAGGATTCGCCGCCGAAATTGGCCGTGACCTGGCCGGATTCCAGTGGGCCTTCTTCAGCTACATCTCGATCTACCCAACGGTTGAAGAAGCGGAGGCGGTCTCCGCACGGATTCTGGGCAGCCAGTACCTCTATGGCGGCGACTTCAGCGACATCGTCCGGCGGTACTGTATCCTGGGCCCTGTGGACCGGTGTATTGCCCGTCTCCAGGAGTATGTGGACGCCGGTGTACGGTACTTCATCTTCAACTTCTCATGCCCAAAAGAGGAGAGGTCGAGGCATCTGGAGACCGTCGCCAGGGAGGTCATCCCCGGTTTGCGAGAGAGCGCGGGTCTGGCGTAATCCAGGTCATTTGAGGCGATGGACTAGAGTAGAACTCCCTCAGTTAGCGTTGGCAGTGCAGTTACGAGGTCACTGGTGCAGCCCCAGGAAATAGTCGCCAATATTTGGGTCGTTAACAATACTTTTGGCATCGCCGACATGGACCACTTTCCCCCCGGAAAATATGTATCCACGGTCCGATTTAGCGAGTGATAACCTTGCATTCTGCTCCACAAGGAGTACCGAGATTCCCTCATTACGTAGTGCATCGATATTTTCTAGAATCTGCTGCTGATACTTCGGTGAAAGCGCGGCTGTGGGCTCGTCTAATAGTAGAAAAGTAGGATTCGAAATAAGTGCTCGGGATAGTGCTAGCATCTGTCTCTCACCACCAGAGAGAGATGCAGCAAGGTCGTTCGTCCTCGGTTCCAAGTCAGGGAACATTCCACAAGCTCGATCAATGCCTGTGATGAGTTTCTTCGCTGGCAACCGTATTCCACCCA
>CAZEDC010000086.1:0-21556 GCA_964510985.1 uncultured Dehalococcoidia bacterium
CCCCAGGTCGGCACACAGTCGGTGGCCTCGAAACGCAGTGTCCGTAACGCCCTCTCATAGCCGTTCATAGCACATAGACCCTTTCATTGCGGCTGCACTAATGGTTACCGTCGCTGAAGCTGTATTGAGGCCTACAAAGGCATCGCTCACGATTTGGTCCTACTAACGCTTATGGTGTGAATCCATCAGGGAGCACACGGGGGCTAGACCGACGACGGTCCTGTATTGCCTGATATCCGAGCCAAGACCTCAACGAGCGCACTGGCATACCGGACTACTGAATCCACATTCACCGCGTCGGGCCATCTGTCGGCTTCCTGATGGAAAGTCGCATGGCCTCCCGCAAGAGATATATAGCGACCACCCTTTTCGTGAATGTCTCTCGACTCTCCACCGGGCACCACGCCCATTGGGACGATCTCAGGCATTTCGATGGCATGCCCAACCAGGACCTCCGCTGCGAGCTGCTGCAATTCCTTGCTTAAGGCTGCGAGTCGAGGGGTTGGGTCTTCTGCAGCTCCGATGGACGCGCCCAGGTGGATCCACGCTAAAGCGCCAGTGGCAAGATTGGGATTCCGGCGAAGGTAAGCCTTGAGTCCAAGGTGTCCAAGTTCATGACCACTGGTCGCGACGAACCTAACATCCCTCGACGGTCGGTTGTCGCCGAGCGATCGGATCATCTCAAGCCAACAGGCGATCCCTCCACCGCGCTCGGAGGCGCACCGCCACCATCCGCTTCGAGGCGTCATGACAATAACCGGTGGCAAGCTCGGATCGTGCCCATGGACGATTGTGGTCACGTTAACGGCCTTGACATCGGTACGTTTGACCTCTGCTACGACCTGGCATTGGGCCTGTTCATTGGCCTTTTCGAACAGCCAGCCACGGATCTCGGTGTCGACCTGTAACACCGGTGGTCCAAACGGCGCGGCGAAACTCGGAGCATTCTGCGGTGCGAGACCCGGTTTGCTACCAGGTGGTAGCGTGACAGCGATCAATGCCCGATGCCTGCCGGAGCTTCTCGCCTGCTCCAGGGCGTCATGTGGGTACATCGGCGATACCTCTGCCAGTCCGATTTCAGCCTGGGAGTTCAGAACGCCGAGTTTACCCTGAATGCCGCGGTCACCGGTAAACGAGCCATCAAAAAGCGGGAGGCCGTCGATTTTCGTTCCGTCAACATCCAGGAAGTTCCGTACAGGAGTGATTCGGCTCAGGTCAAAGGTCTCCTGATGTGCCTCGAAACCGTTGGCGTTCACCTGCTGTGCCAGCCATGTGGCGGACATCAAATCGATTTCAGTCCCGGTCCGGTGCCATCCCTGGGCATCGTATGCTCGGATGTAATTTGCGACTCGTTCATTCATCTCGTGTTTAGAGTTTCCATTTTTCGGCATCCGGCCAAGGATGAGCGAGGTATGTATCGTGGGGTCTATAGCTTGGACTGGCCAGAGTCCCGATGGCTGTGGCAGATATCTTCACCCCCATAATTGGCCCATTATCGCTGATGACCTAGACTCGTTAGCTCTCGTGTTTTCTCGTCGCTGAATGAGTCCCATTGTCGCAATTGGACTACACCTGGACACGATCTGGAACCTCCTGACCGGGGGAAGGATACACGCCAGTCAGAAGGCCTCAGGTGAGTCACTCGTCACTCTTCACCAGGCCAACGCTGGAGGGATTATCGTGCTCTTACCGCCGGCTCAATCTCCGGCATGGCCGTTGCGGGCTCGCCCTTGATGCTCTCCACAATTTCAAATGCCGTCAGGACCGCGTTATCGTCGCCCTCCAATGCCAGGATCACCGCGCCCTCCGATCCGCCAACACCACCGGAGGAGACATGCGTGGCGGTTACCCCAGCGAGGACCTCGATAGCCTCCACCTCGGTGACCACCAGTGCGTTGACGACGGGATTCAGTCCGACGAAGCTACCCATTGCATACTTGAATAGCCGGGTCCCGCACCTCATGGCCGCATCAATGACCGAGGGGATAAGCTTCTCGAGACCAACGGGTATGATGAGATAGGAGCCTCTAGCGGTGAGCGTGGGCCAGATGGAGCCGATGGTGCCACCCGCTTCGTTCCCCACCAGGATGCCGGCGTTGCCTTCGATGTCAACTGCGTTGGCCCCCTTGATAGAAACGTCAGTGCTCTTAAACTCCTGCAGCACATCGTACGCTTCTTCTTGCACCAGCTTTCCCTGGCGGAATACCCATGGTCCCATTTGTCTCACCGTTCCCCCCAATCTCCGGTCGGTGACGACGCCGGAGGTGCAGTGGGGCCTATCGAGCCCCTCTACCCCCAACTCTTCGACTATGAAAGAGGGGGTGATTCCACGGGATACGATGAACAGGCCGTCGTCGAGTGCGCGCCGGACTTCGGGGAGCTTCAAGACCGCTTTCGCGATCAGACGCTTGGACTCGGAAGGGGCCAGAACTACTATTGCATGGGTCCGGTCGTCTCGCGTTCTTTCCAGGGGTTGTCTAAACGAGCTCGTATCGTAAAACAACGCGTACTACTCCTTTCTTCTTCTGGCTTCCTTCAGCGGCGGGCAGGTACCAAGCGCTCCTATTAAAACCCTCACCCCGGTGTCCCCCTCCCCCTGGTGTATCAACTGGAGACACGGTGGGCGGGTTTTCTGGGACATGGTGATGACCTGCCCCATCTTTGTACCACCTGTCACGGTAGCCCCACAAGGACGGGAACCGTGTCGGTACCGATACCGGTCAGACCCGAGCATCCTCGACCCGGGAAAGATTATCGCTGACGTCCAACACACAAGGCTCATGATGAGAACCGCATGTGGGCCGACTTCTGTGGGTGACACAAGCTCCGTTAATGCCCTTTGGACCGGTTACCAACTGCTCTCCCGCAGTCCTTGTATGCGCTGAGAAGCGCATTCACATTCTGTAGAGGTGTGTCGGCCTGGATGTTGTGGGATGTGCACAGAATGTAGCCACCACGAGGAGCAAGTGCCTGAATTCTGTCCTCAACTTCCCTGCGGACATCCTCGGCGGTGCCGAAGGGAAGGGTCCTCTGGATCGAAATACCTCCATGAAACGCGAGTCGGCCACCGAACACAGCCTTCAACTCGCGAGGCTCCATGCCCGGCGCCTCTGGTTGAAGCGACTGAAGTATATCCAGCCCGCGTTCGATCATGAGCGGTATGAACGGTCGGACAGCCCCGCATGTGTGATGCATCACACGAATGCCGTACCCCTTTGCAATACCCACGTATTCTGTAAAACCTTCCCCGAGGAAGTCCAACCACATTGTTGGAGAGATCAAAGGCCGATCCTGAGCGCCAAAGTCATCCCCCGTGAGTAGGATATCCATCTTCCCTTTTGCGGCATCAAAGATCCTCTCGGCGTAGGAACAGTAAAAACCGCGAATGTTGGAAAGAATTGCTTTGGCAAGGTCAGGGTTAGAGCCCATGTCAACAAATATCGCTTCGATGCCGCGAATGTACATGGCAGGCTTTAGCTGCGAGACGCGATTCAGACGGTCCCCCATGAAGACGACGACTCTCTCTTGCTTACGGATTCTCTCGCACTGCGCCTCTATGTCGCTGTAGTCGAACCAATCGGCAGAGGGCCAGTGGCCATAGTCTAAGACCTCTTCAACGGTCGTCGCCGAAGCCAGAGGAGACTCCACCACTTCCTCGTAACTTTCTGCCCCGCCGTCTGTCGGCACCACAACTGTCTTGCGGCGTACCCCCCAGAGATCATCGGATGACCCGTCCGAAAAGTTTTGCAGTGGTGGCCCAATGTACCTGGGACCCGCGATATACCGAAAATCGATATCGTGAGAGTCGAGAAACATGTCCTCGGTCACTCCCAACACCGATTCGAGCTTGCGTTTGAATCCTTTGGACATCCAGAAGTCAACGGGAACCCTGTCGGGCTGCTCAAAATTTAGTGCTAGAAACGTACGTTCTCGCGAGTTCATTCGGTTAAACCTTGGTTTCCGGCAATGCCTTTACCAGGACTTAAAAACATTCGGTTGCGTCCAGGCGCGAGCGCCGTTCGAGAAGATGACGGAATCGCGGAAGTAGGACTCGTCGTCATCTGGACGGCAGGCGGCTTTCAGTCCGAAGGCCTCTTTCAGCGTCATCCGATGGGCACCGACAATCCGTGTGGTGAAGAGAGCATCACCCTCCTGACAAATCCGCACCTCTACCTCGTCCGACCCCTGCTTCGGAAATGGTACAACTCTGGATATTGGATGCACCTAAAAGGAAGCCTTTTGGTGCGAAGGAATCGGCTGTGAAGGGGTGACCTGATCTCAATTCAGAGGCCAGGTCCGAGCCGAGGAGGCCCGGGAAAGATTATCGCGTCTTACTCGACGCCGAGCGGCAGGTGACCTAAGAGGCCGTCCTTTGCAGGTCCTTAAGAATTGCATGGGCCGCGTTGTGCCCAGGAGCGCCCGTCACAGCGCCCGACGGATGGGTACCCGCACCGCACATGTAGAAGTTTTGGATGGAAGTCCGGTAAGGCTGGCGCTGGGACAGTAACTGACTGGGAATCTGGTCAAGGTGGCAGATGTTGCCATCGGTCAAACCCACCCTCGTCTCCATGTCCAGAGGGGTCTGGAAGGTCCAGTCCAGAAGGCTGTCACGGAAGTTGGGCGCGTATTCGTTGAACGCGTCGATGATCTGCTCGCCCACCTCCTCTCTGGCATCGTCCCAGGTGCCGTCTTTCAAGCGAGGGGGCTCCCATACGACCCAGTTGGACATCACATGGCCACTGTGGCGAACGAGGTCGGGGTCCACCAGGCTGGTAAGCTGGATATGCATGACGGGGCAAGTTGTCGGCTTGCCATTGATGGCGTCGACCCAGCTCTGCTGGTAGTACTCGACCGAAGGCGCTACCTGAATGGTCGGTATCGAGGTCGGGTCGTAACCGTTTCCCAGATACCGGGAAAGATCAGGAAGCTCACTTAGCGCCGCCAGGAATTTCGCGTTTCCCGCGTTTGTCTTCCACCTCTTCACGCGTCTGACGGTCTCCTCGCCGACCTCCTCGGGCTGGAACAGGGTGGTGAAGGTACGCTTTGGGTCCGCATTGGATACGACGAGGTAGCTCAGGATCTCTTCTCCGTTTTCAAGCCGCACTCCCCTGGCCACCCCGTCCTCCACGATGACCTCCTTGACCGGCGCCCCGGTCCTGATCTCCGCTCCAAAACTTCTGGCGGCTCTGGCAATGGACTCCGAGACGGTCCCCATGCTCATCTTGGGGATGCCCCGGTCAACATCCCTGGTGAAGCGGTCGCAGTTGTACATGGCGATACCCAGCATACTTCCAGGGGAAGACGGGTCGGCCTGAATGCCAGCCCTCATGAAATGCGCCTTGACATGTTCCTCCTCGAAGTGGTCTTCCACCAGGTCGATAAAGCTCCAGGTCAGGAGCTTCTCCAGGACCTCTTCCCTACGTGTCCCACGGACGCTGACCATCAGGTCGGAGATTGTGGGAGGCTCCGTCATGAAGTAGGGATAGACGATTGCCGACGCCTCCTCCCAGAAGGAGACCCAATCGAAATAGGTGCGCGCGTCGTGCTCCGAAAAATTGCGGATCTGCTCGGCGGTGTCATAGTTGTTACTGATACCGGGACCACCCAGGAAGGTCCCATCGGGGAAGAGGTGGATGGTTTGCGACAGGTCGGCTTTCGTGTGACTGTATGCCAACTCGAAGCCGTGCTCTCTGAGCTTGAGTTCGTCAATGACCTTCCCCTGGAGAAGGTGGACTATGTAGGCGCACATTGGACCCGAGAATCCCGGTGAGAACTCGTCGGTCGTCGAGGCGCCGCCCACCTTGTCCAACCGCTCCAGGACCAAAACGGAAAGCCCGTCTCTGGCAAGGTAGCCGGCAGTCACCAGCCCGTTGTGGCCTGCGCCAACGATGATTGCGTCGTACTGATTTTCGGCCATGAGTCGTTGCTCCTCCACGTCAGCGCTATCGGCGGCGAGTTCCTTAAAGCGGGAGGTCGACCGCCAGGATGGGGCGATTGTAGTCAGACCGCGGCAGGCCGTCAACTAGAAGCCCGATCGCGTCTATCCGGGTAGCTACAGCCTGCCCCCCCATCTTTGTACAACTCGATATATTCGTCCCATAAGAGCAGGGATCGTCTCGGTACCGATACCCGGTCAGACCCGAATTGAGGAAGCCTGGATTAGATTATCACAGTCCCATTATCCCTGATGTCCTACGTGCACGGGCACAGGATAGGGGTAGGCGCTTGGAGTGCGGGGCGAAGTCCTACTGCGCCATCGAGGGCCCTATCAAAACACTTGAGAACCTAGAGGACTACGTCAGCTATCCGCACAAGCAAGTCGTTTATTGGGTCCCATGGGGGAATCAGCGGCCCTTCCAGACCGGTTTCCGCTTCTCCACAAACGCCCGTGGCCCCTCCCTTGACTTCCAGTCCGCCGATTGGCGTAATGTCGCTCCGACAATGTCGTCCAGGTCCCACGCCCGCAGCCCTCGGTCGTCCAGGTACTCAAGCGGCCGGTCCAGGCTCTTTGTCGCCAGCTCCTTGGTGACGCGGGTCGCGACCGGCGAGTTCTCGTTGATCTTGTCCGCCATCGCTATAGCTTCTTCCATGAGCCTGTCAGGAGGCACCACCTTGTTTATCAGACCTACCCGTAGGGCTTCCTCGGCGGTGATGTGCTCTCCGGTGAGGAGCATCTGCATTGCGATCTTGAGAGGGATCTGTCGGGGAAGACGATGGATCCCACCGGACCCCGGATAGGTGCCGACGTTCCTGATCTCCGGGACCCCGAAGCTGGCGGTCTCAGAGGCGATGACGATATCGCAGGCCATAGCTATTTCCAGACCACCTCCCAGACAGTAGCCGTTGACGGCTGCGATGATTGGTTTCCAGATCTCACGATGGACCAGGCCTCCTTCCTGGATTGGGGAATCGCCGGCCTCTCGCTCAGACACGGGCATCACCCTCTGTTCTTCGGTGAGGGTGGTCATCGCTTTGATGTCAGAGCCCGCGCAGAAAGCTTTATCGCCCGCGCCCGTGATGATCGCTACCCACACCTCTGGGTCTTCGTCGAAGTCCGTCCAGACGTCGTAGAGCTCCGAGTTGGTCTCGTAGCTTACCGCGTTCATCACGTGTGGGCGATTGATGGTCACGAAAGCCGTCCTGTCCCTCTTCTCGTAGAGAACATCTTTGTACGCCATCATACCCTCCATATTCCTGAGAACACGCTGCCGCGTTCGAGCCCCGGCACTGCCTCGGAACTGCCCTGCGTCGGCCTTCTGCTAGATCACCTTTTCTATCCTCAGAGCGTCCACCTCTTCCCGGGTATAACCAATGGACAGCAAGACCTCGTCGTTGTGCTGGCCCAGGGTAGGTGGAGCAGTCCGGATCTGGGCCGGTGTTTTAGAGAGTTTGTAGGGGACGCCGGGCAGTTTCAGGGGCCCAATCGGGCTGTCAACCGTGACCACCATCTCGTTGTGTAGTACCTGGGGATCGGAGAAGACTTCGGGGAAGCTGTTCACCGGCGCCGCCCACAGGTCTGCCTCTTCCATGAGTGGCAGCCATTCGGCGGTGGTCTTCCGGCCCAGGGCCTTCTCGATCAGCCTTCCCAACTCCACTCTGTTCTTGTAGCGTTTGAGCGGAGTATCGAACCGCGGGTCCTCCGTCAGATCGGTTGTGCCCAACACCTTTGATAGCGCGGGAAACAGGTGGCCTCCGGATATTGCGATGGAGTCATCCTTGGTCTTGTAGACTCCGTATGGGGCCGGCTGGTAAGGACAGCCATGTTCCGGGGCGCCTCGCTGGGGCTCAATCCCCGTGTTCAGGAAGTGTACGGCCATCTCTGATAGCCCCGCGACGGTGCTACTCAGCAAATTCACGTTCACCTGTTGACCTTCGCCCGTGAGATTCCGATGGAAGAGTGCGCCCAGCACACCGAACGCGCCATACATGGCCCCCAGCAGGTCGGAGAGCGGGAACCCAACAGCCGTAGGGCGCCCATCCGCTGTCGCGTTCATGGTGTCGAATCCACCTAGCGCCTGGGCCAGCATATCCTGTCCCGGTCTGCGGGCGTAAGGGCCATCAGCACCGTAGCCGGTAGCCGAAGCGTAGATTATCGATGGATTTATCTCGCAACAGTCCTCGTATCCGAAGCCGAGGCGGGACATGACTCCCGGTCGAAAGTTCTCGTACACCACGTCGCAGGTCTCGAGGAGCCGACGCGTGATTTCTTTCCCTTTTTCCTGTTTCAGGTCAATGGTTATACTCTTCTTGTTTCGGTTGTGAGCAAGGAACGTTGCCGGCGCGAACGTACTGTCCTCCTCGGTCTTACCGTAATCGCCGTGTAGACCGTAGCGCTCATCCACACGGCCGGCGGGCAACCCGGGCCTTTCGACCTTGAAGACCTCAGCTCCCAGGTCACTCAGCATCTGCGTCGCCTCAGGGCCCTGCATCATGATGGTGAAATCTAGGATTCTTATGCTATCCAGTGGCAATGCCATCACTCACCTCGTAAATCGGGTTCTAACTGAGTGCGCCGGGGAAGCCGGCTACGTTCCGCAACATCCGCTGTCGGCGTATGCCGGGCCGGTCAGGCTTTCCGCGATGGCAGGCTGACAACCGCCTGGCCTATGGTCACCTTCCGGGCCTCCTGGTTCTCGGCCCACACCTCGAAGTCAACCAGGTTCTCACCGCCCTCTTGGCGCTTTCCGGTGACCACACCCCTGGTGGTAAGCACGTCGCCGGGGAAGCTGAAGTATCGGTACTGGACCCTGATCTTCCTCAGGAAGCCGTCCGGTGCGTACCAGTCGCTGAGCATGCTGACGATATAGGCCGCACTCAGAGCCCCTTGGCCTATCACATCGGGCATACCGCGTGCTCTCATCAGTCTGTAGTCGTAATGGATCGGCGTGAGGTCGTTGCTGGCCTGGGCATACCGTACGAACCGCTTCGGCGTTTGCAGCATAGATATCGGCAGTGGCTCGAACCCTTTTGATATGTCCTCGAAGTAGACTCGCCTCGTCCACATTCTCTCCCGTACGGTGGTAGAGGACGCCTGGCCGGCATCCGTTGGGTTTGGCATTTGTGGAGCATCGACCTGCTCCTCACCTCCATCGGTCGGACCCTCAAACTGTACACGGGTCCACCGGCAGATGGACACGATTTCGTTCCGCTGGTTGCGGTATGTCTTGTCGTACCTGGTGAATAGCATGCGACCCACACCGGGCCGTCCCTGTTTCTCGAACATATCGCCTATGTCGGTGGTCGCTGTGATTACGTCGCCGGGACAGACCGGCCGGTGGATCTCGTATTCGTCGCCCGCGCTGGCGCCCTGCTTGAAGGGTGCATCGATCGGCAAAGGCCCACCGAGATAGCCCTGGGAGTTGTCGTCTGCCAGCACGTAAAACGGGGTGAACCGGTCGACGAACGTCGGTGGCGCAATGATGCCTCGCCAGCGGGTAGTCGCAGCGTAATCCGCGTCAAGCCACAATGGGTTGTTGTCGCCCACCGCCGTGGCGAACTTGCGGATATCCTCAACATGCACCACTCCACCGACGTAAGGCTCGCCCTGCCACGTCCCAACCAGGGCTCTCATTTCGTCTGTGATCACCTTTGACATCTTTGCGGTGCCTCCCTTATCGAGTAATCCCTTCCGGCGTAACCAGAGAGGCTACTCTCGATAACCACTATAGGGCCGCCGTCCCATAAGGATTACCGGCCAAGATATACGCCTGGTCGATGAGACGGACGGCGCGGTAGCAGTCGTTGACACTGATGGGCGGCTTGTCGCCTCGGGCCGCCGCGTCCAGGGCCTCCCGCAATACCATCGCCGAGAGGTTGCCGGGAGGCTCCGACGGCAAGACCTGTTCGCCTGACGCTGTGTTCAGCTTCAACACGTCGTCTTTGAAGGTCAGCAGGGCGTCGCGGAACGCAACCTTCCACTCGCCGTCTGTACCGTCCCTGGGAAATCCGTTGCCCACCTCGATTGTCCCAACCACCCCTTGACCGGACCTGACCAGCACCGAGGCGTAGTCCTCCACCGGCTGGTCGTGGGTGCTCCAGGAGAGTTGCGCTCCGGTCACCTCAACGTCCTCGCCCTCGCCGGTCAGGAGCACGAATGCGTCCAGCCCGTGGGAACCGAGATTGCGCAGGCATCCACCGTTGGCGATCTTGGGGTCCAGCATCCACCCGGCGTTCCAGGTCGGGTACCGCCCTGAAGTCGGCCTGTTCATCCTTTCGTAGAAGTGGGTGATCGGGCCGTACGTGTCGTCCTGGATCAGCTTTCTGGCCTGCTTTATCACCGGTAGATGCCGGCAGCTCAGAGGGACCGCCGCGAACCCATCGGTCACCTCTGCCCTCTCTAACACCTCTCGAAGCTGCCGTGCGCTATAGCTCATCGGCTTTTCCATTAGGAAAGGCATCTTGTTGTCCAGGAGGTGGAGTGCGGTTCGCGCCATGGTATCGTGCCGCCCCAGAGCCAGCACGAAGTCCGGCCCGGCCTCGGACAGCATCCGCTTGTAGTCGGTGAAGGTGGGGATACCGCCGCCCAGCTCCCCCGCTCGATGATCCGCTATCGTCTGATCATCGTCCTGGATGCCCACGATCTCCACGTCGTCCATCAGGGCCAAGTGGCGGAGATAGGACGCATCATACAGTGAATGCCAGTGGCACACCCCGATAGCCGCTACGCGAATAGACATGCTCGATAACCTCACCCTGGATTATGATACTCTGTGATTTCCTGTCTCTTGTCTCGGACCGGCCGGGTAATATCCAGGTTTGGCGCGCGTTACCAATCAGCAGGTCTGAGCGGTGTCGTGGCCGAGCAAGACTGGACTACCTCCCCGTCTTTGTACCACTCGTTATTGTGTCCCACAAGTGCAGGGCAGTTCCGGCGGGCAAGTCGCCTCTACACTCTCGGGTTTTCTATTCCTCAGACGTGATGCTCATTATCGCTTACGGCTTACACTCACTGCCCGGAGTCCGGAGTACAGAGATGGCTGTAGCAGGTCATTCTCATCAGCCTCAGCACACACAGCTACTACCAGCCTGGATCTTGCCCCTCGACCATGCCCTGTCGATCCAGAACATGCGTGCAAATATCGCTTTGAAGGCATTAGGGCCTCCCGCATGACCTCCGCCTGTTGGCGGCGACGACGCTCAGTAGTAGAAGCGCTGTAGCCGCTTCTGGTCATCGTATTCTGCCCGGAGACCTTTCGTAATCGAGTCGGTGGTTGTCTCGGCGACGGCGAGGTCCCACCAGACTCCCGTGGACGGCACGTACCGGTGCTTTTCGGTTTCCGCCACGATGACGCAAGACCGCGTGTCCTCACGAGCCTCTCGCAGGGCTATGCGAAGCTCATCCGGTGTTGTCACGTGCCACGCTCGAGCGCCCATGCTCTCTGCGTTTTTGGCGAGATCGATCTTCAGATATTCGCCCTCGAGCCGGTTCGTCGTGGCATCACGGGCCCTGAACTCGTTGCCGAAGCTGTGGCCGGTACGGTCCACCTGAAGAGCGCGGATCGACTGAAGGCCGTGGTTCTCCGAGATGACAACGGTGACTTTCAGATTCTCCTGCATCGCCGTCACCAGTTCGGTCGGGTTCAACAGGTATGTCGCGTCTCCAATAAACGCGTACACCTCACCTTTCGGCTGGGCCATGCGGACACCTAATGCGGCCGGCAGTGCATACCCCATCGTCGAGTTGCCGAACTCGAGGTGACAGGTCGTGCCGTTGCTAACATCCCAGAGTTTGTGCAGGTCGTGGGGGAGAGTGCCGGCGTCGCCAATGACGGTATCACCCTCTTTCGTCTCTTCATTGAGCACGCCGATCACCTGCCCCTGATTCATAGCCTCGCCGGCGACCTGCCGGAATATTCCTTCTCTGGTCTGCCTCCAGCTTTCCTTTGCCGCCGAGATCTCCTCAAGGTAGGCAGGATCGGGTGCGAGACCGGCGTCCTTCGCCGCCACTATCAGCGCCCGCAACGCTTCGCGGGCGTCGGCAACGATTGGCAGCGAGCCCAGCTTATGCGCATCGTAGGCGCACACGTTGATGTGGATGAATCTGACCCGTGGGTGCTGGAAGGAGGAACGGGAACCCGTAGTGACATCGGTCAGGCGAGTGCCAATGGCGATAACCAGGTCCGCCCGCTCCGCAATCTCCGTGGTGATGGGCGTGCCGGGGGTGCCGTGGCTGCCGAGAGACAGCGGAGAGTTGTTCTCAAGCGCGCCGTGACCGGCGAACGTCTCACCCACCGGGATGCCGAGTGGGTCGGAGAGTTCCCGTAGCTCCTCGCACGCCTCGGAGTAGAGCACCCCGCCGCCGGCGATGATCAAGGGCCGCTCTGCCTCCCCGAGCAACGTTACCGTTTGGTTTATGTGGCGTGGGTCCGGCGCCCGCCGATCGACACACCAGGTCCGGTCCTCGAAGAAGTGGGCAGGGTAGTCGTAGGCCTCGGCCTGGACGTCCTGAGGCAGCGAGAGTGTGACGACTCCCGTTTCGGCCGGATCGGTCAGCACGCGCATCGCTTCGGGCAATGCGGTGAGCAGTTGCTCGGCTCGCGATATGCGGTCGAAGAAACGACTCACGGGCCGCAGGCAATCGTTGACGCCCACATCGGCCGAGACCGGGTGCTCGAGTTGCTGCAACACCGGCCCTTGGTGGCGGGTCGCGTAGTAATCGGACGGCAACAACAGCACGGGCAGCCGGTTGATGGTCGCTGCCGCCGCTCCGGTAACCATATTTGTCGCCCCAGGCCCAATGGACGACGTGCAGGCTATCGTTGCAAGACGGAGATTGGCTCTGGCGAATCCAGCGGCTGTGTGGACCATCGCCTGCTCATTGCATGGCCGATGGTACGGTAGATCTGCACCGTATTCATAGAGGGCCTGACCCAGGGCATGCACGTTCCCGTGACCGAAGATGCCGAACATGGCTGGAATCAAGCGGCGTCTCCTGCCGTCGTGTTCGCTGTACTGGACCTGCAGATACTTCACCAGCGCCTGCGCCATCGTCAGGCGCAACGTTTCTCCGTGATGAGATTCACGCATGCTTTCACTTTCTTCGGATTGTCAAGTTAGCCGATGCCTGCACGTACCGCACGGTGGCCCCCCGGAGTAGGGTGGTTGCTTGCCTCACGCAGCTTGTTAGTGACCGGCTCGTGTATGTATCACCTTTGGCGAGTCTCCCTTTTTCTCCGGCCAAGGGGACTAACATAACACCTGGGCCTGTTTTGGGAGGCAGGCCACCGAGCAGACACGGGGTTATCATACTTCCAAGCCTGCTGATTGACGGCGACTCAGAAGTCAGAAAAGGTCCTCCCGTTGCCCTGCTTACTCCGGCCTCTGTATCTTGCGCAGGCCCTCCAGCGAGAAGTCGTCGCTCTGGGCGAAGTTCATTATCTGCTTCTCTCGGTATGCTATCTCCGCTGCTGCCTGAGGCACTTTGCCCGCTATCTCCAGCGGGATTTTGACCACGCCGTTCTCATCGCCGTGCACAAGGTCACCGGGGAGCACCTCCACCTCGCTGACCACAATCGGTACACCGACATCCACTACCTGGAACTGCCCGTGGGCCGGAGTCATCCCTGGCGCGAAGTACTGGAACCCAAGCGCCCGTACGCCCTCAATGTCCCGCACGCCGCCATCGGTGACCAGACCGATGGCCCCCAGTTTGCTGGCGATGGTGGCCATCACGTCGCCGCAGTGGCATGAGTGAGAATTACGCGGTGAGATGTCCTTAAATACCAGCACCACGGGCTTGGGCGATGCATCCACGGCCTCCCACAAACGCATCATCGGCTCCCGACTCTGTTGGCGCGAGGGTGTCATCGTGTCAAGGGTGGCGGTGACGGCGTATCCCAGCATCACTCCCATCTCCGGGAACTGGCAACGGATGTTCCAGCCCATAAACCCCTCCGAGTTGCGTCGTACCTTCAACGGCTCGATGGCATTGCAGATGGTAGGCGTGTCGATGCGTTTTAGCGCGTCGAACTGCTCCTGTGTCAGTACCTTAGACATAACGAGTCCTCCTTTGAAATCTGGGTCGACCCCGCCCACGGACGATGGGCCGGACTTCTTGTATTGGGCGTGATTTTGCGGGTGCCTTTTGTTGCCGTGATATCCTGATTCTAGCAGAGCTAGAGGCCGGTTATCTGGCCGAGTTTTCAATTTCAAACTGCCAGCGTCCAAAGAACGCACCATCCGTGACGTTGACGATTGTACGTGACCTACCCCAATTTTTGGATCACTCGTTATTTAAGTCCCGCGGGGGCAGGGAAAGTGTCGGCAGACCGGATGATCTGCTCTGGAGTATGCTTTTTCCTTGGTATTTCTCCTTCTGCACCCGGACCAGTTTTCTGGGCGCAGGTCAATCAGCGATACAGTATACTTGCTTTGGCCAACACCGCTGAGGTGTTCTATTGAAAATGAAGCCAGAGAATCTTCCCCAGGATCCAAGACAACTGCGTGCTGCCATCCGAGAAGGCACGTGGACACGGACCACAGCTGGGTTGGCGCCGGGCTACGTTCAGGCCAAACTAGTTATTCTACCCGGCGACCTAGCCTTTGACTTCCTCCTGTTCTGCCAACGGAACCTCAGCCCATGCCCCGTTCTGGAGGTAGTTGAGGCGGGTTGTGCGGAGCCGAGATACTCCGCTCCAGGAGCGGACCTGAGGTCTGACCTGCCCCGTTACATCATCTATCAGCAAGGCGAGCTGACCCACGAGTTGGCTGACATACGCGAATACTGGCGCGACGACCTTGTCTCGTTTCTCCTTGGGTGTGCCTTCAGCTTCCAGGAAGCCCTGACACAGGAAGGCATACCTGTTCGTCATCTCGAGGAGGGCAAGAGCGACCCGACCTTTGTCTCCAATATCGAGACGACTCCCGCGGGTGTGTTCTCCGGCCCGATGGTCGTCTCCATGTGGCCTATTCATCGGCAAAGTTTGAGTAGAGTAGTCCAGATCACCACACGGTTCCCCGCCTTGCACGGTGCGCCAGTGCACATAGGAGATCCCGGTGTCATAGGCATCAAGGACCTGAGCAGACCGGACTACGGCGACGCGGTGGAGCTGAGGAGTGGAGAGGTGCCGGTGTTCTGGGGGTGCGGCGTCACCCCACAGGAAGTGGCCCTCCGTAGCAAACCGTCGCTGATGATCACACACTCCGCAGGTCGGATGTTCATTACCGACCTGCGATACACAGAGCTGGAGGTGTTCTAGTGCTTTTTCGTTACAAATCGATATCCGGTCCCGGAGCGCACCCGAACGTTCCCTACAAGGTCTGATAGTTCCAGGTAGCTAACCCGGGGGTAGCGATGACAGAGACAAACAGGTCGCAAGAGTCGATAGAGGATATCATCCTGTGGCACGACGAGCGGGGCATGACCGCGCTGCGTCCCCATCTGCCGCCGGACTACTGCGTGCAGGCGGCACGGTTCATCTACGAACGGCCGGGGACGGTTCTCGTCGTGACCGGCTTTTATGAAATCGAACCTCATACGATCGAAACCGACGGTCCACCCGGTGCTCTGGCGGTAGGTCGTGCCCTCCAGGACTGCGACCGAGACGTGGTCTACATAAGCGACAAGTACGCGGTGCCTTACCTGGAGCCGGAAGCCCGAGGAGCCGATGTTGTAGAGTTCCCCATCACCGGGGCTGAAGAAAGCCGCGCGTTCGCGCTCTCTCTGCTCGACCGGTACAGGCCGTCTGTGGTCATGGCGTTGGAGCGATGCAGCGCAACCCAATCGGGCCGGTACCTGAACATGTCTGGGAAAGATATCACCATCTACACCGCTCGTGTCGACTACCTGTTCACAGAGCATTCGGCCACCGTCGGCGTGGGCGATGGCGGAAACGAGATCGGCATGGGCAAGCTTGCCCATATCATCCCCACGGTACCATCCCTGCCCGATAAGCCGGCCCTGACTTCTGCTACCCATCTGGTCGTGACCAGTGTCTCCAACTGGGGCGGCTACGGACTTGCCGCAGGTCTCTCCATCCTGGCAAGGCGAGACCTACTGCCGTCCAGAGAAGAGGAGGCGGGCCTGATTCGACGAATGGTGGATAGGGGTGCCGTGGATGGAAAACTCATGAAACCGGTACCCGGTGTCGACGGCTACACCCTTGAAGAAAACCTGGACATACTGGACAGGCTTCGACAGCTGGTGGCGGCCTCAATGTAGCCCGCCTGTACCGAACCGTGACCGCATTCGCATTTTTGAAAACGCTGTTGACCTGCCCCCAGGGGCACACTCATGCGGAGTTATAATCGGAACCCCTTTCAACTAGGATATCCTGAATGCTCATAGATGCCGAATTGCCGTTAGACCGTGAGACTGAGTCGAGTTTTGGTTTATCGAGGAAATTGATCAATCACAGAACTTTCATGTCATATTAGGAGAAGTATAAATGCCCAATATTAGACAAAACAAAATCCTGGCAAAAAACCGTGAAGGTAAGCTGGGAGTGGGTCTGGGATTAGTGTTCCCCAGTGCTGAATCAATCGGACTGGTGGGCTTACTTGGGGGGTTCGATTTCATTCACTTGGATGGCGAGCATGGACTGTTTTCCCCTGAAAGCATAGACGCAATGGTACGCACAGCGGATGGATACGGACTGACCGTGACGGCCCGTGTTCCCAACATAGAAAGTTCAACAATCAACCGGTTCCTTGACCGGGGCGTAATGGGCATCCTTGGACCGCACATCGAAACGGCAAAGCAGGCGAGGCAGTTGGTGGATGCGTGCAGATTCGTTCCTAAAGGTCAGCGGTCCTGGGGCGGTGGCCAAGGAACGTTTTACAACGATGGCCGTTTGCTGGACCAGCCCGGACTGAGGCGCACCGAATGGATGGCAGCGACAAATGAAGAGATGGTAGTGTCGGCCCAACTTGAAACAGCACTGGCCTTCGAAAACTTGGGCGATATTTTAGCGGTTGACGGATTAGACGCCTTTGCATGGGGTTCGAATGACCTTGCCCAGTCGATGGGCCTGCCTGGTCAACCCGACCATCCTGATGTCAAAGCAGCCGAGGCATCCGTAGAAGCTCGGATACACGCAGAGGGCCGTAAGATGCTCTGGGATATGCAGACGGCGATAACTTTGCCATCACTTATACTCGATGGCGCAGATGTATTCGCTAAAGCTAACGCATAACAAATATGACCCGAAACCACAGATACTCACCTCACAATAGCCTTATATGCATTAATAGTTGTAAGGTTTTTGGTCCGTGTTGAGAAGTCTCTGTGATCCTCCGAAGGCCTTTTGAGCTACTCATGTGACCCGCTCCGTCTAACCTTGACTCGTGTAAGGTTTCGCGTAGGGGTCTGGGCATCTCTCGCTTAATAAGAAGACAGAGGTGAGTCTCATGAGCACCAAAGGACAGGTCACCCAGATTCCCATGCCTGGGATGCCAGTACGGGCCGTCGTACACTCGACTGTTAACCGCCACAACATCGCCCAGGGACAAGAGGTCGCGTATCTGGGCCCGATGGGTACAGGGCCCCACTACGAGTTTCGCGGATCGGTTAAACGCGTTCTTCCGTGCGACGTGATCGTTGACATGGGCACCAGCGGGACCTGGCAGATACGGTTAATTTCCTTTACTTCCCAGCTGGCCATGAGGCGGCCTAATCCGGCTGGGCAGCCTTTTTATTCCCCAAAGGGCTAGTAACCGCGATCGGCTGACCGCGTCTTATGCCCGAACGGCGAATCGACTTATTCCAGACTCTTGATCTACCCCCTCAACATTTGTATCACCCGTTCTCATAGTTCGGCAGGAGCAAGTCAGTGACGCGAGAGTGGCTAATGATGGGCCGGTTGAGACAAGCCGGTTCCTGCGTACTTGATGCAAGAATATTGCCGCTTCGCCATAAGAGTCCTCCGTTGCGTCCATGAGGTAGTTCATGGGTTAAGGCAATGCGGTCACTTACAATTTACGGACTTCCCTCAACTTCGTACAACTCGTTATATAAGTACCACAGAGCAGGTCAGGACCGCCCGCGGCGTGGTTCGAATTTCAGGTCGTGGAGCATTGGGAACAATAGGCAGAAACTTTGAGGTGATCATACCCTTGGATACTTTGTATGCCTCCAGACCGCGCTGATAACGGGACAACTCAGGCTCTTGAGCCAAGGCCTCGATGAAGATGTCTATGGCCGCTGATTCTCCCTCGTCCAGCAGGATGTTGGCGTCCCGCTCCGCCTCGGCCAGAATTATGGCTACTTGCTTATCCACGTCGGCGGTGATGGTCAGGTACACCTCCTCGCCCTCGGCGCGGAGCCTGGCCGCGTGGAAGGCACGCTCCGCCCGCATCCGATCAAATATGGACTGTTCAATATCTGGAGGGAAAGAGATCCTTTGTAGCCGAACGTCCACGATCTCGATGCCGAACTCGTTCTCTGAGGCCCTGACCTTCTGATTGGCTCCCTGCACGACGAGCTGCATCATCGCCGCCCGAGTGGGGGTGCCATTCGCCATCATCCTGGGCTGGACGATGATGGACCCGTCATCCAGGACGATGGTGTTGCCGCCGATGACGTCCTCCTGGGTTCGAAGGGCGACCTCCGCCCTGATCGCCGCGTTGACTATGTTGCCTACACGCGAATGGGCGGTGGACTCGGTCCCAAGCGTCGCAAGGAACTGCTCTGGGTCTGTGATCCTGTACCGGACGTAGGCGTCGACGATCAGGCGCCTCAATTCCAGGGTCAGCAGTGTGTCAGGAGACAGGTCGATGAGAAGCAGGCGATCGTCGAGGGGGGCGCCCGAATTGAAGAAGGGTAACCTGGCGGTTACCGCGGGGGCGTCAACAGACCCTGCGCCCTCGCTGTATCGCGTGAGAACAACCCGCTGCATGGGTGTCAGGGTGACGCGACGACTGGAGAGGAGATGGCCGCGAGGCCTTATGCCTTGAGCGCTATTTGATGTGGATTGGACTGCTTCTATGAACTCAGTGATACCGGGCAGGATACTCTCCAGGGATTCCAGATGAAGCCCCCTAAAAGTTGCGTCCTCCTCCTGATCGTATGCGCAAAGAATCGACACAAAGCGATCCGTCTCCTCCTCGGCCTGGATGATGCGCACAGCCTTGGAAACTTCAGCCTCCTGGATGGTCTGGGCGGCCTGGACCACGACCGCAGGTATCTGGTCCCGCTCGTAGGCCAGGGCCTCGTGGATGCGCCTCTCCTTATCTACTCGTGCTCGTGCCATGTCGTCATAGGCGTCCCGGACCTCATCGGGCGGGCGCGCCGTCTGGAGCGCCACGTCCAAGACCTGGATCCCCGTTCTGTAGTCGTCCAGGATCTGCTGGAGCAGCAACCGGGTTTCGGCCCCGACCTCCTCCCCGCTTTCAGTGAGGATGTCGTCCATGCTACGCTGGCCCACCACCTGGCTTAGGGCCGCTTGAGTTGCATCTCTCAACGTGCGTCCATCGGGGCATCCCTCTGGGTCGGCCACGTTGGACACGAAGACATTCAGCTCTTTTATACGGTACTGGACCACCAGTTGCACATCGAGTATGTGCCAGTCCCCGGTGATTATCAGGGCCTCTGCCCGGACAGGCATGGTTGCGCCTGAGTCTGTGGTGCGGAAGCCAAGCTCCAAGGCCCAGACCTTCTCTGTGAGCGAACCCATGTCCTGGCCTGTTTCGCGCTCACACGGCGTCAGCGTTAGGGTTGCGGTTGCGGCTGCGGCTGCGGCTGCGGCTGCGGCAGGAGTATGCGTCGGTGTGGGCATGAGGATAGGAGAGGGTATAGGTGTGGCAGTCGGTGTAGGTGCCGGAGTGAGAGTAGGTTCAGCTTGATCGCATGCAGCCGCGACTGTCACGAGTAGCCCAAGCATGACGAGGATGAAGCACCTTTTCATCGCCACCTCTTCCATTCACCCGATTGTGTGCAGTCCGTTGCCACCGGTACTACAGGGCGATAAACATTGCCAGGACGCGGGGCTTGTCCAGTGAGATGTAGCTGACAGCCTCCTCCGCAGAGTCGAACTCGACCTTCTCATCCATTGTTCTTTCCTTATCGATCAAAGTTGTACCTCTGAGACGCGATGTGCGTCAGCCACCGTCATTATAGGTTGAGGAAGGGGGTGGTAGCGGTGGAATATGGTTACGTCTGAGGGTGAATCAGCAGGTAAACATTCAAACTCCGCTGGCACCTTACCCTACCTTCGTTGCCAACTCCAGGCAGAAACGAAGCCTGCGGTTTCACAAGTGTAGACTTGGCCGGCGGTATCACGCATGTGGATGTGTCCCACTATCACCGGCGTTCAACACCCGTAAAGGTTTGGTATAAACTGACTACAAATACTATTTAGTCGAATCGAGGTTCTTGAGTTGTGAATCGACTCCCTCTGCCTCTAATGATAACCTCCCCCATTCCTCCAAAAGGCAATGCGACTCGTTAGTGAGAACCTTATACTGTTCGCCCAATGCGGCCAACTGAGCTCTGTCACCGATCTGGTCTGGATTGGAAAACAACGCCTCCATCTGGGTGATCTGAGCCTCGTGGCTGACCAGAGTGGCATCGATTTTCTCTATACGAATAGCTAGCGTTCGGGCTTCCTTGCCGAGACTGCGACGCAACCTGTTTTCCAGACTCCGGGTTGATTCACGCCGTCTCTTGGTCGAACGACTGCGTACAGGGCCGGTCTTGGATGTGTTGTCCCCCGCGCCATCGTCAGATATACGAGAATTACCATCGGTGGTTTCTAGTTGTTTTCGATGCAAGTAACTGTCGTAGTCCCCCGGGAAGATAGTTGCCTTGCCGTTCTTGATCTCAATGATCTTATTGGCGACCTGTCGTATGACAGTGCGATCATGGGTTATGAAGCAAATGGTTCCTCGGTAATCGCTGAGGGCATCGGTGAGGATCTCCCTTGACGTTATGTCCAGATGGTTAGTTGGTTCATCCAGGAAGAGCAAGTTGCTTCCTTGAACCAACAGCTTAGCCAACGCAACCCGCGCCTTTTCCCCACCTGACAATACGGATATGGACTTGCTGACGTCGTCGCCACTGAACAGGAACCCACCAAGGATATGTCGTAAATTCTGGTCGGATTCCACTGGTGCGGCCTGCTGGAGTTCCTCGATCAGGGTATTTGCAGGATTGAGAAGATCGAGTAAATGCTGAGCGTAGTAGGCTGTTATAATGTTGTGCCCAGTTCTCCTCTCACCTTCATCAAAAGGCAATACCCCTGCGAGTATTTTCAGCATGGTAGATTTTCCCGCACCGTTGGGTCCAACCAGGGCAATTCGGTCGCCGCGCTCCAAGATGAGGTCGAGACCGCGGTACACGGTGTGGTCGCCGTAGGCCTTACTCACGTTAGTAAGAGAGATTACCACTGCGCCGCTTCGGGATGGTTCCGGGAAGGAATAATGAACCCTCTTGGTCGCCCTGGGTAGTTCAATGCGTTCTACGCGCTCCAGTTGCTTCAAACGGCTTTGCACCTGGGTGGCCTTCCGAGCTTTCGAGCGAAAACGCTCTACGAAGCGCATTTGCCTTTCGACCTCGCGCTGCTGCCTGGCGGCGGCCGACTGTTTGATCTTCAAGGAACGCTCACGGGCGACAATATAGTCA
>CAZEDC010000087.1:0-29707 GCA_964510985.1 uncultured Dehalococcoidia bacterium
CTGGGGGCACATCCCCCAGACCCCCTGCCTGAGGGGAAATCCCCTCTGGACTCCCTCTAAGGGAATTTTGAGATAGTCACTAAGCGGTACCGGCGCCTGCCGGGAGGCGGTGGAGGCTATAGCAAGATGTTGTCGATCAGCCTGGCCTGTCCGATCCAGACCGCCAGGGAGACCAGTGCCGGACGGTCGATTATTTCGAGCTCCTCCAGGCTCTTGGAATGGGCGATGCTCAGGTAGTCGATCCGAGCCAGGGGCTCCGATTCGATAAGCGACCGCATCTGTCGCCTGATCTGCTCGGCATCTCCTTCCCCTTGCCGCCACAGTTCTCTGGCAAGACAGAGCGACCGATAGAGCACCAGCGCCGCCCTCTTATTATCCTCTGTGTCCAGGAGCGAATTCCGGCTGCTGAGAGCCAGGCCGTCGGCCTCGCGCACCGTAGGCACCACAACGATCTCGGCACCCAGGTCGAGGTCGGCGGTGAGGCGCTGAACCACCAGGCATTGCTGGGCGTCCTTCTGCCCGAAGTAGGCGCGGTCGGGCCTCACGATGGACAGGAGCTTGCAGACGACGGTGGCAACGCCGGTGAAATGGCCGGGCCGGGACTTGCCTTCCAATTTATTGGCGATGGTCCCTACATCGACGGAGGTCTCGAATCCGTCCGGGTACATCTCATCCACCGAGGGAGCAAACACCAGGTCTACCCCTTCCTCCCGTAGCTTGGCCAGGTCCGATTCCATGTCCCTGGGGTAGGTCGAGAAATCGTCGTAAGGGAGACCGAACTGGGCAGGGTTGACGAAGATGCTGACGGCCACCGTGGCGTTGTCCGACCGCGCCCGGCGGACCAGAGCCCGGTGTCCTTCGTGAAGGTACCCCATGGTCGGGACCAGACCCAGGGGCCTGCCGGTCTCCTGGTGGACCGCCCTTAATCCGGCGACCGCATCGATAACTTTCATAGTCGGCTCGACGATTCCGGCCGGGTACAGGACCGTATTGGGGGGTTAGTGACGTTCACACTACTGTGGTTTGGACGCCTTTCCGGAGACCTCGTCCAAGACACTCTGGTCCATCGGAAAGCTCTGCTCGTCGGTGGGAAACACCTGCGTCTGCACGTCATTGACATATCGGGCGGTCGCTTCCTTTATGGACCCGGCTAGGTCTGCATACCGGCGCGTGTGCTTGGGAACAAAGTCCGTGAACAGCCCGAGAAGGTCGTGAAATACCTGGACCTGACCGTCGCAGTGGAGACCCGCCCCGATTCCGATGGTGGGTATCGAAAGGCGGCCTGTAATCACCTCCGCCAGCGGCGACGGGACAGTTTCCAGTACCAAGGCGTAGGCACCGGCATCCTCCAGCCCCTGTGCGTCCTCCATGAGCCCGAGTGCTGCCGCCACGGACTTCCCCTGCACCCGATAGCCTCCAAGCTGGTTTATCGACTGCGGGGTCAGTCCGATGTGTCCCATGACCGGGATACCGGCCCGCACAATGACGCGCACGGTGTCGGCCACCTGGCGTCCGCCCTCCAGCTTGACCGACTGGGCCCCGGCCTCTTTGAGAAACCGGCCCGCGTTCCGGACCGCCTCGGCCTGGTCGGCCTGGTAGCTAAGAAACGGCATGTCCGCCACGATATGGACACCGGTGGTCCCACGCACGACCGCTTTTGTGTGATGGACCATGTCGTCCATCGTGACGGGTACGGTCGAGTCATAGCCCAGAACCACCTGACCGAGGCTGTCGCCTACCAGTATGATGGGAACGCCGGCCTCCTCGACGATTCTGGCCGACGTGTAGTCGTAGGCGGTGATCATGGCGATCTTCTCGCCCCGGCGCTTCATCTTCCTTATGTCTCGGATTGTCACTCGCATCTCTGGACCTCCTGGGACTTCACCCTGGGGAGGGATAGGATTTGCCGCCGGTCGTCCAGACGCCACGGTGGTTGGCGCTTGCTATCAGTTCACGTATCCGGTCAGCCGTCTCGGGGCTCAGGGTCCCTTTTTCGAGAGCGAAGGGCAGGCCGGCGAGGGCCATCTCACAGTAGAGAGGGAGCACATGCGGGGCCCTGCTTTGAAGAGTTTCCAGATGCTTTCGCACGGTGCCGATGTCTCCCCGGGCATACGGGCCCTGGACCCCGCCGGGCACTCCCGAAACCTCCAGATTTTGCGCGACCTGACGCATCATCGGCGCCAGCGCCTTGATGCCGTCGGACCGGCGGAAGCCGAAGCTCTCCCATAGCTGGGCCGCGGTGGCCGCCAGCGTGGATAGCATACCGCCCATCATCACTCCGGTGACGTGGTAAAGCGGCTTGTCCTGGGCTTCAAGGACCACCGGATTGCCGCCTATCGCCGAGGCCATCTCCTTCAGGTACGCCCGCATTTCCGGGCCCCCCTCTATGCCAAAGGTGGCGCCCGGAATGCTCTCGATCCCGTTTTCCACTGACGAAAAGGCCTGGACCGGGTGGAGGGCACCAGGGACCGCACCCTGGTTTACGGCACTCCCAAGGACATCCAGCGACATGGAGCCGGCACAGTGGACTACACCCTGGCCTGCCCGCCACGATGAGGAAGCGACGACAGACTGGATGGCGTCGTCAGGTATGGTGATGAACACGAGGTCACAGACTTCCAGGACGCTCTGAGGCTCAGGGTGCGCAGTGCAGCCGGACACGCCGGCCGCCATCCGGCAGGCCGATGCAAAAGCACGGCTGGCCACGGCAGCCACGGGGTAATCGTGGCCTGCCAATGTCGCCGCCAACGAACCCCCGACGGTTCCGGCCCCGATGAATCCGATCTTGGAACGACGGTCAAACAGCGCCATGGGCAAGCTCCTTAACCGCCGGGACTCCGCCAAGACCGTAGGCCTGGCGGACGCCTCTAACGATTGCCCTGGCGACACACAGGGCCGAGGCCGCGCAAATGCGGTCGATGTCAGCCGGTCCGTCCAATATGCCCGTAGCCAGGGCGAACATGGTGTCCCCGTCCCGCATGGTGTGGGCCGGTCTCACTGCCAAGGCGATACCGTCCTGAGCAACCGATGCGATCTTGTTTGCGTGCTCTTTACTCAGGCGGGCGTTGGTGGCAACGACACCAATGGTCGTGTTGGAGACCGGGGTACTCCGATCGGGAGCGAACCCCTCGGAGGTCATCAGCGCCACGGAGTCCTCCATCGCGGTGCCGTCCTCCAGGCGAGGGCCGGCCACCAGCGTCCTGGAGTCGATGTCGTAGACGCCTCCCAGGGCGTTGACGGCCACTATGGCCCCGACTACAAGGCCCTTCCCCAAGTCCAGCGAGGCCGTCCCGATCCCGCCCTTTACTGCGTGTTTCATTCCCAGAAGCTTAGCCACCGTGGCACCCGTTCCGGCGCCTACGCTGCCCTCGCCAACCGGTCCATCGGACGCGTTCATACATGCGGTGAATCCCTGGTCGGGCCCCGGACGAACCTTATCGGTGACCAGGCCCAGGTCGAACAGTATGGCGGCGGGCACTATGGGAATCCTGGAGCCGCCAAACTCAAGACCGACGCCTTGCTCCTCCAGGAACCGGACCACTCCTCCGGCAGCATCCAGGCCGAAGGCGCTGCCTCCGCTCAGCAGGACCGCGTGGACCTCGGAGACCAGGGTTGTGGACCGCAAGAGGTCGGTCTCGCGGGTACCCGGCGCTGAGCCTCGCACGTCCACTCCACCGACGGCCCCACCCCGGCAGAGCACGACCGTGCACCCCGTGGCCGACGTATCGTCGGTATAATGCCCGACAGAGACGCCGGAGACCCCGGTGATACTATCGCGGATCATCGGCTAGACCCTTTTTCATATAAAAAACCTTCCCGATCCAGTCAGGAAGGTCTTTTTTCCGTTGACATCATTTACCGGCGCCTTCGATGCCCGGGACGGGCTATCGGTGGCGGATCAACCGGAGTGCCTTTAGGTGCTCACCGTTCCTGACAGGATTGGCTGCACGCATATATTACCAGGCAGGGGACGGGGGTTCAATGTTAGCGCTCGGTTGCCGAGGTCGGAGCTAAGTGAGGTCTCTGGCCCACTCCCGGTTCTCTCTATACCATCGGACGGCCCGATCGATGCCATCCTCGATGGACACCCGGGGCCGCCAGCCCAGAAGCTCGTCGGCGCGGCAAATATCGGCCCATGTCGCCTTCACGTCTGCGGCATGCATGGGTGCGTAGTCCACTATCGCCTTCTTGTCGAGTCGCCTCTCGATCATGTCGATGACGTCGGCCAACACCACGGGCCTATCGTTGCCCAGATTGATGACCTCGTACCCCAGCGGCCTCAGGGCCGCCATGGTACCGCGAGCCACGTCGTCCACGTAGGTGAAGTCACGCTCCTGCGTGCCGTCCCCAAACACAGTGATGGGTAACCCCTCGGCAATGGCCCGGACGAAAATAAAAATGCTCATGTCAGGACGCCCGGCGGGTCCATAGACCGTGAAATAGCGGAGTACCGATACATCCAGGCCATAGAGGTGGTGGTAGGTATACGTCATTGTCTCCGCGGCCTTCTTGGACGCGGCGTAAGGAGACAGGGGACGCCCAGTGTCGCTGTCCTCTTTGAATGGCCTGGGACTGTCGGCCCCATAGACGCTGGACGTGGAGGCCAGAACGAATTTCTCGACGCCGAACTCTCGGCAAAGCTCCATGAGGTTGAGCGTTCCCGTCGTGTTCGACTGGTAGTAGACCCACGGATCGTCCACGCTGGGGCGTACGCCCGCTCGGGCAGCCAGGTTTATCACACCGGAGAAAGCCGGCGAGCCGTCAACATTGACACGGGCAAACAAAGACCGCATCGATGGGTGGTCAGAGATGTCGAGTCTGTTGAAGCGGAAATTGGGGTGGTCCTCGATCTGTCTGAGGCGCCATTCCTTCAGGCGGACGTCGTAGGCATCGTTGAGGTTGTCCACACCCTCGACGGTCTGGCCGTCCTCCAGAAGGAGCCGACAGACGTTGGAGCCTATAAATCCGGCGCAGCCGGTTACTAGTATGCTCATCGCGTGCGCCTGTTTCCCTTGGGCATCAGGTCGACTCGAGGAGGTCGCATCCGCCGGTCACAGGATGACGCCGGCATCGTGGAGACGTTCGATGTCCGACCAGTCGTAGCCGAGTTCCAGCAGGACCTCTTCCGTGTGCTCGCCGTGCTCGGGGGCGAGACGTTGGATGGTGTGAGGCGTCTCGCTGTAGCGGACCGGATGATCGGCCAGCTTTACCGGGCCCAGCGCGGGGTGATCGACATCCACGATGTAGCTATTTGCAACGACCTGGGGATCGTCTTTGAGCTCGGCGAGCCGTTGAACGGGAGCGAAGATAAAGTCACCCGACCGGTGAAGGATGGCCTCCCATTCCTCGTAGGTCTTCCCGGCGAAAACCGAGTCCAGGATGGCTATCAACTCGGCACAGTTCTCGCCTCGGATATAAATGTCGCGGAAGCGTGGATCATCCACGAGGTCGTCCAATTCGAGCGCCCTGGCGAAAGACGGCCAGTACCTGTCGGCCTCGAAGTTGGCGAACATTATCCAGCGGCCGTCTTTGCACCTGTAGTGGTTGGCCAGTGGATTGAAAGCGTTGCTCCGGTTGCGGTTCAAACTGAGGTTGACCTCAGAGTCGGGTTTGTTCCGGGTGAGGAGACCCATGCTGACCGCCAGCCCCTGGAGCCAGATGGTGCTACTAAGGTGGGAGACATCGACCCTCTGCCCAAACCCGTGCGTAGAGCGGGCAACCAGTGCCGCGAGAATACCCCAGCCCAGGGTGATGCCGCCGATCTGGTCGGCGATCACGCCCTGGATGAGATTCGGGTCCTCACCTTCGGGGACGGCTGCGTACATCAGGCCGCTGCGTGCCTGGACCGCGCCGTCCAGAGCCGGCGACTCGGACTCGGCGCCCTTCAGTCCGTAGCCTGAACCGGAGGCATAAATGAGCTTGGGGTTGATCTCATGGAGTTTCTCGTAGCCAAGCCCCAACCGCTCCGCCACACCCTTGCGGAAGTTCTGGATAAACACGTCGGCACCGGCAACCAGCGCGTGGACTATCTCGACACCTTCAGGTTGTTTCAGGTCCAGGGCAATGCACCGCTTATTTCGTTGATTGGCCTCGAAGTAGGCGTTACGCCCGGCGTCCAGACTCCGGTCGATGCCGCCGGACGCAAAGACAGCCCTACCGGGATCGGCGTCCAGTGACTCGATTTTGATGACATCCGCGCCCAGGTCGCCCATCATCATGGCGGCAACCGGTCCGAACTGCCAGATAGTCCAGTCTATGACTTTGATCCCCTCAAGGGCGCTTGGGCTGTTACCGGACATCTAATCCCTCTGACACAGTCTACAGCCCGATGTGTGGGACTTACCGGGCCGCCAGCGGAGTATATCACCGGGACCGGCGGGGTACAACGGGGCAACCGTGGCTCTATTGGCATCGTCCACAATGGATGTCTTTTTACCCACCCACCCGCCCTCGAATATTATTTGAGGGGTGCCCCCAAAACCCCACCAGAGGGGGTTTGACCCCCGCTGGACACCCCCATCTCCGAGGAAATCACCAGACCCGTCAAACGTCCGGCATGCAGCAGGCAGCGCACTTGACACCCCCACTGCCGAGACTACAATGGCATGGTCGGCGCGACGTGAGGGAAGGGCCGGGCCGCGGGCTAAACGCGTCAAAGGAGCCGGGTGATGTCGAGAACCGACGAAACGCCTCTGTTCCCAACCCTGGTGGTGGGCAGCCTGCCCAGGCCCCAATGGGTGCGGGAGCTTATCGACGACCGAAAAGCGGGCCGCATCAAAGACAAGGAAGCGGACAGACTGCTGGACGATGCCGTCCCATCGGCCATCAGGCTCCAGGAACGGGCGGGGCTGGACTATGTCTCCGACGGCGAATGGCGGCGAGAGAGCTACGTGAAAGTGTTCGCCGACGCGGTGGAAGGGTTCCAGCCCGACCTCCTGCCCGGTGGGGGCTCGCGGTTTCTCGCCATTAGGTACCCGGCGGTTGTATCCAAGCTGGCGCCAAAACGCCCCATCGCCGTTGGGGAGGCCACGTTTCTACACCGGCATGCCGACACCAGGACCTTCGTCGCCATACCGTCCCCTTATACCCTCGGACGCCGCATGTGGAGCCCGGAGCACTCGACCAAGGCTTACCCTACCCGCGAGGAGTTCATGGAGGCGTGCGTGCCTATCGTGCGTAAAGAGGTCCTGGAGCTGGCGGACTTGGGCGTGAACGCGATCCAGCTAGACGACCCCTGGCTGGCATTACTGGTGGACCCGGACTATCGGCAGCGAGAGGGGATCGCGGACGTCGAACACGAGATCGAGCTTTCCATTAATACTGTCAACGCGGTGACCGAAGGAATCGAAGACTTTTTCATCAGCGTTCACCTGTGCCACGCCCACTCCAACAGGATTCACAGCACCAGGGGACCGTACGATCTCATAGTCGACGCCCTGGGCGATATGAATGTCAAGCGGTTCGCCATGGAGTTCGCAACGCCCGACGCGGGAGGGATAGGCGTGCTGCGGAAATTCCCCTCTGACAAGGTACTGGGGCTGGGTGTCATCGACCACACGGATACTCATGTCGAGACTCCAGAGGAGGTTGCAGCCCGGGTCGAACGGGCCATGGAGTTCGTTCCCAAGGAGCGGATCACGCTTAACCCGGACTGCGGGTTCGCCCCATCCACCACGAACCCTATGGACCTGGACGAGGCGTACCTGAAGCTGCGAGCGATGTGCCGGGGCGCCGCACTTCTCAGGGAGCGGTACGGGTAGCCCGGGAATACCTGGGTAGTTGATATCAACACAATAAATTGGCCAAGCGCCATCTTGTCATTCTGAGAGGAGCGAAGAATCTGGGGAGATTGGGCGCAACGAACGGCGCCGACGTAGACCCCACCCCAGATCCTTCGTTGTCCTTCCGTGGAAGGACTCCTCAGGATGACAACAGACGCTGAGCCAACTATTCTCTTTATGAACATTACCCTGGAACAGGATTATCTCCGGGCCTCGCTGGTCTGGGAACTAGTTGCGTTCAAGATTTGAACGCAACTAAGAGAACAATTCGATTGCAAAATTGGTATCGGGCGAAGCATACAAATTACCTGACGAGGAATACCTTCATGAAGCCGCTGACCGGACATCAGAGAAACGGCTGAGAGGAATGGCGACCGCAGAGATCATATCCATAGGGTCCGAGCTACTTCTCGGCCAGATCGTGGACACCAACGGGGCCTGGATGGCCCAGCGGCTCAACGACCTGGGAATCAACCTGTTCTACAAGACCATCGTAGGGGATAACCCTCAGCGGATGGAGGAGGTGATCGTCCGGGCGCTGGGGCGGTCCGACATCGTCATCACCGGCGGAGGCCTGGGACCCACCCAGGACGACGTGACCAGAGAGGTGATAGCCGCAGCTACGGGTCGGGAACTGGTGGTGGACGAAGAACAGCTTGAGATCATCAATCGCAGGTTCCGCGGCCGCGGCCTTATCATGACGTCCAACAACGAACGGCAGGCCTGGATACCCGACGGTGCAACCGTGGTCGAAAATCCCAACGGCACGGCTCCTTCCTTCATTGTCGAAGACCCCAGGGCCGTAACCTTCGCTTTACCGGGGGTCCCGTTCGAGCTCAAGTGGCTGTTCGACAACGAGGTCGCCCCCTATCTGCGCAAGAGGTTCAGCCTCTCCGAAGCGATCACTTACCGGGTATTGAAGGTCGCCGATATCGGCGAGAGCAGTGTGGACGACCGGATCGGCCATCTGATCGCCAATTCCCGCAATCCCACCGTCGGGGTTTTAGCTCATCCGGGACAGGTGGACGTCCGCATCGCCGCTAAGGCCGCCGGTCGGCAGGAGGCGATGGACCTGATCGGTCCTGTGGAAGAAGAGGCCCGGCGGCTGCTGGGCCGGCACGTCTTCGCCGTGGATGGTGAGACCATGGAGGACGCAGTCGGTGAGCTACTCGGGAAGAAGGACACGACGATCGCCGGGTACGAAGACCTGACCGGCGGACTGGTGGCCGAACGGCTGCACCAGGCCAGCCCTGAGCGCTTCGTCGAGGGGGTGGTAAGCAACAGCCAGGCATCGGTCCGTCGGCTGCTGAAGTTCTCACGCCGTCCGGAAGAGGCGGAGGCGCTACTTTCTGACCCTCCGGCCCTGTGCGACGAATTGGCATGGGCCGTGCGGGCCCGAGCCGAGAGCGAGATTGGACTGGCGGTCCACGGGGTCTCAGTACCCGGACAGAAGACGGAAAACCTGGCCCAGGGTCAGACGTTTGTGTCTATTACCGACGGTACAGGCTTCCGAGCCCGCACGTACAACTATGCGGGCAGGGGCCGCCCTGACCGCACGCGGATGAGTCTGAACGCCCTGGAGCTTGTTCGAATAGCCCTTCTGGAGGGTTTCGACAGCCCAGTCTCGGGCGATTGAACTCAAGGAATCACCAGCGTTGATAGAGGCCACGACTCGGGAACAACCGGAAGGAGGTTGGACACATGCGATGGGTAAGATACGAGGCCGATAACAAAGTCTCCTACGGGATACTGGAAGGCGACGATATAATAGAGGAGGTCTCGGGAAGTCCCTTCGAGGGCTATACGAACACGGGCGTGCGCCGGAAGTTGGACTCGGTCAAGCTGCTCATTCCGGTAGTCCCGCCGACCTTCTACGCGGCGGGCCTGAACTACGAGGACCACCTGAAAGTAGCGGACCCGGGCCTGGGACTATCTGTGGCCGACATCCCGACCAGGCCCAACATCGGGTACCGGGCCAACAACGCGCTGATCGCCCACGGAGAACCCATCGTGGTCCCGAAGGACACGACGGAGAAGGTCCAGTACGAAGGCGAGCTGGTGGTCGTGATCGGCAAGAAGGCCAAGAACCTAACGGAGGAGGATGCATTCTCGTGTGTGCTGGGCTACACGATGGGCAACGACGTTAGCGAGCGCACGTGGCAGGCCTCCGATGGGACCATGTGGCGGTCCAAGAACACCGATACCTTCAAGCCCATGGGCCCCTGGATCGACACTGAAGCGGACCCAACGAAGATGCGCACGGAGGTCCGTCTCAATGGGAAGAGAGTATCGGAGTTCGACACAACCAACATGGTTTTTAGCATCGCCACCTACATCAGCGCCATGACCCGGTACCTGACTCTGTACCCTGGAGACGTGATCTGGATGGGTACCGACGGGGCCACGGATAATATGAAGCCGGGTGACGTGGTAGAGATAGAGATCACCGGCCTGGGTGTGCTGAGGAACCCCGTGGTGGCAGGGGAGTAGGTCTTCTGAAGCGAGTGGCGGACAGGAGAAGGCATGTCAACAATCAACACGGTGCTCGGGCCGCTGGATACGGCCGAACTCGGATTCACCCTGCCCCACGAACAAGTGGTGGTCACCTCCGCGGGGATACCGCAGGTTTTTCCCGAGTTCGTGGACCGGGAAGCCAGTATCGACAGGGCCATCGCCGATCTCAAGCAGGCCTACGCCGACGGGGTCCGCACCATCGTGGACTTGACGACGTTTGACCTGGGTCGAGACGTCAGGCTGCTGGAGCAGGTTTCACGGGACTCGGGGGTACAGATTATCTGCGCCACCGGCACCTGGAGAGATATCCCTCGCGTGTTCTGGAGCGCCACTCCCGAAGTGATAGCGCCGCTGTATGTCCGGGAGATCGAGGAGGGTATCGAGGGTACCGGTATCCGGGCCGCGATAATAAAGGTCGCAAATGATACGGGCGGGGTAACCCCGGAATCCGAGGTAGTCCTGAGGGCGGCGGCTCGGGCACAAAAGGCTACCGGTGTGCCCATCTCCACCCACACCTTCGCCCAGGAGCGGGTTGGACTGGAGCAGGTGCGCATCTTCGAGGATGAGGGCGTAAATCTGGGTCGAGTCTACATCGGGCACAGCAACGACAGCACCGACGAGGACTACCTCCTGGCCTTGCTGGACAAGGGCGTCTGGCTGGGTCTCGACCGTTACCCAGGCGGGAGACACCCGGGAACTCCCATGTGGGAGGAGCGGACGGAGATTCTCAATAAGCTAATCGACAGGGGGTACGCAGACCGGATCATGTTGAGCCACGACTGGGGAGTGACGATGGGCACCTTCAGCACTGAGATGGAGAAGGCCCGACTGGACTACAACCCGGACGGCTATAGCTTCATCCCTCGACGGGTGCTGTCCAGGCTCAGAGAGTTGGGCGTTACCGAGGACACGATTAACCGGATGGTGGTGGAGAATCCCCAGCGCTTCCTCGAGGGCGGATAGCAGCGCCCGTACTCGTAGGTTCGAGAGCCCCGTTACCAGAGGACACGGCCCAGATACAGGTCTAGAAAAAGGTAAGGCCCCGTCGAAACGGGGCCCTACCTGGGAGGTGCTACAGGGAACACCTACCTGGAACACCTCCAACTACCACTACTATCCAATGCGCGTCCTCCTTTCCAGAGACCCTCTGTATTCTGTCATCAACAACCACCCTGTCTCCGTCGAGCATTATATCTTCTTTGAGTCGGGGATGGAAATGGTTTCTGAGCATGTTTCTAAACCAGATTCCAAATGGCCTGCCAGAGGACGACATCCAAGGACGGAGGGCTATATCAGCGGGCGCTTCTCGAACAGCCGGGCGTGCTGCTGGTAGGCGAACGCAGCTCTCAGCACCGTGGGCTCGTCGTAGGGCCTGCCGGCGATCTGAAGTCCCACCGGCAGACCGTCCGACGTGAAGCCGCAGGGCACCGATATCGCTGGCAGTCCCGTCAGGTTATACGGGTTTGTGAAGCTGACCAGGCCGGAGATCGTCATCTGCTCCACTTGGTCGAATCGCGGCGCCGGCTGGGGCCTGGTGGGCGACACGACGACGTCTACGTCCTCCAGGACCTGCGCGAACTCGCTTTTGAGCACGTTTCGCACACGCTGGGCCTGCAGGTAGTCGGACGACGAGAAGAGCCCCCCAACCCGGAATTGGGCCCTTGCCCGCACCCCAAAATCGTCGGGTCTGGCCAGCAGGTTTGGCCGGTGGTAGGCGAAGGCCTCGCTAAACATGATAACGGCGTGAGCCGCCCGAGCGTACTGCAACGAGGGCACGGTGACCTCTTCCACCTGGGCTCCCAAGCCTTCGAGCGCGCTCAGAGCCGTCTCCACGGTCGCCAATATCTCACGGTTGATCTGCGGATCGTCGGCGAAGAAGAAATGCCTGGGCACTCCGATCCTCAGACCCTCCACGTCTTCCACCAGTGATTTCGAGTAGTCGGGTACCGGCAGCGGACTTGAAGCGGGATCGCCGGGGTCGTGTCCTGCTATGGCCTGGAGCATGGTTGCCGTATCCTCGACGTTCCAGGTCATGGGTCCGCAGTGGTCCATGGTCCAGCTCATAGGCACCGCGCCGGCGCGGCTTATGCGGCCGTAGGTTGCTTTTAAACCGACGATGCCACAGTGGGAAGCCGGGCCCCTGATGGAGCCGCCGGTACAGGAGCCCAGGGCGGCCATACACAGGCCCGCCGCCACAGCCGCGCCCGAGCCGCTGCTGGAGCCCCCCGGGGTGTGCTCAAGGTTCCAGGGGTTGCGGGCCATAGGGAAACCGCTGGTCGCGTCCAGGTCTCCCAGGCCGAACTCGTGCATGGTCAACTTACCGAGCAGGATGGAGCCGGCGGCCTTCAGGCGCGCCGTCGTGGTGGCGTCCGCGGTGGGGACCCTATCGGCCATGACCCTGGAGCCCGCTGTGGTGCGCACCCCCTCGGTGTCGTAGAGGTCCTTCAGGGCGATGGGGATACCGTGGAGCGGACCCTTGCGCTCACCGCGAAGGATCTCGGCCTCCGCACGACGGGCCTCCCCCATCGCTTCATCACCCAGCACGGTGATATACGCCTGGACCACACCGTCCAAACGGTCGATGCGGTCGAGGAACGCCCGAGTCAACTCGACGGGTGAGAGCTTCCGGCTGGAGAGCAGCTCTGAGGCCTCTCCGATGGTTAGATAGCAGAGTTCCGTCTTGTCAGGCCTCATCGAGACAGGTCCTGCGCATGACCGGGCACCGAGCCGGGGAGGAAGGTGACCCCCAGGTCTCCCATGCCGAGATCGAGTTCATGTAGAACGGCGGCCTGCCGTACGTAACGTTCGTAAATGGGCAGCAGGTCCGCCAGTTCCTCTTCGGCCAACTGCATGCCAGCTCGTTCTACCAGTACCCGTAGAGCTTCAATTGAAATGCCCCCTGACTCAACCAATTTTCGGCTTCTCCCTTCTGAGAAGACCTGCGGTCAGGACCGTTCAGGCCTCTCCGCTAAGGCCCTTCCTCGTGGTATTGCCTGATAGCTCGGGGCCCGAATTGCCGGGCTGGATGTCCGGCCAACGCCGTTTCGTCCAGGTCGATTCCAAGACCGGGGTCCTGGGGCACCCGGATGTAGCCGTCCTCTACCTCGAAGGGGTTAATAGCGACCTCCCGGCCAAAGTCCTCCATGTTCACGAAGTATTCCGTGATCAGGAAGTTGGGGATGTGGGCGGACACCTGCATGGTGGCGGCCAGGCCCACGGTGGTGCTGTTGTAATTGTGCGGGGAGACGGCGACAAAGTAGGGCTCGGCCATCGCCGCTATCTCTTTCAACTCCAGGATACCGCCGACGGCGCAGACATCGGGATTGATGATGTCGGCGGCCCGTTTCTCGAAGACCTCGCGGAACTCGAACTTGGTGTACAGCTCCTCGCCGGTGACGACAGGTATGTTTATCTCTCGTCTGGCCTCTGCCAGGGCGTCGAGGTTTTCGGCCAGCACCGGCTCCTCGTACCAGAAGGGCCTGTACTGCTCGATCTCCCGGGCGATCCTGGTGGCGTGCATCGGGGCCAATCGACGGTGCATGTCTAGGAGTATGTCCACGTCGGGTCCGACGGCCCCCCGCACCGCCCGCACGTTCTCGACCGCCGCCATTTCGACCTCCTTACCGACGAAGGTCCGCCAGGGTCCGGGCACGGGGTCGAACTTGAGTGCGGTGAACCCCATTTCGACGACTTTGCAGGCCTGTTCGGCCAGCTTGTCCGGCGTCATAGCTCCACCGTACCATCCGTTGGCGTAGACTCGAATCCTGTCCCGGCAGGCCCCGCCCAGAAGCACGTGGACCGGTGCACCGAGCTTTTTACCGGCGATGTCCCAGAGGGCTTGCTCGATGCCACTGACGGCGCAATACAGGTCCATGGCACCCCGGCGACCGGCGAAATCATCGTACACCACCTGCATGAAGTGCTTGATGTGCATAGGGTCGCGGCCTATCAGGTAGCGCTTTAGCTGGTCGACGTGCGCGGTTACCTGCACATCCCTGTCCGATTGGGTGTAACACTCGCCCCAGCCATGGATTCCCTCGTCGGTGTCGATCTTGACGAAGCACAGGTTTTTCCGTTGGCCGGGATTCGCGAGAAACGTCTTGACACCGGTGATTTGCAAGGGGGACCTCCAAGAATAGGCAATCAGCTATCTGCTGTCAGTTATCGGACGTTGGACCAAGCTGTGAGACCGTCGTACAAACATGTCGGTACTCTGCTGGCCCCTGAATGCTGACGGCTATCCGCCCTTCGTTGATTGTCCGAGATCACTGTGCGGTCCAACCGCCATCGACCACAACCTCGCTGCCGGTAACGTACGACGCTTCGTCGGAGGCCAGATATAACACACCGTAGGCAACTTCGTCGGCCTCGCCGTACCTTCCGAGCGGCATACGCGATAGCGTGAGGGCGTATTTTTTCTTGTCGGCCCTGCCGCGGTCGGTCATGGGCGTGACAATGGGCCCGGGGTGGACTGAGTTGACGCGGATTCCTTCGCTTGCATAGTGGATGGCCGCAGACTTGGTGAAGAGACGTACGGCACCCTTGGAGGCGTGGTATTGTGTGCTGCTATTATCCGTGCCGACCAGCCCGAGCTGGGAGGACATGTTGACGATGGACCCACCGCCGGTCTTGCGCATGACGGGGATGGCGGTCCTGGTGCCGAGGAATACGCCCTTGGCGTTGACGTCCATGACCCTGTCCCACTCCTCCGGGCTCGTGTCCTCGACCATCATTGTGCCGGCGCTGACGCCGGCGTTGTTAACCAGGATATCCAGTCTCCGGAAGCGTTCTACGGTCGAGGAGACGGCCTGTTTCCATTGGGACTCCGAGGTCACGTCGAGCGGTAAGAACAGCGCCTCGGCGCCGCCGTCAACGAGTTCCTTGACCACCTGGCGACCCTCGGTTTCCAGAATATCGCCGACGGCTACGCAGGCCCCTTCCGTGGCGAACAGGCGGGCGCATGCGGCACCGATGCCCTGGGCCGCACCGCTGATTAACGCTACCTTACCATCCAGTCTCATTCTCGGCCTTCCAGCTGCGATCCGTTCCCAGACTAAGAAACTATCTTAAAAAAGGTGGCTAACTTACACCCGCCCACCCGCCCTCAAATAGTTTTGGGGGTGCCCCCAAACCCCCGCCAGAGGGGGTTGAACCCCCTCCGGACACCCCCGATTTACGAGGAAGTCAACAAAGCCAGGCGTGGTCTAAGTAGCCGCTGGGACGACGAGGTGATCCCGGTCTAGATGAACTGTTCCATGTGCTTGATGTTGGCCAGGTCGGGCTTGAGGTCACCACGCTCGATCCTCTTTAAAAGCCCGGTGATAGCCTCGTTGGCGGACGCCTCGATACCCACCTCTGCACCCCGACTCGCGACGTAGCCGTTGAGGTATTCGATCTCCGTACGACGGCCCTTGAGCACGTCCTGATACATGGAGGGACGGCCCTCGCCTAATTGGCCGGCGCCCTCCGCCAACCTGGTCTTGAGTTCTTCCATAACCTGGGCGTCGTCCGCCCGCTGATAGGTCTCGGCGGGGATACCGCTGATAGGCTCTACCTCGACCCCGAGAGCCTTCCCGACGTTGACGACTTCGGCGGCGATTCTGATCGAAACGTCAACCACGTCCGGGGTCGTCCTGACGGCGGCGGAGCCGAGGGCGGTCAGGGAGCAGACCGCGTTGGCCATGGCGTTTGTGGCGAGCTTGGCCCAGCGCTCGCCCCAGATGTTGGTTGTGACCTTGGTGGGCCCTATGTCACTCATCACGTCAGCCAACGCCTTGATGCGCGGAGTGGACATGCCGCTGAGCTCTCCCACAGTGAAGGCCGACCTGTCAGAGGCACTGGTCCGGAGCACATGGGCCGGTTCGTACATACCGGCCCCCAGGGTTACCACGCAACCTATGTCTCTGGTAAACCCGACAATGGGGGCGATCAACTCGTCGTTTACCGCGTTCTGGGAGGAGATTATTACACCCGTGGGTTTGAGATATGGGAGTATCATGTGGGTGGCCCAGACGGTATCGTAGGACTTTACGGAAAGGAAAACCGCGTCGAAAGGCTCTTTTATGCCGCTGACGTCACCGACATGCATTGTCTCCACGGGGACGGTGAATTCCTCGTCCTGGGCGGTGACCGTGAGTCCATCCCGCCCCATGGTATCGACATTTGCGGCCCACTGGTCTATGAGGGTGATCTGGTGTCCCGCTCTGGTGAGGTAGCCACCGATAACGCTTCCGATTGCGCCGGTCCCGAGGACTGCCAACCTTTCAAACATTTCGGACCCCTTTCGGTTTTAGTTTTACCCACAGGCTCGTCTGGGCCTTAAGCCCGCGAGGCCGCTGAGTTCATGAGCGTGGGAGTTAGGACCCCCGGTGAGTCGCAATGAAGTCCTTAAACGACTTGAGAAACATATCTGATATTCGGGCCATCGTCCCGACCTCGTCGAACATCTTTTTACCGGCCGCGTGGACCTCCTCCCTTACCCGTGCCTCGAAATCTTTGACTTTGGCGTGGGTGGGTTGGCCCGGCAGGCCCATGGACTGGGCTATATCCTGAGCGCCCGACGCGAAGAGGTCGATACCGTCTACCGACAGGATGTCGTGGATATTGTCCAGGACCTCCACGTCCTCAAGTTGCGCGATGACCAGCACGTTGGCGTTGGTGTGCTCCATATACTCCGGCCCCGACGGGAAATCGCCGAAGTAGGCGCCTCGGGCAGATCCAAAGCTCCGGCGCCCCAGAGGCACGTACCGGCAGGCGTCGGCCAGCTGCCGCGCCCTCTCCCCGGTTGTGATGTGGGGGCCCATGATCCCCATGACCCCACGGTCGAGGACCCTGAGGATCGTCGAGTCCTCGATGTTTGGGATCCTCGCCATTGGCGTCAGGCCGGCCATGTCGGCAAATCGGCAGAGGTCGTCAAAATCTAACGGAGTAAAGGGCCCGTGCTCACCATCGAACATAACGAAGTCGAACCCGGCCAGCCCCAAAAATTCGACTATCGTGGAGGAGGGGAAGGACAGATACCCACCATATGCCATCTGATCCGCTTTCATCTTGGAGATGACGCTGTTGACCCTCATGACTCCTCCTTTGCGGACAGACCGGGGAGCGCTTCTAAACGACCGAACGTGTTGCCCGAGGGACCGGCCACCGAGTGTCTCACGCCACGCGGTGCCTGTGGCTTCGGACCACGTTCTTGAGGCAGGTCTCGGCCCGGAGACGGACGGTGCCATTGTAGGTCAAGACCTGAGGGTTCACAAGATACCGCCGACCCTGCTCGTCGGTTTAACCGGCGGGTATTGGCTTGTGCGAGACCACCCCTGGTTGGAAAATACCGGCCGGCCGGAGCCCGATGTTTTCAGTCTGGTTCGCAAAGTACGCGCGGCCCGTTCCGGCAGGACACCTTCCGCCCCACGATTAACGTGCTGAAAACTCTTGACACCTGTCAAAATAGTGTGTTAGTTTTCATCGGATTATCGTAGGCTCCAGGCAGGATATCCACCGAGCGCACGTGGGATACGGGACGGTTATGGATCCGACGGCAATAGGTCCAACTGAATGGAACGAGATTGGCAAAATGCTTACCAGTCTCTGGATCGTCGTCCTGTTTATCGTGCTGTTCGCCACGAACATGCTGTTAGGCCACAACTTCATCCCTTCTCTGGTGGCGACTCAGGACATCCCGAGTAGGTTCCAGAGAACGCGCCCTGTGTTCTACATGCTTGCTCTGGTGTGCTTTGGCCTGGCGCTCTTTTTCTTATCGGAAGTCGTTGATCTCTCGGGCGTCCTCCGAAGATTCTGGGCTGTCTATTGGATATAGCGGCCATCTGAAACGCGCAGTCTCGGGGCACGGAAATCCCTGCAAACACTGGACCCATCACCGGCGAGCTTTGAAGAAGATAGGAAGCCTGCGAATTCAAATTTTTAGGGCGAGCTAACTTTGTTACCTGGAGACTTTCAACTCCAAAAATATCCCAGGAAGAAGCTGGCACTGTTCGGAGTACTGAGTATTGTCGGTGTCTTTATACTCGGCGGCACGGTACTTGCCCTCGTGTTCGTAATCTCAAGTTGGTTGGGTAGACCGGTCGTATTCGGATTCAACGAAGGCCCGACCCAACCGATCGCATTCCCGCATACGGTCCACGTCCAGGACCTTGAGTTGGACTGCACGTTCTGCCATAGGAACGTTACCCTGGGTGCCGCGGCCACCATCCCCGCCGTCGGATTGTGCATGACCTGCCACAAGACGGTTGGAGATGGCCTGCCTGAGGTGGAAAAGCTTCGCACCGTCTTCGAGGAGGGTCAGCCGATCGACTGGATCAGGGTCCACAGGGTGCCCGACCACGTCCAGTTCGCGCACGAGCCACACGTCAGGTTCTTCTCGGAGCGGGACGGGATTTCCCCATCCGCGACCTGCTCAACATGCCACGGTGACGTGGGCAGCATGGTCGTGGTCGAGCAGGTACGCTCCCTAAAAATGGGCGATTGTGTGGACTGCCATCGCGACAACGGCGCTCCGACGGACTGTACGACATGCCACTACTAGAGGCTCGCAGATAATGGCCCTTACGAGACGACAGTTTCTGACCCTGATGGGTGGCTCGGCGGCCGGCGCTGTCCTGTTCCAGGCGTGCGGTGTGCCCGAGGAGGAGTTGATCGTCCAGTCTCCACTCGAGATGCCCGAGGACCTCGTCACCGGATTGGATAACTGGTACGCGACGTTGTGCCACCAGTGCCCCACCAGCGAGGGCGTCGTCGTAAGGGTGATGGAGGGTCGAGCCAAGAAGATTGAGGGCAACCTTGACTATCCAATCAATCGAGGGAAACACAGCGTCCGCTGTGAGGCGGCCTTACAAGACCTGTACCATCCCGACCGCATCAGAGGTCCCCTCCTTCGGGTCGGTGAGCGTGGCTCAGACCAGTTCGAGGAGATAAGCTGGACCGATGCTATCGGACGTCTGACTTACCAGCTACAGCGGTTAAAAGACTCCGGCAATCAGTCCGCCATGGTAACTGTCACCAATCCGATGGGCGGCCACCTGGGTCTGGTCGTAGAGCGATTTGTCTCCAGATTCGGAGGGAGACACCTTCCATACGAGCCCCTGGAGCGCACAACTTTGCGGGCCGCCATAAAACAGGTGTTCAAGCAGGACGTAATGCCCGACTTCGACATCGAGAACGCCGGGTACATCCTTTCTTTCGGCGCCGACTTCCTGAACACATGGGTGTCGCCTGTCCGGTACGGGCGTGGATACGGACAATTCCGACAGGGCGACCGGGAGCGAGGCACACTGGTACACGTGGACTCCCGATTCTCGATGACCGGCGCCAATGCCGACGAGTGGCTCCATGTCAACCCTGGTTGGGAGGGCGTCCTGGCGCTGAGCATGGCGCAGGTCATCATTTCGGAAGGCCTTGGCGACACGGCTGCCGCAGAGGCGCTGACAGGGGGCGACATAAACCACCTGGACCGATTCGCGCCCGAGATGGTCGCGACAAAGATATCCAGCGCCATCGAGGCCGGGGCTATGGCGAGAAAGATCCGGAGAGTTGCGACCGAGTTCGCGCGGCACAGTCCCAGCCTGGCCATCGGCGGCGGTTCGGCGGCCGCCCATACAAACGGCCTGCCCAACCTGGTCGCCATCTACTCGCTCAACTACCTGGTCGGGAGCGTTGGGCGGCCGGGCGGGATCACGTTCAACCCGAAGCCGGCCCTCGAAGACCTGCCGGCGTCGGCTGCAACCGCCTCGTTCGCCGACTGGCGAAGGCTATCGGAGGCCATGGGCCAGGGTCAGGTCCAGGCGCTGATGGTCCGCGGAGCAGACCCGTGGCACGGGCTTCCGGAAAGCGTCGGTTTCAAGGACGCCATCTTCGAGGTTCCCTTTATATTCAGTTTCTCCGGGTTCATGGACGACACAACTTCGATGTCGGACCTGATCCTACCCGAGCATAACCAACTGGAGGACTGGGGCAGCGACGTACCCGACCCGGGACCAGGCTATCAGGTGGTAGGTTTCCAGCAGCCGGCGGTACGTCCGTTCTTAGAGGACCGCGGCGTGCATCTCGGCACCAAGGGCTTTGCCGATATCCTGTTGACTGTTTCCCAGGGACTGGGACTGAACCTGGGACTGGCCGGAGATACGTTCAGGGACGTGCTCGAAGACGGAGCACTGCATTTGTTCCAGAACAACCGGGGATCTGTCAAAGCGGCGGATTTCCCGTCGTTCTGGAACGGCGTGCTCCAGCGGGGCGGCTGGTGGGACACTACCGCACGATCGGCCGAACCGCCGGCGCTGCCCGACGCTCTGCCGATAGCCCCGGAACCCGTGTTCGACACTCAAGATGACGCCAGATATCCTTTCCACCTGTTGCCTTTCGCCTCGACGTCGCTGGGCGATGGAAGGGGGGCGCATCTGCCCTGGCTCCAGGCCACTCCGGACCCGATCACGACGGCTACCTGGCAGACATGGGTGGAGATCAACCACCGAACGGCCGAGGAAATGGGCGTCGCCGAGGGAGACGTGGTCCGCCTGGTATCGCAGTACGGCGCCGTCGAGGCCCTGGTGTACCCTCATCCCGGGATGCCGCCGGACGTGGTGTCGGTTCCCATTGGCCAGGGACACCGGGCGGGAGGGCGATACGCGGAGGGTCGCGGGTCCAACGTCCTGTCTATCCTGGCGCCGCTGGAAGACGAGACAACGGGCGCCCTGGCCTGGGCCGCTACCCGTGTGGCGGTGGAGAAGACCGGGCGATGGATCAGGCTTCCCAAGTTCGAGAACTCGGTCTCCGAACTCCCGGTAGACGAAGGCGGCCACGTGGTCCAGATAACGCGTCACGACACGTGACCGGGCGACGTCCAGTAGGACGCCTCCCCGGGACAAAACAAAAAACCGAAACGCCTCCGCGGATTAGGCGAACCGAAATAGCGATCAGGTGACAACGAGCGGGGTAAACCCGTCGGAGCGTGATAGATGGCTGAAGAAAGCTGGGGGATGGTCGTAGACCTCGATAAGTGCACAGGCTGCCAGGCCTGCGTGGTGGCCTGCCAATCGGAGAACAACATCCCCATAAACGACGAAGACCTCTTTAACCAGAGACGTCCTATCCAGTGGATCCGGGTCGAACGTTACTGGGAAGGCGAGTTTCCCAACGTCAAGGCCCGGTTCATCCCGATAATGTGCCAGCATTGTGGTGATGCACCGTGCGAACCGGTGTGCCCTGTGTTCGCGACCTACCACAACTTCGAGGGACTTAACGTCCAGGTCTACAACCGCTGTATCGGCACCCGGTTCTGCGCCAACAACTGTCCGTACCAGGTACGTTTTTTCAACTTCTGGGAGCCCGAATGGCCGGAGAGCCTTCAGAACCAGCTCAACCCGGACGTCACGGTCCGCAGCCGTGGCATCATGGAGAAGTGCACCTTCTGCATCCAGCGAATCCGTCGCACCGGCCAGGATGCCGACCGCAACGGAGGCGACCCTACCAGCGCGGAGTACGAACGCTCACTCAATCCCGCGTGCGTAAACGCCTGCCCGACCGAGACGCTCGCGTTCGGCGACTTCAACGACCCAGACAGTAAGGCGTCCAAGATGCGGGACAAGGACTCAGTGGAAGAAGGACGTGCATACAGCCTGTTGGAGGAGTTCGGCACGAACCCCAGTGTTGTGTATCTCAAGAAGGTTGACGAGCTCGCCGAGGAAGTCGTGCATGGCTAGCGAAAGCGCTGCCCAACAGGGCCATTCAGCACTGGACACACCTGTGGGTGTGATCCGTGACCTTCTGGGCAAGTACCAGAGGACCGGCGACGCTTACTGGCGGGCGGTAACGCTCTTCGGAGTTCTCTTCGTACTGGGGATCATCGGATTCATAATGAGGCTCTCGGACGGTGTGAGTGACAAAGCTGTCTGGGGCTACTACGCGGCCATGTTCGCGTTTATCCTGACGACGGCCCAGGCCGCACCGATGGTCGCCATCGCCACGCGGCTGACAAAGGCCCATTGGCGCCGGCCCATCTCCCGGGCGGCCGAGCTATGGACCATCGTAGGCCTGTTCAACCTGATTCTCTTCATCCCGCTGCTGTGGGTGTTGCCCAGCCTGGAGGACGGACGGCGGAGCCTGTGGTTCTTTGGGACCGTTGACGATATCCCCATCTACTCTCCCCACATCTGGGCCACTCTGGCACTGGTCTTTCTCGTAATCGCGGGACTGATGATGCTGTGGGTGTCGTGCCTGCCCGACCTGGCCACTATTAGGGACAACTCCAGCGGGTGGCGGCAACGGTGGGCGAAACGACTGGCCTTCCAATGGCGGGGCACCTCCGCGCAGTGGAACATGCAGCATCACAGGATCGGCATACTGAGCGCCTTCTATTTCATGATGCTGGTCTTCGTCCACTTCCTCATCAGCGTCGATTTCCTCATGGCGCTGGTGCCCGGATGGATTGATGCCCTGTTCCCGGCCACCCATGCCGCCAACGCGCTCCAGGCCGGGGCCGCCACGATGCTTTTGACCCTGTTCTTCCTGAGGCAGTTCGGCGGGTACAAAGACTACATCACGTTGGACCAGATGTGGCTGCTGGGCAAGCTACTTTTCGCCCTGTCGCTACTGTGGTTCTGGTTCTGGTTCTCGAGCTTTATCATCCTCTGGTACGGCAAGCGGCCTAACGAGCAGGCCGTTCTGGAGCTTTTGATGGTGGGACCATACCTACCCGTCTTCATGGCCGCGTTTATTCTCAATTTCTTGGTACCGTTGTTCACCATGATCTGGAACCCGCTCCGTAAAAGCCTGTGGGGCCCACCGCTCATCGCGACATCGGTAATCATCGGCACGTTCTTCGACCGTATAAGGCTATACGTGGCGACCTATACGGTACCTGGAATCGGGGACCCGGCAGTCGATAAGCATGGGGCACTGGCCATGGACGCCATCCCGAAAGCAAACCTCCCGGACCTGGCAGATATCTTTATCATCGTCGGAGTCATCGGCGGCTCGATCCTGGTGTTCTTGCTGGCCACGAGGATAATACCGTCGGTCAGCATCTGGGAGCAGCGTGAGCTACTGCTTTACAAGGTACACAAACCGTTCCATCGCACCGAGGTCATGGTGCTGGGCAAACGCGATTAACAAAAGGAGTCTGCCGAGCCACCTTTGGCAGGTTAGTTCTAGACCCCTGTAAATTATTCGGAAGTATACGGTAAGACCAGAATGCAAGATCATATCCAGGTAGACCAGAAAGATATCAACCGAGACCTGCTGTCCGGGGTGCTAGGCACCCCGTCCTGGTGGCTCGGGGCCGTTGTGTTTCTGACGCTGGTGTTCCTGGCCGGTATCGGCGCGTTCGGCTACATGCTGAACAAGGGCATCGGGGTAACCGGACTTAACCGTCCCATTATGTGGGGCTTCTTCATGACCAACTTCGTGTTCTGGATCGGTATCAGCCACGCGGGCATCATGATCTCGGCCATCCTGAGATTGACGCAAGCGGAATGGAGACGCCCGATTACCCGAGCGGCCGAGGTCATGACGGTCTTCTCGCTGATGGCAGCGCTGATGGCGGCTCCGCTGGTGCACGTCGGCCGGCCTTGGCGTGCAGCGCTATGGGTGTTCCCCTACGACTTTGCTAGAGGGATCTGGCCTAACATCCGCTCGCCGTTCATATGGGACCCAAGTGCGGTGATGACGTATTTGACGGCCAGTTCGCTATTCGTCTTCGTGGCGCTCCTGCCCGACCTGGCGGTTATAAGGGACAGGGCCACGGGGAAGTGGGCCCCCAAGATATACAGCGCGCTCTGCATGGGGTGGCGGGGAACGCCCCGGCAGTGGAAGCTCCAGGCGGTGGCGGGCATCCTTCTCTCAGCCCTGGTCCTGCCGGTTTTCGTGTCGGTACACAGCATCGTTTCATGGGACTTCGCGGTCAACATCGGCGTCGAGGGATGGCACTCCACCATATTCGCGCCATACTTCATCATAGGGGCGATTCACTCGGGAGTCTCGGCCGTGGCCATGCTGATGGCCCTGATGGTCTGGCTCTGGAAGCTCGACAAATACATCAGGCCGGACCATTTTGACGCCATAGGACGACTGCTGATCGTGGTGGCCACGACCTGGTTCTTCTTCTTCTTCCTCGAATGGGTGTTCGCGCTGTACACCCTCGAAGGGCCGGAGTTGGCGTTGCGGGAACTCCAGGTCTTCCAGTGGCCTTATATATTCCTGTTCATCCTGTTTCTGATGACGGCCTACTTTATCCCCGTACCCCTGTGGCTGTTCAAGAACGTTCGCCGCAGCATTCGGCTGATGTTCTTTACAACCGTCCTGGTGAACGTGGGGATGTGGCTAGAGCGATTCCTGATCATCATCCCAGGCATGGCACGGAGGACGCCTCTGACATTCGACTGGGGGACCTACCACCCCAGTCTGATTGAAATACTTATGGTGGCGAGCACCTTCGCATGGGTGGCTCTGGGGATGTTGCTGTTTTCGAAGGTGTTCCCGCTCATCCCGATATTTGACATCAAGGAAGGCATGGTGTTCAGGGACGAAGTGAAGATTGGCCGACGGACGATTCCCGCTTCGATCCGGGAGTAAATAGGGGCACTGTCATGAATCAACGAAGTTTGCTGGGACTGTTTACCGACGAGAATACGGCCGCTGACGCGCTGGACGCCCTCCAGGCCGAGGGTTATGGCACGAAGGAGTACGAGGTGCTGACGGGCACGCCGTATCCAGAGGGTACCTTCGGCGAGGCGGAACCGGTCCACAAGCTATTCAGGTGGCCGCTGATCGGAGCGGCGTGCGGTTTCATCATCGGCCTGATCCTGACGACAGGAACCCAGGTAGCCTATCCTCTGGTGACCGGTGGCAAGCCCATCCTGGGAATACCGCCGATGGCCATAATCATGTACGAGGGCACGATGCTGGGCGCGATCCTGTTCACGGTTGTGGGGATCATATTCGAGTCCAGGCTCCCGCGACTATTCATGGGGGCATACGACACCCGGATTACCGAGGGTTATATCGGCGTCGCGGTTACGACCGATGAGGAGAGATTGGGCAAAGCCGAAGAGGTACTCAGGCGAGTGGGCGCAGAGGACATCACGCGGGGTTAATCGAGAAAAATATTTATGGCAATACTGGGCTCTGAATCCGTTAGTCGCCACCGGAAAAAGGCGACGCTACCGGCCCGGACCTGGCCACTGTTAGCCCTGGTTCTGATGGCGCTCCTGGCCGCCGGCTGCTACAACAACAACACGGGCGAGACTAATATCGGCGGTGAGGTCAACTTTACATTGCCGGCGTTTCCCGAGACCGGCAGCCACGCGGTCGAGGTCTTCACCGAGATGCACTACCAGCCATCTTACAGGTCCCAGGAGCGCCCACGGCTGCTACCGCCCCCCGACTCAGTCCCGGTGACCGGAAGGGAACTGACGTACGCCTCCCTCGAGGATTACCAGGCCCTTAAAATTCCCGACAAGACGGCACAGACTTACGACCCTGGCCGCGCCGCGCAACTCTATGCCATCAACTGTGCCGTTTGCCACGGACCTACTCTGAGAGGTTCGGCCGAGGAGGATGAATCGGCGAAGGCGAAAATCCTCGAGTTTATGGAGAACGGTCCGTTTCCCGCCGATCTGACCTCGGACCTGGCAGCGAGCACCAGCGACGGGGAGCTGTTTGGTTTCCTTACGGGCGGAGGCAGGCAGGGATTAGCTGCGTCGTTGCGGGGTATCCAGTCGGCCTCTCCCATGCCCGAATACAAGTTCCTGCTAACCGAGGAGGACCGCTGGGCCCTGGTACAGTTCCTCCGGGCCCAGAACGGTAGATAAGGGAGAGCGGCCGCATCCTCCCGTCGTTCACCCTCCGCTGGTAGCCTCTTCAAAAGGGCTGACCCTGATCTTGGTTGCGACCTCGTAGCTAAACACCACCTCGTTCCCGTTGCATGTGAGGGTGATCACGCCCCTGGCGATGGCTGCCTCTTTGACCTGTACGGTCTGACCGGGGACAAGCTCATTGGTAACGAAATACTCGATCAATTCCTGGTCGTCCTCGGGGACTCGGTCCAACACCAGCATCTGGCCTTGGCTTGCTTTGTTCAGGGCCATAGACCGCTTGTATCCGATGTAGCCACTGCCGGGAATAGGGTGCCCGAAGGGGCAAGTGGTTGGATTCCCCAGCCGAGCCACAATTTTCCGCTCCAGTTCAGGCGAGATAGCGTGTTCTAGACGATGTGCCTCGGCGTGAGACGTGTGTAGGTCCATCCCCAGCAGGTCCACAACCATGCGCTCCGCCAACCGGTGGCGTCGCACGACACTTTCGGCCGACCTCCGCCCTTTATCGGTTAGGAGTACGTCTTTGTTGGGGGCGGTCTCCACAAGACCCTCTCTTGCCATTCTGCGTATCATGGCGCCGACGGAGGGCAGGGATGTTCCCAGGCCTTCTTCTACCGGGAGGGTCTTGAGATGCCCCGAAAGCTGGGTCAGGGTGGCGCGGATCTCCTGTTCCTCCAACCGGAAGATAGACAGAAGGTAGTTCTCCGCGGCCTTCGACAGACGCGGTTCGAGGGGCGTGGATTTCCGAGATTTTGAACTTGAGTTTTTCATTTGGCCTTTAGATGCAAACATCAAAAACGGCGGACCGCTGTGCAAACCTCGGGACCGATCAAACAGGCTTGTCCCGCGTGCCGGCGCGGCCGAAGCCTAATTCGAGATTAACATGTGGTCGCAGGGCGGTCAATCCGAGCTTGTGACCAGAAACAGCAGGGAGTGCAGGTAAGGTCTCCCATGTGTAAGCCCGCGATTCGGTCGATTCCCTGCCTCAAAACAAACGCCCCCCAATAGACCGAGTGGGGAGCGTTTGATGCGTGAACCGAAGCCCTCTAGCGCTTGGTGTACTGTTTTGCCTTGCGAGCCCGCTTAAGTCCGTATTTCTTGCTCTCCTTCTCCCTGGCGTCTCGGGTCAGGAGGCCGGCTTTCTTCAGAGGAGACCTCAGGTTGGGATCGGCCTCTATCAGAGCCCTCGATATTCCGTGCCTCAGGGCTCCCGCCTGACTCACCACGCCTCCACCTGTGATTTTGGCCACGACCCTGAACTGCGAGGCGGTACCGGTCACTTTGAAGGGTTCGACGATCTGTTGCTGCCACGACGGCCAGCCAAACGCCTCCTCCATGGGCACGCCATTGACAACAATGGGGCCGCTGTCCATATATAGTCTCACTCTTGCCACCGACGTTTTACGCCTGCCGGTGGCATAGTAGTACTGTTTCTCCGTAGTCAATCAGGCCTCCTTCGTCCGTCGAGTCCGCCTAGAGGAGTAGTGTTTATTCACCTTCGGCATTGTCCTGTTGTCCCTGGCTCGTTCGTATCTGGGCATCGTGGGGGTGTGAGTCTCCGGCGTACAGCTTCAACCGGGACAGCATACGCCGTCCAATAATGTTCTTGGGCAACATGCCCTTGACGGCGTGATGTAGGGCTTTCGTCGGCGTCTTGTCCAGCAGGCGGGAGAGGGTGATCTCTTTGAGCCCGCCGGGGTAGCCGCTATGTCTGTAGTAGACCTTCTGGTCCAGTTTCTTGCCGGTTACCCGAATCTTCTCCGCATTGATCACGACGACGTAGTCGCCCGTATTGAGATAGGGAACGTACATGGGCCTGTGCTTACCCTGGAGTAGTACCGCGATCTCGGAGGCCAGCCTCCCCAGGGTCTTATCCTCGGCGTCTATCACGTGCCATTCGGGATTCAGGTCCGAAGCCCGCGGCTGATATGGTTTAGTGCTCGCTGTCATATGTCTCACCATTATTTGGAGGAAAGTCGCTGTAGGTCACTCCCATCAGGCACAATCCGTGAGGTGGGAGAGAGTGCGCCACTATGTCACCGGCTCCTCCGCTTATACACGTTCTGAAATCGCTCAACAACAGTTTACCCCGCCCGACATCCACCAGGGCTCCCACCATGCGACGGACCTGATGGGGCAAGAAGGCGCTACCTTCGAAATCGAAGGTCACTAAGTCGCCGACCTTCCTCACAGATGCCTGATATATATGTCGAACGGTGCTGGAACATTCCTCCGCCAGCGGGCCAGCAAAATTCTTAAAGTCACGCTCGCCCACCAGCAGTCTCGCCGCGCCGCGCATTCTCCGCACATCCAACGGCTCTGTGATCCGAACTGCGGTCCGTCTCATCAAAGGCGCCGGAACAGAGCTATTGAGGACAGTGAACCTGTACCTGCGGCTCAGCGCATCTCTGCGCGGGTCAAATCCCCTCGCCATCCGATATACGGCCTTGACGGCAATCGCATCGGGCAGGTAAAAATTCAGCGCCCGGACGAACGTTTCCGGCGAGTGAGTGGACGCCGTGTCGAAGGCGACCACCTGGCCCTCGGCATGGACCCCGGCGTCGGTACGTCCGGCTCCAGCGATCCTTACCCTCTCACCTGTCACCCGTTCTATCGCTTTTTCCAGTTCCTCCTGTATCGAGGGGACGTTGGACTGGTACTGGAAACCATGAAAGTCCGTTCCCTCGTATTCTACAATCAGTGCCAGTCGCATCCGGCAACCTAAACGGCGGTCAGGGCAAAAGTTCCAAGACCGCCTGAGGCGCCGCATCACCTTTGCGCGGCCCTAATTTAACCATTCTCGTGTAGCCGCCGGGCCTGGACTCGTATCTTGGAGCCAGCTCGTCGAACAGCTTTCTGACCATCGCCTCGTCGGTCAGCAGGGCCGAGGCCTGCCGTCTATGGTGCAGGGTTCCTTTCTTGGCATGGGTTATAACCTTCTCTGCCATGCGTTTGACCTCACGGGCCTTGGCCTCGGTCGTGCGTAGGGTTTCGTACCGGATCAGGTCCGTGACGGTGGTCCGCAGCATGGACAGGCGGTGCGCAGTGGGGCGCGAGAGCTTTCGCCCTGCGATCTTGTGTCTCATTATTCTTGTTCCTCGGTCGGTCCGTCTTCAGACACAGGCGCTTCCTCGGCCGGCTCATCCTGTACCTGCTGTGCCTCCGGCCCGTTCTGCTCGGCCCCTTCGTCGCCCGCATCATCGGCTTCGGGATCGAGGTCCGGCGGCAGCAGGTCCATGTCCCGCAACCTACCGAACAGTTCGGTGTAGGACTTCTCTCCGAAGTTTCGGATGCGTAGCAGCTCGGCCCTACTCAACTCCAGGACCTCACCGACCTTATTGATGGCGGCACGTTTCAGGCAGTTCAGAGTGCGGGAGGAAAGCTCAAGTCTTTCCACCGGAATATTGTACTGCTCGGCGGGGATCTTCAGAGCAACCGGTGGCCCTTCGGCCCCATCCTCGGTCGCTTTCTGGACGTTGGCGAAGAGGAAGAACTGGTTTGCCAGAATGTCGGCCGCCTGCCTCACGGCCTCCACCGGGACCATAGACCCGTCTGTCCAGACCTCCAGGACCAGCCTCTCGTAGTCGGCTC
>CAZEDC010000088.1:0-4595 GCA_964510985.1 uncultured Dehalococcoidia bacterium
CTTCTGCGGCCAGATGATCCCGCGGATGCAGTGGGTAACGGAGCACGACGGGCAACGGCGTGTGTTCCACAGCCCCGACTGCGAGCAGCTCTGGCTGGACTACTGGGTCCCCAGGCACGGATACACATTCCCCACGGTGACCAAAAAGCGCACCAAGGCCTGACGGGGCGTCCCTCGGAAGTCTACAGTTTTCTTCTTCATATGGTCAGCGGCTTGAAGTGCAATATACCCTAACAAACCAGGTCAAGCTCATAGCGGTCCGCTTAGGTTCCGCCGCTGTTCCGACGGTGTTAACGGCACATACTTATGGCACCTGGAGTGCTGGGGAGTTCAGCTCACGGTGCAGATCGCTCGCGACCAGCCCCCCGACAACCCTAAGTAAGATGCGACTACTGGACGAAGGTACCCAGTTTGGCGGACCCCCAACGCAAATAACTGAACGTAGAAAACATATCAAAGAGTTAAATGACAGGGTCGCACAACTCGATACCCCGCGTGTTGGAGAAGGTCGGAAGAGTGTATTGGATTCCTACCTTGAAGCCACGATAGTCAGGCGAATAGCGAGCATTACCCAGGAATGGGATCCGAACTATGAGGAGTTCGTGACCATTGGACATTGGGAAATGCGAGGGTTCGAGGAGTTTAACAGTCCGTCCTATTCATGGGAGCCATACTTTTCAGACCTCGGTCGGTCTTTGGCCAATGCTGTCACGGTGCCGTTACGTCGCCCTTTCATACCGTGAGAGTTGCTCTTTGCCCAGGCTAGCGGACAGCCTGTCACGAAACTCTCAGTCATGTCCTGGTGAAGCGGTGAAAACCCGCCCGCGCCATCGGGTGAACCGGGTTGCCGTTGACCGGGTCGTAGCTGGACGATATGATTTCAGTAACCGTGGGTGTCGAGTGCCCAGCGGGCCGGTGCAGGAGCGTAGCTCAGTTGGAAGAGCAGCGGTCTCCAAAACCGCAGGTCGCGGGTTCGAGTCCTGCCGCTCCTGCCACGATTAACCACATGAGAAGGGGCTCCTGGTTTGGTGGGAGCCGCCTCCGACTTGACTGATGTGGCTAAATGGTCACGAAATGGTCACAATGATGCCGGGCGGACCATCACCTGCCAGGACATCAGCTCCATAACCACACCCAAGCGATGGACGTACCGTTCTGATTCCGTACCTGAAACCACAGAACATTAGGCACGGCGGTGTGACGCCGCGAGGCTCCAGAAACGCAGGTCGCGGATTCGAGTCCTACCACTCCTGCCATCCCTCTCCGCGGGCAATAGCAAGACCGAGACGTCGGTCCATCTTGCGCTCTACGTTCCTGCCGGGTCCGACCGGGACCGCCGTCCCGGCGCAGAATCTGGCCGCCCGCCCCACCTCGTAATGTGGGGAAATGGTATAATCCACGGCGAACAACCGGGGGCGGCGTTGTGAGAGCCGCTCCCTTGAGCACTAACACTCGTGAGGTAGAACTGTGCGACAGCTTAACCAAACCGGCCTTTGGACCCTGATACCACCCGGAAGATTGACACTGCTCGGCCTGGTAGCCATCGCCCTGAGCGCCCTGCTGCTGGCTGCCTGTGGCGGCGACTCGGATTCAGGCTCCCAGACCACCGTTGCCGAAAAGAGTCCGACGCCCGTACGCCCCAAGTTCGACTTCGGGGATGCCATGGACCCCAGCTACCCTACTAAGCTCGACAGCGACGGCGCCAGGCATGTGGATGTGACTCGAGCCTGGTTGGGAGCCACCGTCAACGCGGAACGGAGGGCCGGCGAACAGGAGGACGTCCTGGATTACACGGGCGACAAGTTCGACGACGGCCTGATGGCCGCCTTGCCCCTCGAGGTCGCCGTCACCAATAATGACTGGGACGGCCCACTATACCTGAACATGCTCCTCGACTACAATAAGGATGGGGACTGGGACGATGAGGGGGAGTGGGCGGTCCAGAACATGCAGATGGACGTGCCCCCTGGAGAGACCATCGATTTCCCGACGGAAGTCCTTTTCAACGAGGAAACACAGCTAAGAATGACGCTGACGGGCTCCCCTTTGACAGACTATATCGGCACCGGAGAGTTTGAGATCGGCGAGACGGAGGACTTCATGTGGACCTCCAAGCGGCCAGCGGGTACGTTCTAGCTCACAGGCAAGGCTGACCGAAAGACGGGCACGTACCAACAGGCTCCCGGGCAATTCCGGGAGCCTGTTGTTTTTCGGAGAGGCGTCCGGCTTGCGCGGCCATCTGTCCACGAGCCAAAAGGGAGGGATATCGTGAAGCAGCAGGGCACCAGCTCCGAGCCCTTCAAAATCAGCGTCGCCGACGTTACCTCCCGTCACGGGGAGCCTCCATGGGCCGAGCGGCTGCTGACTGACGGCCGAAACGGCGTCGTCCTCATATCCGACAAGCCAGGAGGGTCCAACGACGCCCATACCCACCCCGACTTCAACGAGTGGTGGATAGTTATGAAGGGACAGCTTGTCTGGGAGATCGGTAACTACCCACCGATACACGCCAGGAAAGGCGACCTCGTAATCTGCCCGGCCGGCGAACGGCACTACATCACCACGGTGGGCAATGAGACTTCGCTGCGCCTGGGGATAACCAAGCCCGACTCGGACCACTCCGTCAAGGGCGACCGGAGCAGCACGCAAGAGCCGATGCCGGACCAGGAGGTCCCTCCCAACCTGCTCCACACATCCCTGGACAGCATGATGGCCCACTTCGGCGAGCCCCCCTGGTCCAGCGAGATTGTCCTGGACGACCGGAACCGCGCGAACCTCATCTGTCAGGGGCCGGGAATGTCCAACAGCGGCCACTGGCACCCCGACTTCGAGGAGTGGTGGGCTATTCTGAAGGGCGGGCTGACCTGGGAGGTAGGTAAGGACCGCCCACTGATTCAGGTCCAGGATGGCGACATCGTGTTCGTCCCCAAAGGGATGCGGCATTTCATCACCTCGGTCGGCGAGGAGACGACATTGCGTCTGGCGGTAACGACCCCGAAGCCCACCCACATCTTCACCGACAATGACGAGGCTGCACCTCCCCCGAGGGCATAGGCTTTGTCGCCCTTGCGACCCTTGACAGGGATGAAGTGGGCGAATATCTCCCTTCTTGACAGGGGTCGTTCTTCATAGGCGACGACATGTACGTCGTCGACCACCTCAACCATCGCGTGCAGAAGTTCACGGCCGAAGGCCGGTTCTTGCTGACGTTCGGCCACAGGGGTCCGGCGACGGACAGTTCGACCTGCCATGCGGTGTGGCCGCGGCCCCCGGCGGAGACACCTACGTCGCCGACTGGCGAAACGACCGGGTCCAGAGGTCCTCGTCCGGCGGTGACTTCATCGCCAAGTACCGGACTCCCGGCCATGGCGACGGTCAGTTCCACAGGCCCTCCAGCGTAGCTGTCGACGCCAATGGCCACATGCACGTGGCCGATTGCGGTAACGAATGGGTGCAGGTGTTCGACTCCGACGGCGGGTTCGTCGTCAGTCTGAGAGGCGAATCAGACCTGTCCAAGTGGGCCGAGAACTTCATGAGCGCCAACACGAAGGAGGCCGAGGACAGGTCGCGTTCCGACCTCGAAAAGGACATAGACTCTTCGTCCAGGACCCTCACGAGGAGTCGTCCCACATCAAGAAGCTCTTCTGGGGACCGGCTTCGGTCAAACTCGACTGCGCGGGCAGGATCTACGCAACGGAGACAAGCCGCCACTGGGTGCAGGTCTATCGGCGGAGGCCGTAGCTTCCCCTCGCAGGCTCGGTTAAGTCCGACGCGGCCATTGACAAACCTGAGGTTGGGACGTAGAGTTTGGTGCAACCGCACCAAAACACGGGTAGGACGATGTACGCCCGGTTCGGCGTAGTTTGAAGGAGAAGAGTGATGACATCTGCCAAGTCGGACAGATCACTAGTGGTGTTGCAGCTCTCAGGCGGCAACGACGCCCTCAACACGGTCGTGCCCTACAACAACGAGCTGTATTACGACTACCGTCCGGAGGTCAGAATCGAGCAGGACAAAGTGCTGAAGCTGAACGATGAGTTCGGCTTCAATCCCAGCATGGCGCCCATCAAGAGCCTTTGGGACGAGGGCAAGGTCGCCGTGATCAACGGCATCGGCTACCCGAATCCTAACCGGTCCCACTTCCGCTCGATGGATGTCTGGCACACGGCCCAGCCCGAGGGCATCGGCGAGTCAGGTTGGCTGGGACGGGCCGTCAGGGAGATGGACCCCAATGCCGACAACGTCCTCACCGCCGTCAACTTCGGTCGGGGGCTACCGAGGGCCCTGTCGTGCAAGGGTGTCCCCGTCGCCTCGGTCGGCAATCTCGAGACCTACGGGCTGCTGCCCGACATCCAGGACGAGCACTCCCGGAAGCTGGCCCTGGAGGCTTTCACCCAGATATACGGCACCGGCGAGGGCAAGGACGCCGTTGGGCAGTTCCTCGGACAGACCGGCACCGACGCCCTCAAAGGAGCGGATATCCTGAGGACCGCGCCGGAGCGATACTCGTCCACGGTCGAGTATGCCGATAGCCCGGTCGCCCAAAGTCTTAAGAGCGTCGCGCAGGTCATGACCGCCGATCTCGGCACCCGCAT